>PLSB01000177.1 GCA_003165005.1 Acidobacteriaceae bacterium | reverse complement strand
AGAACGGAATATCGTCGTCGGAGATTTCGGCCGCCTGCGAGTATTCATCGTTCGCGGCGGGTCGCCGCTGGTCCATATTGGTCGGCGCATTTGAGGGACGGCTGTACCCGCCACCCTCCTCGCGGGCCGAGAGCAGCGAGAGATCGTTGACGATAATCTCGGTGCGGTAGCGCTTGGCGCCGGTTTCCTTGTCGTCCCAACTGCGAGTCTGAATCTTTCCATCGAGGTACAGCTTCGAGCCCTTCTTGACATAGTCGCGGACGATCTCGGCGAGGCGCTTGAACGCGACCAGATTATGCCACTCCGTGCGGTCCTGCCAGTTGCCCTGGGCGTCCTGAAAACGGCCGCTCGTGGCGAGAGTAAAGTTTGCCACCATGGTTCCACCACCGGTGGAACGAATCTCGGGGTCCTTGCCCACATTTCCCAAAAGGAAGACCCTGTTTGATCTCTTGGCTGTGATTTCAGCCTGCTGGGCGGCGGCGTCCGATATCTCAGCCTGCTGGACATAAGGGAGTTCGGTCACGTAATCGTCCGTGCCGGCAAGCGGGCGCTGGTCGGCGCTGGCCGTCCGGCTGGAACCGCCCCCTGAGCCATCCTCGCGGGTGAACAGCAGCGAGAGGTCGATGACGATAATCTCGGTGCGGTACTTCTTGACGCCGGTTTCCTTGTCGTCCCAGCTGCGAGTCTGGATCTTGCCCTCGATGTAGAGCTTCGAGCCCTTCTTCACGTAGTCGCGGGCGATCTCGGCGAGGCGTTTGAACGCGACCAGGTTGTGCCATTCCGTGCGGTCCTGCCAGTTGCCCTGGGCGTCCTGAAAGCGGTCGCTCGTGGCCAGCGTAAAGTTCGCCACCATGGTGCCGCCGGGAGTGGATTGGATCTCGGGATCCTTGTCTACGTTGCCCCAAAGGAAGACCTTATTGACGCTCTTGGCCATGTTCTTGCTCTCCTTCTCTGGTCCAAAGTATATGTCAGCGGCCAGAAGCGCAGCAAAGACCGCGGCCGATCGGCGCCGGGAAAGTTTGAAATCCACCAGATTGAACCCGACCCGCCCCCTTACTCGTAACGCAAGGCTTCGATGGGGTCGAGGTTGGCGGCTCGAATGGCGGGAATCATGCCGCTCACCAGACCGGTGATAACCAGAATCACCGTGGCGACGATGAGCGAGGAGGGGGAGATGATGAGGCGGATGTCGCCGGCTTCAGCGTGCTTGGCGATGGCGCTGTAAAAGGTGATGCGGCCGACCATGACGGAGATGAGAAACGAGAGCGCAATGCCAGCCACGCCGCCCACTCCGGTGATGGCGAGAGCTTCAGCCATGAATTGGATGAGTATGTGACGGCGGCGCGCGCCCAGAGCTTTTTCCACGCCGATCTCGCGGGTGCGCTGCTGCACGCTCACCAGCATGATGTTCATCAGGCCTACGCCGGCGATGCCCAGCGTGAATGCGCCGAGAAGCGCGAGCAGAGCCTGGAGGGCTATGGAAAGAATCTGGAACTGATGGAGCTGGGTGCGGAGGTTGAAGATATGCACGGCTTCGTGGTCGCTGGGCCGAAAGTGGTGGGCGGCGGCAAGGGTCTCGCGGATGGTCTTTTCAATTTTTTGGTAGTCGCCGTGATAGGCGATCCAGACACCGTCGAGGTAGGTGGTGTCTTTCAGGTCGCTCATGGTGTTGAAGGGAATGTAAACGGTGAGATTTGTGTCGTCGTTGCCCTCCTGCATTTTGGGTTCGACGGTGCCGACGACGGTGAAGATGACGCCGTTGATGCGAATGCTTTCGCCTACGGTCCAACCGCCTGAGAAGAGCTTGGTCTTGGCCTCGGAGCCGAGGACGCAGACGTGGGCGCGCTGCTGATCCTCTTCGCCGTTGAAGAAGCGGCCCTGGTCGGGAGTCAGCTTGATGATGTCGGCATAGGGGGGGCGGGAACCGATGATGGTCCAGGTATAGGTGTGCAGATCGTTCTGCACGGGGGCGCTTTGATACTCGGCGGGCGTAATGTGCACGATTTCGGGAAGGACTGCGGAGACACGGTCGACATCGTCGAGAGTGAGACGGACCTGGACGCCGGCTTTGTCGCCGCCGGCCTGCTGCGTGGTGCGGCCGGGGAAGAAGCCGATGGTGTTGGTGCCCCACTCGGCGAAGATGGTCTCGAGAGCGGTGGAGAAGCCCTTGCCGTAGGCCATCAGAAGGACGACGGTGGCGATGCCCCAGGCCATGCCGATCATGGTGATGGCGGTGCGCCGGCGGTTGAAGAGCATCGCCTCCCAGGCTTGAGCGAGAATGTCTTTCAACATATCTTCATCTCCTGGCTTCCGGTTATTCCCTGCGCAGCGCTTCGATGGGGTCCATTTGCGCGGCCTTGCTGGCCGGATAAAGCCCGGCCGCGACGCCGCAGAGAGTGAGAGATCCGAGGGCGAGAGCCGCTGTCCAGGGCACAATGCGCGGCGGGTCGAAGCCCGGGATTTTGTCGGTGAGCAAGGCCTGGAGCACGGCCATGATTGCCTCGGAAGCCAAAACGCCGATGAGGCCGCTGAGGCCGGTGAGCAGGAGGCCTTCCCAGAAGAACTGCGCGAGAATGGCGCGCCGCGTGGCGCCCACGGCTTTCATCACGCCGATCTCGCGGGTTCGCTCACTGACCGAGACCAGCATGATGTTGATGATGCCGATGGCTCCCAGGCCGAGGGTGACAACTCCCACGCTGCCCAGGAAGACATCCATGGCGGTGAAGATGGTGCCGATCAGGTGAGATTCGGTGATGGTATCGAACTCGTTGAAGGCGTCGAGGAGCGAGGGGTCGAAGCCGTGGTTGCGGCCAATGACGCCATGCACGGCGATGCCGGCGGCGATGTTGTCGTTCTTGATTGTGGGGTTGTACTGGATCGAAGTGATCGCATCCCGCGGGATGTTGTCGCCCTTGAGCGGAAACAATTCAAGCATGGTGGTGATGGGAATGAAAATCTTTTCGTCGTCCCAGGTATTGTTGCCGCGGCCGATGGGCTTGCCCGTGCCGATGACCGTGAACGCGACGTCGTTGACGATGATGGTCTCGCCGAGCGCGGGACGCCCGGGAAAGAGCAGAGCAGCGGATTTGGAGGCAATAAAGGCGACGCGGCGCGATTCGCGGATGTCCTGATCGTCGAGGAAGCGGCCGGACGCGATGGGCAGCCAGCGGACGATGGTGTAGTTGGGCTGGCATCCGGAAAGATGGGCGGAGGTCGAGCCCCACTGGCTCACTTCGTAGGGGTCGGACCGGGCCAGCTCGGCGGTGACGCCGCGGATCTCGGGCAGGCTGCGGATGTCGGCCTCGTCGCGCAGGGTCAGCTCGTAGGGACGCATGCCCGTGTGCTGGTTGGCCAGCGCAGGGATGGTGCCGTTGAGGACCATGACCACATCGACGCCGAATTGAGCCATTTGCTTGTGCTGGCCCTCGCGAAAGCCTGCGCCCAAGCCTACCAGCACAAGCAAAGAGAAGACACCCCAGGCGATGCCAAACATGGTGAGAAAACTACGCAGTTTGTTGGCCATGATGGCGCGGAAGACTTGGCCGAGAGTGTCGAAAAAGCTGCGCATGACAATTGGACGGCGAGAAAACGCCTTGGCTTTCTCCTTTATTTAGAGAATACGCTGGGGAAGATATACTGGTTCCATTGAACGGACCTCGCCGCATGCACAGACGGGCGCTCCGGCGCGCGGCGGATGCGCACCGGTCCTCCGGCCGGGTGATTTCCTGAAGCCATCTTGGAACCGAACGGCGCCTGCCTGCGTAGTACGGTCCAGAGGGTTACAACGGCAGCCAACAGCCGTCAGAGCCTCTGATGGCTTCTTCTTCTTCCAGCATTTATTGGGAAAGCTGGGCTCTCATCTTTATTCCGGGAGGGGTTTGTGGCAGCGTCACGCAAAAACAAGCGCTTTTGGATCGTTGTAGGCTCGGGGATTGCCCTTGTGTTGATCGTGGCGGGCGCGGTTCTGGTCCATGTTGCCAAGGGAGATCCAATTGACCCCAACCGGCTGGCCAAAGTCACGCGCGGCGACGTGGCGCGGTCCGTTGTGGCCACAGGCAAAATCCAGCCCATCACCAAGGTCGAGGTCAAGAGCAAAGCGTCGGGCATTGTGGAAAAGCTCTTTGTGGACATTAACGACAGGGTGCACAAGGGCCAGGATCTGGCGCAGCTCGATCAACAGGAGATCGAGGCGCAGGTGGAGGCGCAACGCGCGCAACTGGCCAGCGCCGAGGCCAACGTGACCACCTACGAGGCCAACATTGAGCAGGACAAGGTGAACGCAGCGGCTCCCGACCTGCCCATGTATAAGGCCACGCTCGACCGCAATGTGCAGATGAACAAGGAAGGCATCGTCAGCCACCAGGCTCTGGACGACGTCAACCGCGACTACCTGGCCGCGCTGACCAGGCGCGACGCTGCCCATGCGCAGGTCGGCGTGGACACCGCCAAGTTGAAACAGGCGCGGGCGCAGGTGATGCAAAGCCAGGCCGGCCTGAAGCAGCTCGAGGAGCAGCTCTCCTACACCACCATCGTCGCGCCCATGGACGGGGTGATTCTTTCGCGCGACGTCGAAATCGGCGATGCGGTCAGCTCGATCCTGGTGCTGGGCTCGACGGCCACGCTGGTCATGACCGAAGGCGATACGTCGGAGGTGTACGTGCAGGGCAAGGTGGATGAGGCCGACATCGCTCATGTTTACCTGGGCCAACCGGCGCGCATCAAAGTGGAGAGCTTCCGCGACCGGCTCTTTTCCGGAAAGGTCACCAAGATTGCCCCCATGGGCGTGGAAAAAGACAACGTGACGACCTTCGAGGTGCGCGTCTCCATCAACAATCCCGGCGGAGAGCTGAAGGCCAACATGACGGCCAACGCGGAGATTCTGCTCGACGAGCACAAGGGCGTGTTGACAGTGCCGGAAAACGCCGTGATCTACGACAACCAGAAGAATGCTTCGGTCCAGGTTCCCGATAAACACCAGAAGGAAGGCTTCAGGAAGGTTCCTGTCACCGTGGGGCTCTCCAACGGCTCTGTCACCGAGATCGTCAGCGGATTAAAATCAGGCGACCAGGTGATCCTGCAGCAATAAGCAGACAGAATTCCCGCCTGAAGAAAGCCCCGCATCGAAAGCCGATGGACAATTCGTCCGCTTTCGCGTCCGCGCACTGGAGCTGCCCACAGAAATCCGGTTTTGAAAGGGCACGACTTTAGTCGTGCCATGAAGGGAGCATAAACAGCGGGGCTTTAGCCCCTGAAGGATGTTTTTCCATAGACCTCGAAGAAATATGCAACTGATTTTCGGCTGAATCAGCGGCCTTGGCCGCGGGTTTTCCGGCTTCCCCTGCTGATTCTTTCCAGTCTGCCTCGGATGCGGGTCGTCTCTTTGAGTTGCGGCGCAGCCCGTGCACGCCGGTAGAATAGAGTCCGATATGAGTACGGCCTTGCTTGGCGCCGATTCTGTCGGACGCCTCATCGATGGGAGATTCACGCTTCTCCGCTTTTTGGGTGGAACGGAGTCGAGCAGCGTCTTCCTGACCGAGCTCGGCGATGAGCCCAAGCGCAAAGCTGCCATCAAATTCATTTCCGCCGATCAGGTGGATGCCGAGGCCTCAATTGCGCAATGGGAAGCAGCCAGGACCCTCTCTCATCCTCACCTGATCGCGCTTCTTGAACACGGCCGCTCGGAACTTGACGGCCAAGATCTGCTTTATGCCGTAACCGAGTATGCGGACGAAGTCCTCTCCGAGATTCTTCCCGAGCGTCCCCTTACCCCCGCGGAAACTCGCGAGATGCTCGGCCCGATTCTGGATGCGCTGGCTTTTCTTCACGGGCGGGATCTGGTGCACGGTCATCTCAAGCCATCGAACATCATGGTGGTCAACGACCGGCTGAAGCTTTCCGCCGACCGGCTTCTCGTCGCGGGCGAGCCGCTCCGGCGTCCGGCCTCGTCCTGGGATGCGCCGGAGTCCGGCACGGTGAAGATCGCTCCGGCGGCGGATTTGTGGTCGCTTGGCGTGGTTCTGGTTCAGGTTCTCACCCAGCAGCCACCGCATTGGGACAGAGGGCAAGGCGCGGAACCGGAAGTGCCGGCATCCATCCCCGAGCCCTTCTTCGGCCTTGCGCGGGAGTGTCTGCGGGTGGACCCGGCGCGCCGTCTTACCCTGAGCGGCGTCCAAGCGCATCTTGAGCCTGCTCAGGCTGCCGAGCCTGTTGACGAAAGAGTTCCTGCGCAGCCTGCCGAGCCGGTTGCCGAGAAAAACCCTGCGCAGCCTGCGGCACCCGTTGCCGAGAGTGCCGCAAAGCCCTCTTTCAAAACCAACTTGCAGGCCGTTGTTGGCACGCTGATCGTCATTGGTGTGGCGCTGGCAGTTATGAGAATCGGTTCTCACCACGCGGCGCCTGCGCCATCCCCGCAGCCCTCGTCTCCCGCGTCTCCAGTTGCCCAAATTCAATCGCCAGCTCCCGCAGTTGGCACATCCTCTGGCCCAGTCGTCAAGGGCGAGGTGGCTTCCCGGGTCCTGCCCAACGTGCCCGAAAAAATAGCTGCTGCCATTCAGGGGCATCTCGTCGTGGTGGTCCGTGTCCAGGTCGATACCCAAGGCAACGTTGTCCAGGCGTCCTTCGACTATCCGGGAACAAGCCGCTATTTCGCCAATCAGGCTCTCAATGCGGCCGAGAAGTGGAAGTTCACTCCCGCATGGGTTGGCGGCCGCACGATTGCGAGCGTGTGGATCCTCGAATTCCATTTCACGTCCGCCCAAACCGACGCCACCGCCGTTGAGGAATCTCCGTAGCACCGTGTAGTGCCGCAGCCGCTTTCGCGCAACGCCTCAGCTCATCCGCCCCAGCTCCCTGAACTGGTGCGCGACCGCCTCGAGAAAGGTTTCGACGCTCGTCTCCGCGGGAATCGTGAGGCCTGACTTCGCGCACAGGGCGGTCGCAATGCGCAGGGCGAGAGCGCCGCGCGTCGCCAGGTCCATATCCAGCCGCCGCGCAAAGAAGCCTTCCAGCACTTCCAGGTCCGACGCGGTCAGCTTGGCCAGCGCCGGCGCGGGCAGCGTCACGCGCAAGTGCGGCGGACCACCCCACGGACCAGGACCCGTTTGTCCACCCCAGGAAGCAAAGGCCGCTTCTTGGGGGCCCCGGCTCTGGAAGGACCCCGGCGAAGGAATGGGCGAATGCGCGTTCGGCGTCGCAATCGTGAATGTGCGCGATGCGCTCTCGCCCCACGTGGGCGCATCGACCTCGCGTTCCCGCACCACCAGCGTTCCCGCCACCATGTCGCCCAGCCGCTGGTGCCGCCGGCTCAGGAAGATAGCCACAATGCCCACGCCGTAAAAGCCGGGCATGTAATCCACGATGCGCACCAGGTTGCGGCCCAGCGCTTCGACAAAACTGACCCCGCGCCCCGACTGGTGGATCACGCGAATCTTGGCCACGCGCTTGCCCGGCGTGCGCCCGTTGCTGAACGCCTCAGTGACCGCGAAATAGCCCCAGAAGACCAGAAAGAAAACGAGAATCAAGACGCCAACACCCCAGGTTGCCGCCTTCTCGCCGAAGGCGCCCAGAGCCGGAAGGATGAATGCGGCAAAAATGCCAAGAAAAAGGAACGCCGCGGCCAGGATGAGCGAGTCGACCAGAACGGCAATGAAGCGGCTGCCGATGCCGGCCAGCGGCAATTCGATGGCCACAAGCTCCGGGGTGTCGATGTTAAGCTGGTCTCCAATCGGTTCCATGGCCATCATTCTCTCCAATCAGTGGCTCGCCAAGCGCCGCCCCTACTGGGACCGCCTCAACTGGCTCCTCAACCAGGCAACCCAAGGCGGCGTGCACCGGCTTTCGCGCGCGGAGTTGCGCGAAACCGCGCTGCTCTACCGCCAGGCGGCCAGCGATCTGTCGACCCTCCGCCAAGACTCCACCGCCCGCGCTTACGCCGAGCTTGTCAACCAGTTATTGGCTCGCGCTCACCATATCATCTATTCCAGCCGGCGCAAAGGCTTCATGAAAATCTTCTACTTCCTGCGCGACGACTATCCCGCCGTGGTGCAGCGGCGCTTCCGCTACGTGTTGCTGTCGCTCATCATTCTGCTGGCCGGTGGAGCGCTGGGCTCGGTGCTCACCCTGGCGCGTCCGCAGTTCATGCGCCACATGCTCGGCCCGCAGATGGTCGACACCATCGAACACCACAAAATGTGGACCGACTCGATTGTCGGATTGGAACCCGAAGCCAGCAGCGCCATCATGACGAACAACATTACCGTCTGCTTTATGGCCTTCGCCGGAGGCATCGTCTTCGGCCTCGGCCCCATCTGGTCCATGTTCTTCAACGGCCTTTTGCTGGGAGTGGTCGGCGTGGCCTGCCAACAGCACGGGCTGGCGCTCAGCCTGTGGAGCTTCGTGGCTCCGCACGGCTCGCTGGAGCTGCCCTCAATCGTTCTCGCCGGAGCAGCCGGTCTGCGCCTCGGCCGCGGCGTGGTTTTTCCCGGCCTCTATCGCTGGCGCGACTCCATCGCCCTGGCAGGCGCCGAGGCCACGCGCATGGTCGCCGGCGTGGTTCCCTTGCTCGTCATCGCCGGCTCGCTCGAGGGCTTCTTTTCGCCCTCTGCCGCGCCTCGCTGGCTCAAGTTCACCGTGGGCGGATGCCTGTTCGCGTTGCTGATATTTTGGCTGTTCCGGCCGGTGAGGCCGGTCAGGCGGCCTTTGGAGCCTTCGCAGTGAGCTTGATGCCGAGAGCTCTTACAACCGCCAAGGTGGTCTTGAGAGTGGGATTTCCGCTAAGACTGAACGAACGATAGAGCTGTTCGCGCGACAGGCCGGTCTCGCCCGCGATTTGCGACATTCCTTTGGCGCGTGCAGCCACTCCCAACGCATGAGCGATATAGGCGGCGTCGTTGGTTTTGAGCGCCTCCGCCAGAAAAATCGCAATCGCCTCTTTCGATGTCAGGTCTTCCGCCGGATCGTAGTTCGTCAGTTTCTTGGCCATCCTATTTGCTCCATTCCCTGGCGAGGCGCTTCGCCGTTTCGATGTCCCGGTCCTGCGTGCGCTTGTCTCCGCCGCATAGCAAGACTGCAATCGTACTCCCGCGTTGCTGGAAATAGACCCGGTAACCAGGGCCATGATCGATCCGCAATTCACTTACGCCTTCGCCCACCGGCCGCACGTCGCCAGCATTTCCAAATGCGAGACGATCGAGGCGGGACGCGATCAACGCGCGTGCCCGCTGATCCTTGAGCTTGGTTCGCCATTTACGGAAGGTCTCGGTTTGCTTGAGTTCGAGCATCGGTAAACGTAGTCTATAAACTACAAACTTTCAGTCGTTTTGTCAACCGATAACGATGCACACCGCCATTGCCAAGGCGCCTACACCATCGCCCGCTCTTTCACTCTCAAATACTGGTTCAGCACCGCCGAGGTCAGCCGGCCGGGGTCGAGATCGAGGGTGAGGGCGCCCTGCTCGCGCAGCCGCGCCAGCAGCAGCTCGCGCCGCATCGCCAGCTCCTGGGCCGCTGAGGCGCGAAACATCTGCTCCACATTCTTGGGCCGGGCTTTTGCAATGGCTTCTACGTCGGGCTGCGCCATGGCCACAAACAGCAGCACGTGCCGCTTGAGCAGTTGCATGGCGCCGTCGATCACTTCGGGCCGCATCGCCGTTTCCGCCAGATCGGTGATCCATAAGATCAGCGCCCGCCGCGGCTGCCAGCGGTTCAGCGTGGCCGTGGCCCGCAGGTGATCGGCTTCGCTCCCCTCGGCGCGCGCCTGCGCCAGCGCCTCCACGATCTGCCGCAAATGCGCCGGGCCGCGACCGGGCAGGATGCGTTGCTGCACGTGCTGCCCGTAGACCAGCAGGCCCACGCGATCGCCGGAGTAAAGCGCCAGTTGCGCCAGCGCCACCGCGGTCGAGCACGCGTAGTCGAGCTTCGAAAACCCGCGGCGTTCTTCGTCGTCGGTATCGCGCAGGATCCGCCCTTGCAGCAGACGTCCCGCGTCGAGAACGATCCACACCGCCTGGCTGCGTTCGGTCTGGTAGCGCCGCGTGATCGGCTGTCCGCGCCGCGCCGTCGCCGTCCAGCACACGTCGCGCAGGTCGTCGCCCTCGAGATACTCGCGCAGGCTCTCAAAGTCGCGGCCCAGCCCGCGCTCGCGCACGTGGCGCAGTTGCAGCTCAATCTGCCGTCCGCGCGCAAGAAAGATCTCCTGGCCCTCGCCCTGCCGCAGCGCCGGATACACGCGCACCGTCTGCTCGAGCGTCGCCATCGCCCAGCGCTCCACCAGCCCGAGCGGCGAGGCGTAGCGGATGTAGACCGCCCCGGCGCGCGCATCGCCACGCTCGCGCGGCTCGATCTTGTAGCGCAGCGCCGCGCGCACGCGCGGAAAAACGCGCAGGCTGCGCGTGGCTGGCGTGGCCACCAGGGCCTCCGGCAGGTCATCCACAACGCGGCACTCAAGAATCGTGTCGCCGCTCTGTTCCACGGCAATCTCAATCTCGGATTCGCTGTCGAGCGAGGGCGCGTTGCTCCATGAGCGCTCCACGGCGATCGTCTGCGGTCGGGGCAGGCGCGCGCCGTCCCAAAGCGCTGCGGCAATCACCAGCGCATCCCACACCAGCATTCCGTAGCCGAGCCGCGCCGAGAAGAACCCCGGAAGAGCCAGCAGCAATCCCGCGGCCAGCAGCCAGATCGCGCGCGGCGTAAGGCCGAATGCGAATCGTCCGCGCGGCCGGCAAACCGCGCGCGCTGGTTCGGGATGGAGCGAGGCGGAAATCATCCCCGCGGCACCGCAACCGCCGCCTGCACATCGGCGAGCACGCGATCCGCGTCGAATCCCTCCAGCTCCGCCTCCGGCTTGAGCAGGATGCGATGGCGCAACGCGGGCAGCACGGCGCGCTTCACGTCGTCGGGAATCACGTAATCGCGGTCCTCAAACGCGGCAAAGGCCTGCGCCACGCGCAACAGGCAGATGGCCGCGCGCGGGCTGGCGCCAAGCGCAAGCATCGGCCACTCGCGCGTGCGGCGCACAAGATCGAGAATGTAGCCGTACAAATCCTGCTCCACGCGAATGGCGCGAACCTCGTCGCGCGCGCAGCCGAGAAGCTGCGCGGCAAGCGGCTGGATATTCGCCTCATCCAGAAGGTTCGCGCCGCCGGCGCCATGATGCCGCTCCAGCATCTGCCGCTCTTCTCCCTGGCTGGGATAGCTCACCTTGATCTTGAGCAGAAAGCGGTCCAGTTGCGCCTCGGGCAGCGGATAGGTGCC
>PLSB01000219.1 GCA_003165005.1 Acidobacteriaceae bacterium | reverse complement strand
TCGCCCGCCTTCACGTCGAGAGGGAAGACCTTGCCTTCGTCGTTGGACTTGCCCTTACCGACGGCGATGACTTCGCCTTCCTGGGGCTTTTCCTTGGTGCTGTCGGGGATGATGATGCCCCCGCGAACGGTTTCAGTCTCTTCCACCCGGCGCACCAAAATACGGTCATGGAGCGGGGTGAATGCGGTCTTCACAGACGTTGCTTCCATTGCTTTGCTTCTCCTTCCCGCGCTCGCCGGACGCTGCCCGGCCCACGGGTTTTGTTGATGAAAATCAGAACTTTGCGGGATTGTAGAGTGCGCACCGCCTTGACGTCCGGCGGCTCAGCTCAGCACTTCCACCACCGAGCTGCTAGCACTCTCGCCTTCCAATTGCTAACGATAGGCAAGTCAATACAGTTTGTCAAGAGAAGAGCCGTTAAAATTTGAGTCAATTAGACTCATATTGATTGCTTTCACATTCAGCATGAGCTGTTTACCGGCTTCGCAGTCATGTGGCGAACGCAATCGTCTTATTTGCAAAGAAAAGAGCCGAAAGATTGATTGCGGCCGGCATTCCGGTCTTTTCCCGGCTCATCCTGCCGCGCGCCGCCAGCACGGTTTCGCCCCACACCTTGGAACGCGATAAAATACCGGCATGTTCCAGCGACTGCATTTTCCCGTCTGCGTTCTTCTGGCCGGCATTGGCCTTTCTCTCAGCCCGCTCGCGCTCCGCGCCCAGAGCGATAACTATCGCGGCCGCAAATACAAGGCCCCGCCGCCCGCGGCGCACATTGAGGTCACGGTGCTCAAGGACTTCAACGGCAAGCCCATCGAGAATGCACATGTCATCTTCCATCCCACGCAGGGCGACAAGGACACGGGATCTCTGGAGCTGAAAACGAACGAAGATGGCAAGGCCATCATCGATGTGATTCCCATCGGCGACACGGTCACGCTGCAGGTGATTGTCAACGGCTACCAGACTTACGGTCAGAGCTACAAGATCGATAAGCCCGAGTTGACGATGGAAATACGCATGAAGCGGCCGGGCGCCCAGTACTCCATTTACAAGAACCCGGGCGCGGGTAGTGGGTCCGGCGGTTCTTCGAGCCCTTCGCCCAGTGCAACGCCGTCTGCCTCCGGCGACAAATCCTCCGGCTCCGGCAACCAATCGAACCCGAGCCAACCTCAGCCAAAATAGCCCGCTCGGCTCCGCATCGCCGGCTCGCTGGCTCGCTGACTCGCTAAACTAATCCTGTGCTCAACGCTGAACCCCTCGCCGGCAAGACCGCCTTCGTTACCGGAGGCGCGCGGCGCATTGGCCGCGCCATTGCTCTCGCGCTCGCCGAAGCCGGGGCCGACGTCGTCATCTCCTACCGCTCCTCACGCGCCGCAGCCGCAGAAACCGCAGCCGAGATTGCCGCTCTCGGCCGCCGCGCCGTCGCGGTCGAGTGCGACGTCCGCTCCGAGTCTTCGGTTCGCGCCGCCGTAGCCCAAGTCCTGGCCGAGTTCGGCCATCTCGATCTCGTCGTCAACAACGCCGCCGTCTTCGCTTCGGCGGCGCTCGAGAGCCTCACCCTCGAGCAATGGGACGCGGCCTTCGAAACCAATGCCCGCGGCCCTTTTCTCGTGGCTCGCGAGGCCCTGCCGCACCTGCGCGCCGCGCGCGGCCGCATCGTCAACATCGGGTCTCTAGGCGGAAGCCATCCCTGGGCCGGCCACGCCCATTACTGTGCCTCCAAGGCCGCGCTGCACATGCTCACCGCAACCATGGCCAAGGCCTTCGCGCCCGAAGTCAGCGTGAATTGCGTCGCTCCCGGATGGATTGAAATGAACGATGCGAATCTTCCCGCCGAAGCCGCCGTGCCCCCTCCTTCGCGTAGCGAAGCGGAGCGAAGGGTGGGATCGCAAGATGCTGCCGTGCCCCATTCTCCGCACAGCGACGCGGAGCGACGGGCGGGATTGGAGTCCGCCCGTTTCGCCGCCAAGACTCCCATGGGCCGCAACGGCTCAGCCGCCGACGTCGCTCAGGCGGTGCTGTTTTTTGCCACGGGACCGCACTTCATCACCGGCCAGACGCTCGCGATCGACGGCGGACTGGGGTTGTCCTAACAGCCCGTGGTGAAAGTCAAAACTCCGGAAAAGGCATCCCTCAGCGGCTAAAGCCGCGCTGATTGTGCGGGCGTTACGGCACGACTAAAGTCGTGCCCTTTCAAAACCGGAGTTTCGTCACAGGCTGTTCTAAGCGCTGCGGTGCACTTCAGTTGCTCACCTTCGCCGTCTGGTTCGTCTCCGGTGGTCTCAATCCTCGCACCAGGATCCAGATACTGATCGCCACTTCAAAGAAGAAAACCGGCATTTCGTAATAATTCACAGAGACGATCGTTCCGAAGTTGCGATCGATGAGGTAGGCGAACCCGCAGACCCCCTCGAAAAGCGCGGCCAGAATACCCAAAACTGCCAGTGCTCGCGGAACATAGCGCGATTTGAAGAACAGATAGCTGAAGAAGAGAGACCCGATTGCATAGAACGTCAGCCCGATGTAATAAGCATCCCAGCCCGAGGCGAGTTGCAACCCCGCCAGAGCCTGCAGGCGTTCCGGCTCGAAGACCTGCAAGTACCCCGCGCCCCTCATGATGCGCAGTGCGTCGAAAAGGCCGATCAGCCCGATGAACCACATCGCGGCATACAGCAGTCTGGCGGATGCCGCGAAGAGGGTCAGACCGCGGCCGATCGGCCTGAAGATGACGCAGAGTGCAGCCATCACGACGATGGTTCCAATGCCATAAACGACGGCCGAGGCAATGTAGAAGTGGAGGAGCTGTTCATGCGCGGCGAAGTTGCGTGCCGTCGCCACATCGTCGCCCCAAACCAGAAACGGGCCGTAGAAACGAGAGAAAGCAATCATAATCACCGCATTGATCAGCAGGGTTGTGATTGCAAAAACGCGGGCAGCCTGACGTTGCGAGCGGTCGATCATAGGCTCTCCCTTTCCCTTGCAAATATAAACCTGTGCACGGGTCCACCTGTTTGACGGAATGCCCTGGGAGATACGAGGACAGCGGCCCGATGGTTCCGCGCATGGCGGGGATTTCGAGATAAGAGGGTAGCTATGCTTGCCGTGGCCAGGTCTCTGAGCGCTTGATCTCGTTCCTTGAGGTTTGTGCTTTCCCACCCATTCGCCAGAAAAAAGCGAATGGATGGGGCACGGGGCTGATGCAGATTCACACGGTCAGAGACCTAGTTCAGGCAGAACTCCGGCTTGCATACTTGCCGACTTGCTGTCTCGTTCACCGCCCGAAGAGCCGGCTCCAGAATCCCCTGGCGGGCACCCTTTCGGTTTCCGCCTCTTCGCCCGCCGGCCCCGGAGAATCGCCCTTGGGCACGCTTCCGCGCCGCGCCCTCTTCATCTCCGGCGTGCGCGAGAAGCGCAGCGGCTCATTCTCCCACAGCCCTTTGGGCTCAGGTTGCTCCGGCCACGCCGCGCCTTCCACGGCCGCTTGGGGATTGGTCACGCACAGCCGGCGCGCGGTCTCTTCGCCGGCGCGTTTCGCCACATACTTGTAGGCCTGCTGCAAATGGGGCGGGCGCCTTAAGGGATGGTGCGCATCGGTGGCCAGAAAATGGATCCAGTTGCGCTCCAGCAGCTCATTGGCGAGCATCTCTTCCACCTTGCCAAAGCGCCCATAGAGCGATCCCGCAGTCACCTGGATCAGGCAGCCGGCGCGCATCCACTCGCCGATCAACTCCGGCTGGCGCAGTACTGCCGGATACCGTTCGGGATGCGTGACGATGAGCCTATACCCGGCCGACTGCAGCCGGAAAAGCGCCTCAGCCATGGCGGGAGGAATTACAAAGCTGGGGAACTCAACGAGCAGATACCCTTTCCCGTCGATCGAGTAGCGCAGGGGATGCGCGCAGGCTTCCATAATATTGTCGGCCGACAGGTGAAAGTCGCATCCGAGGCTCAGCTCCACCACGCCCTCGAGCCGCTCGCGCAACTCGGCGAAGCGCTCCTCGACGAGCGGCGCGTTGTAGGGAAACGGGTCGCTGGCGTGCGGCGTGCAGACGATGCGGGTCACTCCCTCGCTGGCTGCCACCTGGGCCATCTGGAGCGAACTCTCCAGGTCCGGAGAGCCGTCATCGACGCCGTAAATCAGATGCTGGTGAATGTCGATCATGGCCGTTTCAGGTGTCAGTTGTCCGTGGTCAGTGTGAGTGTGAGTGTGAGTGCGAGTGTGAGTGTGAGTGCGAGTGTGAGTGTGAGTGTGAGTGCGAGTGTGAGTGTGAGTGCGAGTGTGAGTGTGAGTGCCAGTGTGAGTGTGAGTGCGAGTGTGAGTGCGAGTGTGAGTGTGAGTGCGAGTGTGAGTGTGAGTGCGAATGCGAGTGCGAGTGTGAGTGTGGTTGTATCTGTCCGGCGCACTCACACTCACACTCCCCACGCCTCCCTATTCCCTCGTCCCTACGTCCCTAGTCCCTGCATTGCTCCAATCATCGACGCAAAGATCCTCCATCCGTCCGCCGAACCCAGCAGCGCCTCGCTGGACCGGTCGGGATGCGGCATCATGCCCAGCACATTGCGGCCCTCGTTCAAAATCCCCGCAATATTGCTAAGCGATCCGTTGGGATTGGCCTCCGCCGCGATCTCGCCTTTCGGCGTTGCATAGCGAAATGCAATCCGGTCTTCCCGCTCCAGGCGCGCCAACTCCTCCGGCTCGCAGAAATAGTTGCCTTCCATGTGGCCGATGGGAATCTGGAGCACCTCGCCCTTCTTCAGTTGATTCGTAAATGGGCTGTTCGCGGTTTCCACGCGCAGGTGCACCTGCTTGCAGACGTACTTGAGTCCCGCGTTGCGCATCAGCGCGCCGGGCAGCAATCCCGACTCGGTAAGGATCTGGAAGCCATTGCAAATCCCCAGCACCAGCCCGCCGCCCGCGGCAAACCGCTTCACGGCCTGCATCACCGGGGAGAATTGCGCAATAGCGCCGGTGCGCAGGTAGTCGCCGTAGGCAAATCCGCCGGGGACCACGACCGCATCCACGCCTTTCAGATCCTCGCTGTCGTGCCAAAGGAACTCGACCGGCTGCCGCGCAATCTCGGCGATCACGTTGTAGGCATCGTGGTCGCAGTTCGATCCGGGAAAAACCAGCACTCCGAATTTCATGCTTTTAGGGTATCAGTTTGGCGCAAACTTCATGCTGGCGGTCTGCCCGGAGGCTTCGGCCGAATTCGATCTTTCACCATCGCGCACGGCCCATCCGGCGATGAGGAGGCTGGGCGCGGCGGCGGGCGCGATGGAACCGAGTTCGCCAAGCGTGGTGTGCACGACCTGCTGATCGGATTGCGCGGCGCGCGAAATTACGGCGCAGGGCAGATCGGCGGGCAGCCCTTCGGCCTGCCACTCGGCGGCGAGCAAGGTAAGGTCGCGGCCGGGCATATAGACGACGCGCGTTGCGGATTCGAGCGCGGGCAGCGCCTCGCGGTTGTGCGACTGCGCGTGATGGCCGGTGGAGAAGACGACGTGCGAAGCCCACTCGCGATCGGTGAGCGAGCAGCCGAGGGCCGCGGCCGCGGCAAACGCCGCTGAAACTCCGGGCACGATCTCATAAGGAACGCCAGCCTCGGCGAGTGCGGCCATCTCTTCTGCCGCGCGGCCGAAGAGCAGCGGATCGCCGCTCTTGAGCCGCACAACGCTGCGGCCGGCCTGCGCGTGCTCGATCATCAGCGCGTTGATCTCTTGCTGCGCGATGGTCTTCGCGCCGCAACGCTTGCCGACGTTCTCGACCACTGCGTGGGGCGGAGCCAAGTTGAGTATTGCTGAGGGGACCAAGTCGTCGTGCAGGATCACCTGGGCAGATTCGATGAGGCGGACAGCCTTCACGGTGAGCAGTTCGGGATCGCCCGGCCCTGCGCCGACCAGAGCCACGTGGCCGGCAACGGCGCGCGACGGTTGCTTGCCCGTCCGCGCCAACTGCCGCGTGGAACACAAGGCCGAGTCGCAGATTTCGCGGTGGGCCAGCTCGTGTAGCAGCAGGCGGCGCTCTTCGCCGCGGGGATGGAGGACAAGGACTTCGCGGCGCAGTTCGCCGAGCTCGGCGAGCCAGGGGCCAAGATCCTGAGGAAGTTGCTCGTCGATCTCGCGACGCAGGCGTTGCGCCAGGGCAGGGCTTTCGCCGGCTGTCGAAATCGCGACCTGCAACTCGCCGCGGCTGACCACGGAGCCGAAGAAGAAGTCGCAGTTGGGAATGTCGTCGACGCTGTTCGCCGGGATGCCGCGCGCGACAGCCTCGCGATAGACCATGGCGTTGACTTCAGGCACGTCAGTGGCGGCGACGACGATGAAGTTGCCGTCGAGATCCGCGGGTTGGAACTCGCGCTCGATCCACTCGAGCTTGCCCTCGGCGGCGAGTTGGCGGATTTCAGGACGGGCCTGAGGCGCGACGACGCGCAGCTTTACGCCGGTCTTGAGCAGGCTGCCGATCTTTTCAAGCGCGACCGTTCCCGCGCCGACGAGGAGGGCGGGGCGGCCGTCGAGGTTGAGGAAGATCGGTAGAAGAGTCATTTCAGTTCACAGTTCGTAGTTCGTAGTGGTTAGTGGTTAGTGGTTAGTGGTCAGTGGTCAGTGCGAGTGCGAGTGCGAGTGTGAGTGTGAGTGTGAGTGGTCAGTAATCGGTGCGCACCCACACTCACACTCACACTCGCACTATTCCCTGTTCCCTGTTCCCTAATCCCTGTTCCCTGCTTTTCTCATTCCGCGACGGCGTGCGGCACGCGACCGGTCGGCAGGTCGCGCTCAACGGGAGCGAGAGCTTCGCCGGCCAGTTGCGCGCGCAGTTCGTCGTTGGAGTGGCGCGCAAACCAGGAGCGCAGGCTCTCCTGGGACGCGCGCCCGGCGAGATAATTGCGCAGCAAGCGCTCAATGGCTTCGGGCACCAGCGGCGCGGGACAGCGATAGCCCACCGGCCGCGCAATGCCCGCGTGCTCGCCCACGGCTCCGCCCAGGCAGAAGTAGTAGGCATCGGTCAGCTTGCCCTCGTACTTGATCTTCTTGCCTTCGAGGCCGATGTCGGCGATCCAGTGCTGGCCGCAGCCGTTAGGGCAGCCGGTGGTGTGCAGCTTGAGCTGCTGATCGAACTCGGGCAGCCGCTCTTCCAGCTCATCGACCAGCCAGCGCGTGAAGCCCTTGGTCTCAGTAATCGCCAGCTTGCAAAACTCCGTGCCGGTGCAGGCGATGGCGCCGCGCCAGAAGGGCGAGGCCTCGACGTGCAGGCCGATCTGGCCCAGTTCGCGCGCTAGCTCGCCGGTTTTGGCGTGGGGCACGTCGACGATCACGAGGTTCTGCGACACCGTGGCGCGCAGCGAGCCCGAGCCGAATCGCTCGGCCAACTCGGCCACGGCTTCAAGCTGCTCGCCGGTCATGCGGCCGCGCAGCACCGAGGCGCCGACATAGGCCAGTCCCGGCTGGCGCTGCGAATGAATGCCCACGTGGTCGCGCAGGCTTTCATCGGGAATGTTTTCGGGAACGGCGGGATCGAGCTTGAAGCCGATGCGCCGGTGCAGCTCGTCGAGAAAGCTATCGGCAGTCCATCCTTCGCGCATAAAAAGATACTTGAGGCGTGCGCGCTCGCGGCTTTCGCGCAATCCCTGCTGATCGCGGAAGATCTCCGCGACACTGCGCATCACGCCCACCGCCTGGGCGGGCCGGACGAAGGCGTCGAGGCGCAGAGCGAGATGCGGCTCGTTCGACAGGCCGCCGCCGACGCGCAGCGAGTAGCCTACTTCGCCATCGCGTACCGCGGGCGTGAGGCCAATGTCGTTGATCTCGGGATAGGTGCACCACGCGGGGCAGCCCGTGGCGGAGATTTTGAACTTGCGCGGCAGGTTGTAGAACTCGGGGTTTGCCGTGAGGAGATGCGCGATCTCGCGCGCTACGGGCGAGGCATCGATCAGCTCGCCGGCGGCAACACCGGCCAGCGGGCAGCCGGTCACGTTGCGCACCACGTCGCCGCAAGCGCCCTTGGGCGAGAGCCCGATCGAGTCGAGCGCGTCCACCACTTCAGGCAGCGACTCGATGGTGAGCCAGTGCAACTGGAGGTTCTGGCGAACCGTGATATCGGCCAGGTTGCGGGCGTGCTTGCGCGTGATGCCGCCGATCGAGCGCAACTGGCTGGCCGAAACCATGCCGTTGGGGATGCCAATGCGCATCATGAACCAGTCCGTCGCCAGCCCCTCGCCGCCCTTGCCGCCGGTAGCGCCCACGCCGTCGCCCTGGGTGTAGATGCCCCACCATTTGAAGTAGGCCGAGGCCCAGTCCGGCGCCACGCTTTGCCTTCCCTCGCGCGCAAAGCTGCGCACCTCGTCAAAGGCTTGCCAGGGATTCTTTTCGTGCTTCAGGCGCTCCATGCGCTGGGCTTTGGTCTCTTTTTGCGGAATCTCGCTCATTGCCTTCCTTTGTTTGTGGTTCGGGCTCAAAACGGCTCGAAAAAAATGCCCGCGTCAGCTTTCGCTGTTTCGCGGGCATTGTTGGGAAGCCGGACTAGATTTCTGGACTCAGACCGAGGCTGCCTATGCCACGCGAACAGCGTGCATACAGCTGCGACAACAGATCTTAACGCCCATGAAATGAATATAGACCGAAACGGTCCGGATTTGCAAGTTCTGTTTGTTGATTTCCAGTTAAACCAGGCGTTGCTCCCACATTTTCCCGCAAGAAGCGCGGAAAAGGATGGCACGGGATTCTCGATGAGTTGAGGTTCGTGGTATCCCAGGTCCCCAAATGCGAGGGACCTGGGGCACCCATGCTTGTGCCGGGTTGAAGAGCAGGTTTGGGTTCGTGCTCTCCCACCCTTTCCGCGGTAAGGCTGCGGAAAGGATGGGGCACGGGATCAGGTGAGTGGATCGGCCGCGCGCAGCTCCGCCAGAATGCGCTCTTCGGCCTCTTGGACGGCCCCGGCTATCTCGGGAGAAAGTTCCATGGAGATGGACTGCCTGGGATCGATGGCGATGGCGTAGAGGACGACGTCGCGCGATCCGCCCTGCATATAGAAAGCGTCGAGCAGATCTTTTACGCCAATGTCGTGCGCCGTGAGCGTGGGAGGGTAGTCGCTCGAGAAGCGCGGCGTGGTGCGCGTGACGGTGCCGGGAGGATTCCCGTCGGCCGCGGCGTCGATGAGAATGATGCGGCCGGCGCTCTGCAGCGGCTCGAGGAGGATGAAGCCGCCCGTTCCGCCGTCAAGACATTCCACGCCGGCAGGCAGGGTGTGTTTTTCGATGGCTCGCACCACGTGCACGCCAACGCCCTCATCGCCCATGATGACATTGCCGAGGCCTAGCACGAGGGTTTTGTTATGGTTGTTTGGGCTCTCCGTCACTCTTCACCCTGTCGAACTTCCATCCGCCGATAATCGAGGATACAGTGCCGCGGCCCTCGATGTAATCGTGATAGAAGGCGAGATAGATATGAACGATGACGAACGTGACAAAGAACCACAGGAACAGGTGATGCCAGAAGCGCACGCCGAAGTCGCCGCCCAGCAACGGCACAACCCAGACGAACATGCGTGGGAACCACGATGTGCTCATGGGGGCGTAGAGGGCGAAGCCGGTGATGGTCTGGAAGACAAACACTAAGAAAGTGCCGAAGTAGATCAGACCTGCAAGCGCGTTGTGCCCAGTGGAGATGGGCCCGTGCATCTTGGTTTCAAGCACGTCGGCTTTGACGACGTCGACGATTTCCTGCCGCTGCGAGCGCTTGAACGGGAAAAAGGCGGTCCACCTGGCGTACTTGTTGCCGACGAATCCCCAGTAAATGCGGGCGGCAAAGTTGAAGACGTACACCCACGCCGACGCAAAGTGCAGGAAGCGCACCCAGCCGAACCAGTACTGCTGATAGGCTTCCTGCGCGTAGGCAATGCGAACCGGGTGGCCAATCAGGAAGCCGGTCACGCATAGCAGGGTCAGCGCGATGGCGTTGATCCAGTGGTAGGCGCGAACCGGAAGCTCCCAGACGTACACGCGCCGGTATTCCACCGGCGCGCTGCCGTTGGCCCGAAAGACGTCTCTAACACCAGTGCTCTGTGTGCTCATGGGCCTACTCGAAGGAAATCTGGTGAAGGTGCCGTCCCTGCGGATCGTAGAGATGCACGGCGCAGGCCAGGCACGGGTCAAAGGAATGGATAGTGCGGATGATCTCGACGGGCTGGTCGAGCTTGGCCACCGGGGTGCCGATCAGAGCCGCCTCGAACGAGGAGCGCTGCTGCCTGGCGTCGCGGGGCGAGCCGTTCCACGTGGTGGGCACGACCAACTGGTAATTCTCGATGGCGCCGTTGTGGATCTTGATCCAGTGCGCCAGCGATCCGCGCGGAGCTTCGACCAGGCCCACGCCTTCCGCATCGGCAGGCCAGGACTTCGGATCCCACTTCTCGCCGTTGAACGTGGAAACTTCGTTGCTCTTCACGCGATCCATCAACTGGCCATAGAACTCCTTAAGCCAGATCATGGCCAGCGCCGCATCGATGCCGCGCGCCGCGGTGCGTCCCAGGGTGCTGAAGAGAGCGTCGACAGGCACGTTCAGCTTGCCCAGCACTGCGCCCACCGTCTCCTTCACATCCGCATGGCCGGCAGCATAGGAAACCAGCAGACGCGCCAGCGGGCCGACTTCCATGGCGTTGTCCTTCCAGCGCGGAGTCTTGAGGAACGAGTACTTGTCGTAGCCCTCAAGGCTTTCGAACGGGGGTTTGGGGCCGGAGTACTTGATGTTGGTTTCGCCCGACCAGGGATGCAGACCCACGTTGTCTCCGCCGTCGTAGGTGTACCAGGAGTGCGCGATGTACTCCTTGATCTCCTGCTGGTCCTTCGGATTGACGGGAAGCACGGTCGAGAGGTCGCGGTTGAGCACGGCGCCCCGCGCATACTTGAAGGCCTCGGGATGGTTGTAGCCGTTGGTCGGGAATTCGCCATAGCTGAGATAGTTGTGCAGTCCGCCGCCGTAATTGGCCCAGTCCTTGTAGAACGAGGCCACGGCCAGCAGGTCGGGAACGTACACTTCGTTAATGAATTCATCGGCCTGGCCGATGAGCCGCGCCACAAGATTCAACCGCTCGGAATTGATGGCCGCCACTTCGTTGACGTTGATGGAGCAGGGAACGCCGCCGACGAGGTAGTTCGGGTGCGGATTCTTGCCGCCGAAGACGGTCTGGATCTTGACGATTTCCTTTTGCCAGGAAAGCGCGTCGAGGTAGTGAGCCACGGCGATCAGGTTTACC
>PLSB01000199.1 GCA_003165005.1 Acidobacteriaceae bacterium | reverse complement strand
TTGTAGCTGGGCACGCGCTCCAGCCAGCCGAGGGGTGAGATCATGGCGAGGTCGAGAAAGAGTTCTGAGTGCTGCATCACCTTGCTCTGCAAAAAAAGGACGCACTTCGCGGGATCGAGGCCGGCAGCGAGATAGTCGAGGATCACCTCTTTGATATTGGTCGTGATCTCGGCGGTGTCGGCATAGCCGGTGGTGAGCGCGTGCCAGTCGGCGATGAAAAAGTAGCACTCGTACTGATCTTGCAGCTTGACCCAGTTGGCCAGCGCGCCCATGTAGTTGCCCAGGTGCAGCTTTCCCGTGGGTCTCATGCCGCTTAAAACGCGCGGCCGTTCGGAAGGATTGGCGGCTTCAGACATGATGTGGTTCGGATCTCCGGCGGCGAATCGAGAGCCGCCTGCATTGCAGGAAAGACGTGAAAAAACGCTCATTCCATTGTAGCGGGAGGGGTCGGCGCGGGAGCTGCTTTCCCCACCCTTTCCGCAAAAAACGCGGAAAGGATGGGGCGCCCAGGCGTCTCTGACCGTATGAATTCGTCCCTTGGCTTTCGTGGTATCCCACCCTTTCGCCAGGAAAAAGGCGAAAGGATGGGGCACGGAATTGGTACAAAATCAAACGGTCATAGACCTAGCGACGCCAAAGCAGAGAAAAGACGAGGCCCAGCGCCGGCGTGAGCAGAAGGTTGAGCACGAATCCGCCGACCAGGATCATCAGCAGATAGCTCAGCCAGCCGCCGATCCGGTCGTAGACCCGCACCGCGTTGTAGGGCAGCATGTTGCGCACCACGCGGCTGCCATCGAGCGGTGGGATGGGCAGCAGATTGAAGAAGAAGAGCGAGAGATTGATGAGGATGGCCAGGCTGAGGAGCAGGGCGACCGGGTTCGCGGCGCTGGGATCGGCCATTTGCAGTGCGGCCGCAAAGGACGCAATGACGATCCTGCCGCCGCCGGGCATGGTCATTTCCATCACCAGAAGGCCCGCGACGGCGAGGCAGACCAGGATGAGATTCGAAACGGGGCCGGCGAGGGTGGTCAGGTTGTCGTCGCGGACGATGTGTTTGAAGTTGCGCGTGATGACCGGGGTGGGCTTGGCCCAGCCGATGAGCATGAAGGGGAGCCGGAAGCCGATGAGAGGCCCAAAGATGACCAGGGCCGGAAACAGCAGGGTTCCGATGGGATCGACATGGACCATGGGGTTGAGCGAGACGCGTCCCTGCATGCGCGCCGTCTGGTCGCCCAGGCGCGAGGCCATCCAGGCATGGGCGCACTCGTGAAAGCTGAGCGAGAAGAGGAGGATGACAAACTCGAAGACGCCGATGACGAACGCGGTAGGTTGCAAACGGATTCCCCAGGATTCGGCCGCTCGGACGCTGGGTTTTTGCGCGCCGCAAAGGCCGAACTCAAAGAATCAGGGTAGCATGGCGGGATTGCGGTCTCTTGAGGCCGCTCCCTTCAGCGTGTCCGGCCCGCCGTGGACGAAGCGCCGATCCCCCGGGACGCCGATCTAGCCCCGCTAACTCCGCCAACTCCGCTAGCTCCGCTTTTCTCTAGCTCTCGATGTATTCCCAGAAAGAGTCGGCGAGGTCTGCGCCGAGTTCTGTGGTCATGCGGCGGGCGGCGCGTTCGGCTTCTTCCATGAGGCCGTGGAGGTAGTCGCGGGAGCGCGAGATGGCCGCGACGCCGAGCGTGGCCGATTGCCAGGTGACGGCTTCGTCGAGCTCGGCGACCGAGACGTTGAAGCCCTGGCGCAACTGGTCCTTGAGGGAGCGCACAACCTGACGGCGGTCCTTGAGCGACTGCGCGTGCTCGATGCGGATCTCGAGGGTGAGCTGAGCCACCGGCATAACGGTCTCGGGGGTCACCGTCAGTGTAAGACCGGTTCCGCCGCCTGGAACAACTTTTCTTTCGTAAACTGGAGCGCCGGTGCCGTGTCCGTCAATCCGCGACCCGCGCTAGCTGTTCGGCGGTGGGCTTGGGCGTGAGGGCGCTGACGAGAATGAGCGCGGCGACGGCGGCAAAAAGCGCGGGAAAGATAGCGTCGCGGTCGGCGAGGATGGGCGGGAGGTGAAGGAACTGCTTCACGCCCGGCGCGTCCCAGAGCAGCGTAACGGCGGTTCCGGTGGCGATGGCGGCGACTGCGCCCCAGGCCGTGGCGCGCCTGGAGTAGAACGCGGCCAGCACGACCGGCGTGAGCGCGGCCCCGTAGATGGTGTAGGCATAGAGCATTTTGGCCAGAATGCTGGGCGCGTAAAGGGCCTGATAGAGCGCCCAGGCGCCGAGCAGCACCACGGCGAGACGGGAGACGATGAGGATGCGCTTGTTCGACGCGTCCGGCGCGATGTAGCGCACAAAGACGTCTTCGATGAGATTGCTGGCCGGCGAGAACAGATAGTTGGAGGCCGTGGAGATGACCTTGGCAAAGACCGCACCCAGCAGCAGCGCGCCCATGAGAGCGGGCAGTCCGTGGCGGGCGGTGTAGGGGATGATCTCGTAAGGCTGCGCGGCCACTTCGCCGGTTTGGTAGAGCGCCGATCCGAAGACCGCGATGGCGACGATCAGCGTTTCCAGAAGCAACGTGCCCGCGATCCAGCCGATGACGGAGACGCGCGCGTCGCGCTCGCTCCTTGCCGAGAAGAATTTCTGGTACATCACCTGATTGCCAAGCATGAGCAGAAGCGTGGGAACGAAAAACTCCATGGCGCGCACGAAGGTGAGGTTGCCGAGAAGCTCGAAGTGCGTCTCCGGCAGCGCCGCGTGCAGACCCGGCCAGCCGCCGGCTTTCACGAAGAGCATGGGCGTGGCGACGATGCAGATGACCGTGACCAGGGAGCCGATGGCCACATCCATATAGGCGACCGACGACATGCCGGCCATGGCCGTGGTGACGATAACGAAGATGGCGATGATCCAGGCGCCACGCTCCGGCGTGACCGCGCCGGGAAAGATGAGATGCAGCACGTTGCCGCCGCCTTTGAACTGATAGCTGGTGATGGCCACGTAGGCGAATAGGATGGCGATGGTGCCGAGGACGCGGGCCGTCTGGTTGTAGCGGGCTTCGAGGAGGTCGGGCAGCGTGAATTGCGCGAAGCGGCGGGCGCGGGGCGCAATAAAGTAGATGAGCACGAGGCCCAGCCATCCGCCGGCCGGCAGCCAGAGAGCGGCAAAGCCGTTGCGGTATGCATTTTCCGCGCCGGCAAAGAGCGATCCCGCACCGATCCACGAGGTGAGCAGCGTGAGGACCAGCACCACCGCGGAGAGCGAGCGGCCGGCGACGAGGTAGTCGGCCTTGGTCTTGACCCGCAGAGCGCGATGGACGGCTACCGCCAGCAGCGCAGCGGCAATCACGGCCAGGACGACGATATAGAGAAGTGACATCGGCGTGGGTCCTCAGAGCGGCTCAACCGATTTTAGAGTAGTGGACCGGACCGGGGGCGGCGCATGGTGACGTGCCGAGTTCAAACACCGTCCCCCAGGGGCTAAAGCCCGCCGTTCATATTGCGGCGTTCACGGCACGACTGAAGTCGTGCCCTTTCACGTTTCGGCCCTCTTACAGAGTCTTTCCCGAGCCTTTGAAGTCGGACCTTTCATGGCGCTTTGAGCTGACCCGCTCCGGGCGATGAACCCCGCAGGCGGTCACTCTCGGCGCCGCCCCGTATCTTCCTTGGCAACCGCTCGATCAAAAGTAACGGTGCGGCGGTTGACGCGCCGCGCGGCTGGCGCTAATCTCGCAGTACTGGATTTGGTACTCAACCCCAATCCGCGGCCCGGCAGGACAGCCCAGAAGTTGGACATGGGTTTATTCTGCGCTCTCACGATCCCTTCACAATCCGCTGTTTGCCTGCGAGCGCCCAGGGGGGCGCTTGCGTTGGCGCGGCGCGCTGCCCCTCGACCTTAACGCGAATTCACCCTCACGGAGGACGTTGACCCTTTGAAGATCGCCTTGGAGATCACGCCCAACCTCGAGCCCCTGTTCGGGACCCGCGATGAAAACCTCAGACTGATGGAAGACTCGCTCGGCGTTCGCATCGACCTTCGCTCCGATGCGGTGTACGTGCAGGGCCCGGAAGACGGCGTGGCCCGCGTGCGGCGCATCTTCGAGGATTTTGAAGCGCTGCGGCGACAGGGCATTCATCCGCACAACGGCGAGCTGAACGGAATGTTGCGCCTGGTGGTGGCCGATGCCGCGGTGACTCTGCGCTCGGTGGCCGAAGCCGGCAAGCAGCGGTCGGTCGGGATCAAGCGCACCGTGCAGCCGCGCTCGACCAATCAGCGCCGCTACGTGGAGGCCATCGAGCAGAACGACATGGTCTTCGGCGTGGGCCCGGCGGGAACCGGCAAAACCTATCTGGCCGTAGCCATGGCCGTGGCGGCCATCAACGCCAAGCGCGTCAGCCGCATCGTTTTGGTGCGCCCCGCGGTGGAAGCCGGCGAGCGGTTGGGATTTTTGCCTGGCACTTTGCAGGAGAAGATCGATCCTTATCTGCGCCCGCTCTACGACGCGCTCTTCGACATGATCGACGTTGAAAAGGTGGACCGCATGCTGGAGCGCAACGTGATCGAAGTGGCTCCGCTGGCCTTCATGCGCGGGCGCANNCCATCGAGCAGATGAAGATGTTCCTGACGCGCATGGGCAACAACTCAAAGGCGGTGATCACTGGCGACATTACGCAGATCGACCTGCCCAACCCGCGCAAGTCGGGGCTGGTGGACGCCATCAATATTCTGGACGGAGTGGAGGGCGTGGCGTTCTGCCACTTTGAGGAAGGCGACGTGGTGCGGCATCCGCTGGTGCAGCGCATTGTGCGCGCCTACGAGAGCGCCAAGCCGCAGCAGCAGGAGCTGCCGCTGGAGGGCGCGATTACGGTGGGCGGTTCGGCGCGCGAGGAGCAGGCGCAAGCGCAGCTGCTGCACTCGACGAAGCCGCAGTAGGTTCCCCGGCCTTCTTCGAGGCTTGTTGCATGAGGTCGCCTGGGGGGCTATTCTCAGTCCGGTCTATTCTCAGCCCTATTGCGGCGGTGAATAGATCGCTCGGAGAAAGCGATGAACCTGAAAAGAAGCACGGTAATTCTTGTCCTGCTGGCTGGAGTCTGTATCAGCCAGCAAGTCTTTGCTCAGAAAACAACTCCTGCGAACGCAGCTCCTGCGTATGTCAAGATGCCGGATGATATTCACTGCTTGTTGCATAACTTGAATTTCGTGATGTCCTTCGGAAAGAACGGCGTGATGGTCACGAACGTAAATTCTGTTGAGCAGGTCACATGCCAGATCGCTGGCAATAGCCCCGGCACAGAGAAAGAGATACCTCTTGCGGCAACCAAGGTGGTTAACGGAATGCTTCCGACGAAGTCGTTCGGCAATCTGAAGCTGAAAACAGAGAGCATAAACACCGGGGTGACCATAGCCGTCCGCCGTGACAAGCTGCAATCGCTCAGAGATTTCCTGCAAAAATAGTCGAATTTCAGAGTCCTGCGAAGGCAGGTGTATAAGTCAATCGGAGGAAACAATGAGTCTGAAAAGAAGCGTGATTCTTGTCATTCTGCTGACTGTAGTCTGTATCGGCCAGCAAGCCTTTGCCCAGCAAATTAGTCCTGCAAACCCAGGTTCCGAATTTGTCCCGTTGTCGCACGACGATTTTCGATGCAATGTTGATACGACGATCAATTATGCGAATAGGAACGGTGAGCTAGTCACAACTGTAGCTTCAGTGAAAAAGCTCACATGTCAGATTATCGGTAAAAATCATGGTCGAAAGAAACAGATCGATCTTGTGTCAACTGAGGTCATCGGTGGAATGTTGTCCACGAAAGATTTCGGCCAGTTGAAGTTAGAAGTGTATGGAAGCGGAGCAAATACTGGAGTTACCATTGCCATCCGCAGTGACCAGTTGCAATCGCTCAGGGATTTTCTGCAGAAATAGGCGGAACTCGGGAGCGCCGGTCGCGCCTGGTCATTGCCGCGTCGCTGTTTTTGCGGCGGCTGCGGCGCTAACCGCATGAACTCCAACTTGTGCACCCAGTTTCCCAGGTCTCCTAAGGAACA
>PLSB01000120.1 GCA_003165005.1 Acidobacteriaceae bacterium | reverse complement strand
GGTCATTAGCCGGACAGTAGTGATGTTGAGACATTGGAGGCGTATCAGGCGAAAGATAAGTTGCATGGCTTCGATGTTGACGATAGGGAGGGTGTCCTTGAAGTAGTACTTCACAATGCAGGTGACAGAACCATAATCGAAGCGTTCGAGGCGTACGCACAGGCACGTAACGCATTAGTCCTAATGGACCGCGTGCGCGATGTGCGAGGACTCACGTTCATTCCCGTGCAAACGGTATTCTCGGCAGCCGAAGACCTCGCGCGTTTCGTCTTTGTTCGAGTGGCAAGGGCAATGCCATCGCTGCGTCCAATCCAATCGCCAGTGACACGATCTCTCGGACAAGCAGTTCAGCTTCCGACGCAGGAATGTGCGGACACATCCTTCCGTGCAGTTGTCTTTGACGGGGGATTGCCTTCCAAAGCGGTCACCGCATTAGAAAAATGGGTCACGTTGATTGAGCCGCCTAACATTGGCAAGCCAGTACCAGCATTTCAGGAGCATGGTCTTGCTGTTACCAGCGCGCTCCTTTTCGGTCCTCTAACCTCGGGTGATTTGCCAACCCAGCCAATCTGCAAAGTCGATCACGTTCGAGTGCTGGATGAGAAGGCTGGAGATGCCTTGGAGTATGTGGACGTACTTGATCGCATTTTGGGCCATCTCGACACGAACCCTACTAAATACCAGTTCGTGAATATCAGTCTTGGGCCGGATACTCCCTCCGTGGATGATGAAGTGACGTACTGGACTGCCGCGCTTGATCAGCGATTTGCGCATGGTACGGTGCTGGCCACCGTCGCGGTCGGAAATGAGGGAGAAGCGGATGCGGTGAGCAAACTGAATAGGATTCAACCGCCCGCTGACGGGGTAAACGTCTTAGCGGTTGGCGCAGCGACCCGGAACGGCCTCGGATGGGGCCGGGCTCCTTACAGCTGTGTTGGACCTGGTAGGAGCCCAGGGTTCGTAAAGCCCGACGGTGTGATTTTCGGAGGTTGCGACGGAGAGCCATTTGGCGTATTGGCGGCCAGGAATGCTCTCGTCTTGGAGCCTAGGTCTGGAACGAGTTTCTCTTCTCCATATGCCCTACGTTCAGGTATCGCGGTCAGGGCTCAGCTTGCAAATGGACTTTCGCCTCTTGCCATACGCGCGCTCCTCATTCATTGTGCGGACCCTTGGGATCACCCAAGACCTGAAGTAGGATGGGGACTCTTTGAGTCGGACCCAGAGCGCCTTATAACCTGTGAGGATGATGAAGCTGTGGTCATCTATCAAGGCGTACTGCCCATCGGCGAACACTTACGGGCAAAGATAGCAATGCCGAAGGAAGGTACGGTAGGAGACACATTCCTGACAGCAACATTGGTGATTGCGCCAGAGGTTGATCCGGAGCACACAGACGCATATACGCGCGCAGGCCTTGAAGTCCTATTTCGACCGAACAAGAATCAGTTCTCCATCAACAAGATAACCGGCAAACGATCGAAGCAGCCGAAGGCGGACAGTTTCTATTCGGCGGTGAATATGTATAGCTCTCCGGAATACCAACTTCGCGCGGAGGACTTTAAATGGGAACCGTGCAGGCGCAGAACGCAGAAATTCGATGGTACGGAGTTGAACGAACCGTTTTTTGATATTTACTATCATAGCCGGGAGAGCGCAACAAAGGCGCAGATGCCGGACCCGATTCCGTACGCGTTCATCGTGGGCGTCAAAGCGCCAAAGGTAACGGATCTATACAACAAAATCGTACGCGCTTATTCCAGCATCCTGGTTCCGCTCCGTCCTCAGCTTCGCATAGCTGTGCGGCATTAATTCGAGAACCCGAAAGGGCGGATTCCTCACGCATCACCGCAACTACGGCGCATTCGTGCCGACAAATGTTAGGCTCAAAGCTCCGTTGATCGGTCTCTGCACAATTCTCGGTTTACGCCAACAGCCCATTGCGCTCATTGTGCATCGGATTCTCAGAATTACTCCCCTGAAACGCCGATGCCGCCTCTAGGGATTCTCGCCTTATGCCCAATCGCGGATGCACCTAGCGGCATACCTTCGAACGTCGCGACGATTGAATTCTTGAGTTGCGGGCGAGTGACGGGCAAAACCGAAAAACCGATCCGCCACAGGCATTTCCTTGAGGTCGAACCTTAGCTCGGCAATCAGTTCCCCTTCAGGGGCGTGCCGGCGTAGTAGCCGGTTTTGTGGCGCACGTTGAACTGGCCGGGGGCGGCGCTCAGGCCTCTGCCGCATCCAGTTCCCTGAAAAGCTGCTCGAGATCGAGATGGATGGCAGAACCCTCGACGGCAAAGCGGCTGGCGCGCATCCAGTTGCCGTTTGAACAGTCCCAGCCCATCCGCTGGAGCGGATCGATGACCCAGATGTGCGGCACCTGAAATCGCCGGCAGTCCTCAACCTTCTCCTGCACTTTGGAATGGCGATCCTCCGGCGACAATACCTCGACCACAATGAGCTGCGGGTGGCTGAAGACCGGCTCAATCGCAACCGTCCGCGCCCAGACACTCACATCCGGAATGCGAACAGTGTCCGAGTTGAGCCGCGTTCTCTGTTCCTGGATGGACGGTGTTTGCCATTCTTTATCGTGCCGCCGGAACCAATCCAGAATTGCCCATTGCACCAGGTTGTGATCGTACTCGCCCCCGCTTCGTCCCTCGATCTGACCACGCACAAACTCGGCATCCGGCTCATAGGAGCTCTTGAGATACTGTTCGATTGGAATGCGCGTCGCCGTAGCCATCGTCGAAATCCCTTGTTTCGCAGTCTACACCGCCGCTCAATTGTCATGTCGCGGTGATACAGGCGTGCCGGCGTAGTAGCCGGTCTTGTGGCGCACGTTGAACTGGCCGGGGGCGGCGCGGGGGATGGTCACCGTCAGGCGATGGAAGGCCCTTCCGGGCTCTTGATTCTTTGGATAATAGCCGAGCAGGTATTGCGTGCGCAGGTCGTCGCTCACCTTGGCGAAGGCCTTGTCGAGGCCGCCGCCGCTCACGTAGAAATACTTGCCTCCGGTCTGCTCGGAGATGGCGATGAGCGCGTGCTCGCCGCCCAGGTCGCGGCCGGCGCTGGCCTCGATGGGCACGTCGATGAGCGAGTAAATCATCACCTCGTTGCGCAGCGCCGCTTCGAGAGCTTCGGCATAGGTGGAGCTTTGCGCCGTGTCGTCGCCGTCCGAGATCAGGACCAGCACCTTGCGCCCATCTCTTCCGCCCAGCTTTTCCGAGCCCAGACCGATGGCGTCGTAGAGCGCGGTGGCCCAATCGCCGCGCAACTCGCCCAGCGCGCGGTCGATCAGCGCCGGCTTATTGGTGAACGGCTGCAGCACGCGCACTTCGGTGGCAAACTGGAGCACGCTCATCTGGTCTTGCGGGCGCAGAATGGCATGCGCGAAATGCCGCGCCGCGGCCGCCTCCTCGCTCATGTCCTTACGCACGCTTCCCGAGGTGTCAATCGCCAAGGTGATGTTCAGCGGCTGCTCCGACTGCCGCTCGAAGACGGCGATCTGCTGCGGGCGCCCGTCCTCGTATACCGCAAAATCGTCCCTGGTGAGTCCGCCCACCAAGGCGCCATTCTTGTCGGCCACGTTGACGAAGATGCTCACCAGTTTCACGTCCACATGAAAGGTAGCGGCGGGCTCCTGCGCGGCGAGGGCAGCCGGCACGAGCGCTAACAGCGCAATACATGCAGAGCGAATAGAGACCCCGTGCCCCATCCTTTCGCCGGCTTCTGGGCGAAAGGGTGGGAAATGACGCGAGCAGGCAGAGATCCGTTCCCACCCTTTCCGCAAAAAGCGCGGAAAGGATGGGGCACGGTGCAGCGCAACGAGGCCGATGCGTTTTGCGATGCCGAGGCCGCGGCTAGTTTTCATGCGGCGCCTCCGCGGGTTCGACGGCAATCTCTTTCGGAAACGGCTCGCCCGGCGCCCACACCGCGCCATCGGCAAAGGTCTCCTTCTTCCAGATGGGCACCGTCTGCTTGAGCGAGTCGATGAGCCAGCGGCAGGCCTCGAAGGCGGCGCTGCGATGCGCCGAAGCCACCACGATCAACACGCTGGTCTCGCCGATCTCCAGGCGCCCCAGGCGGTGCACCATCGTTGCCTGCCTCACGCCGAATCGATCGCGCGCCCTCGCGGCCAGCTCCCTCATCTGCCGCAGGGCCATCTCCTCGTAGGCTTCATAGTCCAGATGAAGCGTGCGGCGTCCGCGCGTGTGGTTGCGCACCATGCCGTCGAAGACCACCACCGCGCCATCCTCGCCGCTTTTGGCCTCGGCGACGAGCTTCTCCGCATCGATGCGCTCGCGGGTGAGCGCGATGGTGACGTTCGCGTGACCACCACTCTCGTCCAAAGGATTCGCCGTCCGCGCAGGACTCGCGGCACGCGAAGAGCCGCCGGAGACCGGGGGCAACAGGCCGACCTCGTCGCCGTCGTCGAGAATGTCCGCGGCCTGGGCGTACTCGGCGTTGACGCTGACGGCGATGCTGCTGAGGATCCCGGCCGCGGCGCCGGCAGGCAGAGTCGCGCGCAGGCGTTCCAGCAGCATAGCCACGGAAGCGCCCTCCGGCAGCTCTATGGCGCCGGCCTGGGAGCCCAGCCAGTCCTTCAACACTCCAAACGGGATCACGCGCACACGCATCACTCGAAAAGAATACCGCCTGTGAGTTAGACGCGGCAGGCAGCAATCAGGAGCTTACGTGGAGGGCGGTTCAGGCGAGCTTATAGAGAAAGCCAGTCGGCGTTCCCCACTGGTTGCGGGCGCGGTCCTCGTAGAAGATGCTGAACTCGATGCCGGAAATATCGAAGTCGAAGAGAGGAACGCGGTCGAAGGTGTAATCGGCCCTTGGAGAGTACTCGTCGCCCCCGCAATCCAGCATCAGCCCATCGCCGGTCGACAGCCGTTCGGTATGGGTGAGCAGCATGCTCGCAACGGCAAAGGCGCCCAGGCAGAATTCGTTACCGGCGATGGAGGCACGCGTGCGCCGGGCCGAGCTGCCGCGATGCAACATACCGAACTGCGCGGCTACAACCAGGATGTCGCATCCCTGCTGCTGGTCGGCGAGGATGGTCTCCGCCAGCCGGCTGCGCTCGGTCTGGCGCAGGTACTTTTCGCCGACGCGCTCGGCAATGCGATTCGAAAAACGGCGCTTTTTGGCCAGGATCTCCAAAACCATCTCCACCGCCTCGTTGTAGGTGGGCGCCACAGCCTGCCAGCGCGGAATGGCGAACCATGCCTCGGGCTCTTCGGGAAGCAGAAGCCGGCCCAGCTTCTCATTGCAATTGCCGAGTTTCGGAAACGCCTTCCTGAGCTCCGTCACCTGCGCTTCCACGGGCCGCACTCGATAGGTGGGCGGATAGCTGCGATCCGAGCCCACCTCCTCATCTTCGAACTTGCTGCTGATCGTGTGGTTGTGAACGATCTCTGTCACCGCTTTGGTGACCTCGGATTTGACACCACGCTCCGTCTCGAGCACGGCCTGCGCGCTTTGCCGGTCAAGTTGCTCGATCGCCGTGAGATAGGCATCGCGCACGGCGTCATTGAGGCAGTCCTGCAGCTTCTGGTTCTGCTGCGCGGTGGTGTTTCCCGAAAGATGCAGTGGAACGATCGTATGTGTAGCCGCCATGTTCCTGCTCTCCACGTAGTTCTCGAACGCTGTTGGATTCTCCTTTTGCCCATGCCAAGATGAAATCAGACAATCCACTCGAATGTGGCAGTCCAGCGCTTGCAGAACCGCGATGGCGTCGAAAATCGCCAGATTCTATCCGTCCTATCGGCGTCTATCTGGACTTCTCTACCTGGCTCACCCGATCTCAAGCGCCGGGAAGCAAGGGAGTGGGCCATTCTGAAGCCGGGCCCAATGTGGGAATGCCACGCCCAAATCGGAGAGAAATTCGCAGGCGCACAAAAAGCAAATGCCGGCAGGTTCGCCGGCCCGCTTTCGACGAGAAGCAATGCTTACGCCGCTGCTTCCACCGGAAGCTCGGTTGCAACCGGCTGCGGGCGCATGGCCAGCTTCGGCAGGGCCACGGCGAGCACGTCTTCAATGTGGGTCGCGTAGCGCACGTCCACGCCTGCCGTCATCTCCGGCGTCAGGTCCTCTTCCACGTTCTGGCGATTCTCCGAAGGCAGGACGATGGTATCGACCCCGGCGCGGCGCGCCGCCAGAAACTTTTCCTTGATTCCGCCCACCGGCAAGACGTTGCCGCTTAGCGTGATCTCGCCGGTCATAGCCGTCAGCGGCCTTATCGGCAAATCGGTCAGCAGCGAAACCAGCACCGTAGCCATGGTGACGCCCGCCGAAGGCCCATCCTTGGGAGTGGCGCCCGCCGGCACGTGGATATGGATGTCGAGGTCCTTGGTAAAGTCCTCGGCAAGCCCCAGGCGCGCGGCGTTCGAGCGCACCCAGGTCAGCGCGGCCTGCATCGACTCCTGCATCACCTCGCCGATCTGGCCGGTCATGGTAAAGCCGCCCTTGC
>PLSB01000247.1 GCA_003165005.1 Acidobacteriaceae bacterium | reverse complement strand
TGATCCCGCCTCCTACCCGATTGGACAGCAACGGAGAGTTAGGACACTACCAGGTTGCCTGCCTGCCCGCAATCAATCCGTGTATGCTCTCCTGTGGGTTCCGTTTTCGTCTAACGGATCAGGATGCGACTCCACAAGGTCATTTTGGCACTAATGGTTGGCCTCCCGGCATTGGCCGTGGCAGGATGGGCCCAGCTTGCGCCTTCGCCCGACGCGCCCCCGGTCTCGACCGCTCCCGCTCCGCCGCCCGACGAAACTCCCGTGGCCAGCTTCAAAGTGAATGTGAACCTGGTGGACCTGTTCTTTACCGTCAAGGACAAGAACGGAAACCTGGTGCCGCACCTGACCCAGCAGAACTGCAAGGTCGAGGAGAACAAAGTGCCGCAAACGCTCAAGAGCTTTGTGGCCGAGACCGACCAGCCGCTAACGCTGGGCATTCTGCTCGATACCTCCGGCAGCCAATACCGTCTGTTGCCCATGGAACAGGGCGCGGCCGGCCAGTTCATTCATCAGGTTCTGCGCTCCAAGGACGAAGCTTTCCTGGTCTCCTTCGATGTGAATGTCGATATCCTGCAGGACTACACCAACAGCCCGCGGCTGCTGACGCACGCCTTGAACATAGCCCAGATCAACACCGCCGGCGGCAACGGGTCAGGCATTCCCGGCCTGGGCGGAGGCACGGTGCCGACCGTTGGCGATCCCAAGGGCACGTTGCTCTACGACGCCATTTATCTGGCCGCGAACGAAAAGATGAATCAGGAGACCGGCCGCAAGGCCATGATCATCCTGACCGACGGCGAAGATGAGGGCAGCCGTGAGAAGATCGGCGACGCCATCGCCGCGGCAAATCGGAACAACGTCATCGTCTACGTGATTCTGCTCGCCGACCGCGCCATGTACTGGAGCCAGGGCGAGGGGTATTACGGCTACTCGCCCGCCAAGCGCATCTCCGACGAAACCGGTGGCCGGCTCATCGACGTGGGCAACAACGGCAACAAGCTTGAGGCCGCGTTCCAGCAGATCCAGGACGAGCTGCGCACCCAGTACGTAGCCAGCTATACCTCCGCCAACACCAAGGCCGACGGCGCCTTCCGCAAAGTGACTGTCGACTGCCATGGCGACCAGAGCCAGGAGTTGAAGGTGCAGGTGCGCAAAGGCTACTACGCGCCGTCTCCGGGGAATTAGCGGAGCTAGCGGAGTTGGCGGAGTTGGCGGAGTTAGCGGTGTTAGCGGCGCCAGCGGAGTTGCGGAGCTAGAGCATCTCTCTCCTTGGTGTACAGCCACGATCTTGCCGGTCCGCTTTGAATTCGTCGTGAAAGGGCACGACTTGAGTCGTGCCGCAAGAAGTCTAAGAATAGCGGGGCTTTAGCCCCGGAGGGACGCTCTTTCGACCCACAATGATTTATGAGGATGGGAAAGCAGTCCTCAAAGACCTCTGCGCCCCGGAGGGGCGCCGCGAAAGGCGCCCAAAAGCCTCAATCAGTTGATGAAAACTAACGACTGTCCTCTTTTCGGACACCAGGTTACCTAAGTTGCGGGAAACCGTAATCTGGCGCGGAGGTGCGGCTTTCGTTAGTATCGGCAACATTAGGGAAAACTTGAGGCCGCGAGCGAAAAATTTGCAGCCTCAGGCATTCCAGCTCCGAGGTGCCTGTCATGACCGTTCATTGCGCCGCCCAGGATGGCTTCGAGATCAGCCCGCGTTTCCGTCAATCCGTGGAAGAGCGAATCGTGCGCCTGGAGCGGGATGCCGCTACCGACGAGGCGCAGATGGACCACCTCGACGACATCGATCACATCCGCCGGCACATGCGCCTGGTGGCCGCGCAGCGCTCCGAGGCCCTGCGCATGAGAATCTTCCTCGACCGCGCCCGGACGCGCCTGCCCAGGCCGCTCATCGAGCTATAAGACAGTCCGGTTCGCTCTCTTCGCGGTCAGGTGTTTCAGCAGGCTTTTGGGCATCCCCCGGCACGCGCAGGATTTCTGGTGCCGCACATGCCAGTCGATTCTTTCCTTCAGGGTTGCCTTCTCAGGCATCTTATTCTTCGCGTGCCATTCCTTGTTCATGTAAGCTCGCCTAGAGGAGTTTGACCAGCCGCGCGGCCGGTATTCAAAGGCTAGCAGAGCGCAGCCTGGAGTTAGAGGGTGGCGATCCTGTCGACGAATCTCGACTACTTCATCGTGGATGTCTTCACCGAGACTCCGCTGGCCGGAAATCCCCTGGCCGTGGTGCTGAACACCTGCGGCCTCGCTACAGACCGGATGCAGGCCATCGCGCGCGAGTTCAACCTCTCTGAGACAACCTTCATCGAGCGTCGCCCTGCCGCGGTGGAGCGCGCCGAAGGCGTACGCGTGCGCATCTTCACGGCGCGGGAGGAGCTGCCCTTCGCGGGCCATCCCACGCTGGGCACGGCCAGCGTGCTCAGGACCATCGCTCCCGAAGCCTGCGAGCGCGATACCGTGACGCTGGCGGGCGATACCGTGACGCTGGCGCTCAAGGTAGGGCCGGTGCCAGTGCGCTTTGCGCCGGACGCCGCGGACTCTGGAGCGATCTTCGGCGAGATGACGCAAAGAGAGCCTGAGTTTGGCGCGGAGATGGACCCGACGGAGGTGGCGCCACTGCTCGGTTTGGCCCGCGAAGACCTCGATCCGGCATTGCCCCCGCAAGTCGTCTCCACGGGAACGCCGTTTGCCATCGTCGTGCTGCGATCGCTGGAGGCATTGCAACGGTTGAAGGTCGACCAGGAAAGGGCCACGCCGTGGCTGCGCGAGCGCGGGGCGAGGTGGTTCTACGTCCTGGCTCCGAACCCCGTCCAAGACCAGGACGGCACGAAGTGCCAAAACGAGGACGGTGCGAAGCACCAAAGCCAGTGCCCGACGCAGTGGTGCGCGAGGATGCAGTTTTATGGCGGCGAAGATCCTGCCACGGGCTCGGCGGCCGGCTGCGCCATTAGCTACCTGGTGGCGCGCGGCGCGGCGCCCTCTGGCGTGCGCGTCCACGTGCGCCAGGGTGTGGAGATCGGCCGCCCGAGCGATTTGTTTCTCTCCGCAATTGAAGTTTTCGCGAGGGTTGCCGATGTGCGCGTGGCGGGCAGCACCGTTCTTGTGGCAAAAGGACAGCTTTTCCTGCCGTGATGCACATGCTTTCAACAGAAATTCATCATCGCAAGTTGCTGTGAGTGTATGCTCTAGCGGTTTTCCACTTGTTTCACGCGGATTTTCACCCGCATCTTCGCCTGTCTTTCCCTCTTCCCACAAACCTCCGCGCCCCGTACTCTTCCGTTTCGTTGCAGATATTTCTCCGGCGCGCATTCGAAGTATCCGAGGCTCGCCAAAACGCTGAACATTCGACCGCGAAAGAAGGCTGACCCGCAGAGGAACGCGAGCCGGTTGCCCGTAGCGCGTGTGAGCGATCCTCCAGGGTTGCGGTTCACGCGCGGGGCAGACGCGCAGTACGATCCAAAGCCACACCGTCCGCCAAGTTCCCGGCCATGGGCCCAATCAAAGGCAACACCAATCCGCGCCAAGCGCGGCATAAGAGTTGTGTTGCCCTGAACCAGCTGTGAAACTTGCAGTAAGGAGCAATCCCCACATCATGCGCCCGAAGAAAGTACTCCTCTGTGTAGACGATAACGAGCAGGAACTGTCCGTCACCAAGTTCATGCTGGAGACCAACGGCTATCGCGTTCTGGCCGCCACCAACGGCCAGGAGGCGATCGCCATCTTTGCCACCGCGCCCCAGATCGACCTGGTGCTGGCCGACACCACGATGCCGCAGATGAGCGGAGGCCAGCTTGTGGAGCGCCTGAAACGCATGAGAAGCTACGTACCCATGATGCTGCTGGCCGATGGGCAGGCGGCTAGCGCCGAGATTCACGTGGCCGACGCCATGGTTGCCCGGAAGAACTGCTCCACCCAGGAGCTGCTGGAGCGCATCAAGGNNGGGACTAGGGACATAGGGACTAGGGTCTAGGTGGGCTGACCAGGAACATGGAAATCATCGTCCGGCCTCTAAAGGTCTGTTCCGTGGTGGCTGCCCCGGTCCGAAATCCCTAGCCTCCAGCGCTATAGTCCCTACGTCCCTAGTCCCTGC
>PLSB01000122.1 GCA_003165005.1 Acidobacteriaceae bacterium | reverse complement strand
TGGGCGTGCACACCGGCGACTCCATTACCGTGGCGCCGGCGCAAACGCTCACTGACCGCGAGTACCAGAGGATGCGCGACGCGGCCATCGCCTGCATCCGCGAGATCGGCGTGGAGACCGGCGGATCGAACGTGCAGTTCGCCGTGAACCCCGTTGACGGGCGCATGACGATCATCGAGATGAATCCGCGCGTCTCGCGCTCTTCGGCGCTGGCGTCGAAGGCGACCGGATTCCCGATTGCGAAGATTGCGGCCAAGCTCGCCGTGGGCTACACGCTCGACGAGATTCCNNGAGGTGATGGCCATCGGGCGCACCTTCAAGGAAGCACTGATGAAGGCCTGGCGCTCGCTTGAAACCGGAAAGAAGACCGGCGCAGAGGTGCTGGAGCCGCGCCGCCTGACGCAGATGCTGGTGACGCCGCGGCCGGAGCGGCTGGGCTACATCCGCTACGCGTTCGAGCGCGGCATGAGCGTACGCGAAGTTGCGCGGCTCACCAAGATGGATCCGTGGTTCCTGCACCAGTTGCGCGAGATCACGCTGGCGCAGAAAGAGATCGCCGACACCACGCCACAGGAGATCGGCACGGAGCAGTTGCGGAAGCTCAAGCGCCTGGGCTTGAGCGATGAGCGCATTGCCACGGAGTGGAAGCTCGAAGGCCATGAAGGCATCCAGCAGGTGAGGGAACTGCGCGAAGGGCAGGGAATCCGGCCCGTTTTCAAGCTGGTCGACACCTGCGCCGCGGAGTTCGAGTCGATGACGCCCTACCTCTACTCGACTTACGAGGAAGAGGACGAAGCGCCGCCGACAACGACGCCGAAGGTCATCATTCTCGGCTCGGGGCCGAATCGCATCGGCCAGGGCATTGAATTCGATTATTGCTGCTGCCACGCNNGGCTCTACTTTGAGCCGCTGGTGCTCGAAGATGTGCTGGCGATTTACAACCACGAGGCGCAATCGGGTGCACAGATCGGCATGATCGTGCAGTTCGGCGGGCAGACGCCGCTGAACCTGGCGCAGCGGCTGCGTGCCGCCGGCGTGCCCATCATCGGCACCTCGCCTGAGTCGATCGATCTGGCTGAGGATCGCAAACAATTCGGCAAATTGCTTGAGGACTTGAAGATTCCGCAGCCGCCCGGCGGCACTGCTACCAGTGTGGAGCAGGCGCTGGCCGTGGCGGAACGGATTGGGTACCCGGTGCTGGTGCGGCCCAGCTACGTTCTCGGCGGCCGGGCGATGGTGATTGCCTACGACGCCGATGCCGTGACGCGCTACATGCGCCAGGCCGTCGAATACTCGCAGGAACGGCCGGTTTTGATCGATCACTTCCTCGAAAATGCGGTTGAAGTGGATGTCGACGCGCTGTGCGACTCGGAAGATGTCGTGATTGCAGGCATCATGCAGCACATTGAGGAGGCCGGCATTCACTCCGGCGACTCTTCGTGCGTGCTGCCGGCCGTGGACATCAGGGAGCAGACGCTCGAAACCCTGCGCGCCCACACGCGCAGGCTGGCGCTAGCGCTCAAGGTCGTGGGCTTGGTGAATCTGCAGTTCGCCATCCAGCGCGACGAGCAGGGCAACGACCACGTGTATGTGATCGAGGTAAATCCGCGCGCCTCACGCACCGTGCCGTATGTGTCGAAGGCCACGGGCGTGCCGCTGGCGAAGATTGCGGCGCGGCTGATGACCGGCCGGAAGTTGCGCGAACTGCTTCCGGAGGAATTGGCTTCCGGCAAGGATCTGGGGACAGGCGCGCATTACTACGTGAAATCGCCGGTCTTTCCGTGGTCGAAGTTCGCGGGCGTGGATACGGTTCTCGGGCCGGAGATGAAGTCAACAGGCGAAGTGATGGGCGTGGCGAGCAGTTTTGGCGAGGCCTTTGCCAAGGCGCAACTCTCGGCGGGGCAGATTCTGCCCACCGGCGGCACAGTCTTCTTTACCGTGAACGATCACGACAAGCCTGCGGCCGTTGCGCTGGCGCGGCGGTACGTGCATCTGGGCTTCAAGATTGTGGCCACCGAAGGCACGGCCAATGTGCTCGAAGGAGCGGGGCTGATTGCGGAGCGGGTCTTCAAGGTGGGTGAGGGGCGTCCGAACGCGGTCGACCTTATCAAGGAGAAGCGGATTCAACTCGTCGTCAATACGCCGCGCGGGCAGGACGCCCTCTTCGACGAGAAGGCGATTCGCCGGGCGGCCGTGCTGGCGCGCATTCCCACCATTACGACGCTGGCAGCGGCGCTGGCAGCGGCTGAGGGAATTGCGGCCATGCAACGACATCGTGTGACTGTCTTTGCCTTGCAGGCACTCCACACTGAAAACGGCCGCTAGGTCTCTGACAACATGAATTCGTCCTCTTGGCTTTCGTGGTATCCCACCCTTTCGCCAAAAAAGGCGAAAGGATGGGGCACGGGAAGGTTCTTCTTTAAACGGTCAGAGACCTAGCTGGGAAAGGCGCTGTTCGACGCCTGGGGATTCGACGAAGGGAATTGGATACCACGGAGCAGGGAAGAGGGCCAGCGGAATGCGCGCCGGGCTCTACAATAAACAAATGCTGCTGGAAGGCGTTTTTGCCGCGGTGACCACGCCGTTCTACTCGGACGAGCGGGTTTATTACCGCAAAATTGAGGCCAACATCGCGCGCTACTCGCGCAGTTTGCTGGCGGGGATGGTGGTTTTAGGCTCGACGGGCGAGGCGCCGCTTGTCGGCGACGCCGAATCGCGCGAGGTTCTGCGCGTGGCCGCCGAGGCCGCCGCACCGGAGAAGGTACTGATCGCGGGCGTGGGCCGGGAGAGCGTAAAGGCGACGGTCGAGCTGGCCGTGGCCGCCGCTGAGTTCCGCTACGATGCGGTCCTGATTCGGCCGCCCAGTTACTATGCGCGGCAGATGTCGTCTGCCGCGGTACTTCATTATTTTCGCAGCGTTGCCGACCGCTCGCCGCTTCCTGTGATTCTCTACAATATTCCCCAATGCGTTCCTTATCCGATTCCGGTTGACTTGGCGGGTGAGCTCGCCGGCCATCCGAACATTATCGGAATCAAGGACTCATCCGGGAAGGTCGAGCGCATCGGGGCGCTCGTTGCCGCAACGCAACATGCGCCACGGCGAACCGTGCCGGTAACGCAGACGTTTGAGCCGGCCACAGCACGGATGCTGGAGCCGCGTGCCGATGCGGAAGGTGGATTCGTTTCTGCCGGAGATCTGGCAGGCGGCGCGGCCGTGGCTACGGCTGTCCCGGCGATTCCCGTAAAGACGCGCAGCAGGGAAGTCGGATTCCAGGTCCTGTGCGGTTCGGGGAGTGTGGTGTTGGAGTCGCTCGAATGCGGAGCGGTGGGTGCGATTCTAGGTCTCGCCGCGTTCGCGCCACAGGCGTGCCAGGAGATTTACCTCGCCTGGAAGGATCATGACCTTGCCTTGGCGCGGGAAAAACAAGAGCGCATCGCGATGGCGAATCAGCGGATTGTCGGAGCGCTGGGCATTGCCGGAGTGAAGTACGCGTGCGACTTCAATGGCTACTACGGGGGCCGGCCTCGTGCGCCCCTGTTGCCGCTCAATGCGGAGGAACGCATTGAGATCGAGCATTTGCTGGCCGAAATCCGGAACTGAAGCTCTGCTACCCAAATGCCTTAGTTTTCCTGGACCTTGATGACGTAATAGACAAACTCTTCGCCATTGGCGATCAGTAACTGGTGGGGAACGCCGGCGGGGATGTGAACGAAGTCGCCTTCGGCCAGATCCGTTTCCTGGCCGCCTTCGACAGCACTGCCGCGCAGCTCGCCCTCGGATGTGGGATGCGACCCAACCAGCGTGCCTCCGGTAAGCAGGCGGGCATGGCCGCGCACAACGTAGAAAAAATCGGCCCAGTGTTCATGCAACTCGCCATTGCCGCTCTTCAAACGCAGGGAGAGCATGGTGAAGTGGTGCGGAAACGCTTCGAGTTTGATGGCGGCTGAGCCTTCGCCGCTTTTGGCCTGGGCACGAAGCTGTTCGAGGCGGGCGGAAAGATCGGCTTGCGTGGTGTGGGTTGCGGGCGTCTGCGCCGCGGCAAACGCAGCCAGCAGAATCGAGGGCAAAATCGCGATCAATACTTTTTTCATCGTTGCTTCCTCACCGGCCCATCCAGCCGCCGTCAACGACGAGAATGTGACCGTGCATGTAGTTGCTGGCCTCCGAGGCAAGGAAGACGGCGGCGCCAGCCAGGTCCTCGGGCGTGCCCCAGCGGCCTGCGGGAATGCGCTCCAGTATCTGCCGGGAGCGTGTCGCGTCGGCGCGCAGCGCTGCGGTGTTGCCGGTAGCCATGTAGCCTGGGGCGATGGCGTTTACGTTGACGCCGCGCGAGGCCCACTCGTTGGCGAAGGCCTTGGTCAGCTGGCCAACTCCGCCTTTGGCCGCCGCATAGCCAGGCACGAAGACGCCGCCTTGAAAAGTGAGCAGCGAGGCGATGTTGACGATCTTGCCGGAACCGCGCTCGATCATGCCACGGCCAACCAACTGCGTGAGACGAAAGACGCTGGAGAGGTTGGTATTGAGCACCAACTGCCAGTCCTCCCAGGAGTGATCTAGAGCGGGAGCGCGGCGGATGACGCCAGCGTTGTTGACGAGAATATCGATCGGACCAAGCTGCGCGGCAGCCTCGTCCACAAGTGCTTCGCAGCCGCGCGGATCGGAGAGATCGGCGGCGACAGCGATCGCGGGTTGACCCGAGGCGGCCGAGACCGCGGCCAGCGTTTCCTCGGGCACAGAGCGAGCGCCATGCAACACGACGCGCGCGCCGGCCTGGGCAAGCGCCAGAGCCATCGCCGCGCCAAGTCCGCGCGAGGAACCGGTCACGAGCGCGGTCTTGCCGGAGAGCCGGAATTGATCGAGTATAGACATCGTTACTTTTTTTCTTGAAATCCTCGGTCAGCGCAGATCGCGGGTTTCGATCTTGTCCATGTCGTCGTAAGCCTGGTTCTCGCCGCCCATGCCCCAACAGAATGCGTAGCTAGCCGTGCCAGCGCCGGAGTGGATCGACCAAAGCGGCGAGACCGCGACCTGCTTGTTGGCCACGATCAGGTGACGGGTCTCGTGGGCCGGTCCCATCAGATGGAGAACGCGTTCGTTTTCCGGCAAATCGAAGTACATGTAGATTTCGGAGCGGCGCATGTGGGTGTGCGCGGGCATGGTGTTCCAGATGGATCCTGGCGCAAGCTGAGTGAAGCCCATCACGAGCTGGCAGCTTTTTGGTCCCTGCGCATGGATGAGCTTGTAGATCGCGCGCTGATTTGCGGTCTCGGGCGCGCCCAGGCGCGTAGGCTCCTGCGCAACGGAACGAACCAGCGCGACCGGATGCGTGGCGTGCGCGGGATAACTGAGCAGATAAAACTCCGCGGGCGCATGCGCGTCGTCGCTGGCAAAGGCAATCTCTTTGCTGCCGCGCCCGATATAGAGGGCGTCGCGGCGGCCAAGCTCATAATGTTCGCCATCGACGGTCACACTGCCTGCGCCGCCGATATTGAATATGCCTAATTCGCGGCGCTCTGCGAAGTAGTCCGCGCGCAACGCAGGATACGTGCCGAGCACAAGCTTTTCCGCAAGCGGCACGGCCGAACCCACCACGGCGCGATCCAGATCGACATAGACCAGATCGATGCAGCCGGGTTGAAAGAGATCTTCAATCAGAAATGTCGCGCGCAAATCGTCCGTAGTCATAGCCTTGTAGCGCACTTCGTCCGCCAATTGCATTATCTTCATGGTCTTCTTGCTTTCCGTTTCGGTTGTGCCTCGAGGAGCACCGCCTGTCCTTCGCCTTGTAGAATTGTAATGCCTTACTTCGCCGATGCGCGGGATCGAAGAAAGGATGAATGACCGATAAACCGTCTTCGTCTGGCAGTGGGTATGATTCTCGCAGCGCTGTCGGCGTCTGCGTTTGCGCAAACGGAAACGCCGTGGTTGCAACAGGCGGCCCATGCGGTACTGGCGCGCTGGCCCGCCGGACGCTTTGCGCCGCCGGGCACGCGTTGGGTGTGGAATTAGATGAAAGCTGCAACGAAAAGAGACGCGGGTCGCCTCGAAAGTGGGAGTTTCAGGCTGGATTGCGTGTAATTGATCGATGGCATTACCTCATGTAAGATCATGAGTTCTGTTCTATCGATAATGGTTCTTTAAATCGATCACCGGGGAGAGGACGGAGAAAAGCACGTCATGACCAAGGCGGGGCTCAATGGTCTGTATCTATTGTTCCTGGGAAGCGTCGTGTTTATTTTAGTGGGCATCACCCTGTCGTACATGTCCCCAGACGCTATGGTAGATTTCAAGGCAAGTTACTACTCTGCACGGTGCCTTGTTCAACAGAGAGACCCCTATAACCAAAGTGAGGTTTTGCAGGAATATCAAGCAGATGGGGAAGCCCCATTCGCTACTGCAACGGCGAGCGACCTGATGATGAGGCGGCATGTATATCCGCCAACCGCGCTTTTCTTTACGGTTCCCTTCGCGCTGCTTCCTTGGGGGCCTGCGCGTTTGCTCTGGTTCACGCTCACAACTGGGGGCCTCATCTTTGCCTCGTTTCTGGCTTGGGATCTCGGGGCAGATTACGCGCCAACCCTCTCAGGCGCTTTGGTCGGCTTCCTTCTTGCCAACAGCGAAGTGCTCATTTTGCTTGGCAATCCATCCGGAATTGCGATAAGTCTTTGCGTTGCGGCGGTCTGGTGCTTTCTTCGGGAGCGGTTTATTCCCGCCGGTATTCTGTGTCTCGCGTTTAGCCTCGCCATCAAGCCTCAGGATGCGGCGTTCTTCTGGCTCTTCTTCTTCTTAGCCGGCGGAGTTTACCGCAAACATGCACTGCAAACCCTCCTCGCGACAGTTGCGCTAAGTCTGCCGGTACTCCTTTGGGTCTGGCACGTGGCGCCGCATTGGATGCAGGAACTGCACTCCAATATGTTGGAGCTTTTTATACCTGGCAGTGTCGACTACCCAGGCCCGGCTGCGTCGGGCTTTAATGGCTTGGTCAATTTGCAAGAGGTCGTCAGTGCTTTGTGGAACGACCCGCGCATCTACAATCCACTCAGCTATCTGGTAGGTGCATTACTCCTGCTAGCATGGGCGTTTGTCACTCTACGGTCCTGCCACTCGCCGAAGAGAGCCTGGCTAGCACTCGCGACAATTGCGGCTCTTTCCCTGCTGCCTGTCTATCATCATCTCTATGACACCAAACTCCTCGTACTCACGGTTCCCGCTTGCGCCATGCTCTGGGCCGAGGGCGGCTTGATCGGTTGGCTTGCACTGCTAGTGAATACGGTGTGTTTTGTGCTGATTGGAGATTTTTCCGGGGTAATTGTTCTCAGCGGCATCAGGAGACTGCACGTGTCTGCAAATGGACTGAGCGGCCAAATCGTGACGACATTGCAGTCTTTTCCAGTCCCACTCATCTTGCTGGTCATGGGCGTTTTCTATCTGTGGATCTATGTGCGGGCAGGTGAATCCACTCTGGGTAATAGGCACTCGCCCGAGGATCTTTGCGTACCCAAGGTGCACAAATGACTGGAGGTGTGGAGAACAGCTCTCATGGAGTGGGGGTGCCGGCATGGCTTCAAGGGAAGGCAAAAGAACCTGCCAAATCCGTCCAATTCCGAATACCGCTCTCCTGATGGGAAGAACTGGCCGATCTGGGAAGGGAATTGTCTCTAGATGCTTGCTTGCGCGAGGCCACCGAGGATTAGCTTCTGCTGGCGTGGAAGGTTCGCCAGCAGGCTGAAACCGCCTCCAATCGATGGCAACAATCTGCAGCGGCAGGGAAGTCATTGCTCACCGTCGCCGCTGCGGTGCGCCAGTTCAAACGGCTTCACTTCGCCTCGCGGAAGCACGCCCAAGTGATCCAACTCCGCCCTGACCTCGCGGTAGCCTTCGTACAGCTTGAGGAGCTTGCTGATTCTGCCCAGCTCTCCAACGGTTCTAATCATAGGCTAGGTGGGATTTCTACCGGGCGCTCGAGTTCAGTTAGCTGAACTGGATTGTGACGAGTCTGGGCAAGATCGGTAGCAGACAAGTGCCTGCAACCAGTGAAGCATCCTCAATGCTACCGGCCCGTCACGTCCGATAACAGATATTCTGTTTACTACACTCCTGCACGGCCAAGTAGCCCCCAAAGGGCTTACACGCTACCGCCCTCACCCACCTCCCTTCCAGCGATCTAGGCCCCTTGGAATGAGAGTTGGTTCGACGCGGGTTTGAAATCATGACCTTACATGCGACTAAAGCTCCGTTCCCCGTGCCGGAGATTCAAGAATCGGGCCTGCTTGTCGTGCCGGGCGGTCCCATCGGCGGGTACGACTCCGAGAATTATCCCCCCAACTCACACGCGAAATCGACCCGCCCTTCACCAAAGGACGGGCTGACCCCTGGGCATCTGCCCGGGAGCACAGTTGATGGCGGCAGTCTTGGGCGCTCAGGTTTATCCGGGCGATCACGGATCGGAGATCGGCTGGTTCCCGCAATCTGCCGCCCGCGGACTCGCCTGCTACTGAGTGGTTTCGGTCGCTCCTTGCCGACGATCTGGCACTGACGGCACGATCATCCAGCATTCAAGGCCTGACGAAGTCTCTGAGGGCCGGGAGGCCCTCAGTACAGCCGGTCAGGAGACCGGCGCTACTATTTTCGGCGGCCTGTGAGAACTGCGTGTTAAGGGTAACTCAGTCAGAGAGTTACAATGCTCTGCGCACGCTCACGCACCCGCCCTTGAGAATGCCGCCGCAGAGCTTTGGCGGCTCTGGCTCGATCACATCTTATAGCGGCCGAGGTCGTCGTCGTTCAGCCCTTCGAGCCACCCGCGCAACTGCTCGGCCGTGGGCCCTTCGGGCGGGCCACTGGTGTTTAGCTTGGCGGTATCCATAACCTTTTCAGCGACGTAGATCGGGCAGTCGGCGCGCAATGCGAGCGCGATGGCATCGGAAGGCCGCGCGTCAATAACCACCGGCTCGTCCCCTTGCCGCAGCCACAGAGCCGCATAAAATGTATCGTCCTTAAGCTCTGTAATGACAACACGTTCCAGCCGAGCGTTGAGGTGACGGATGAGGTTCCGAGTCAGGTCATGCGTCATGGGCCGGGACGCAGACATCTTCTCGATCTCCAGCGCGATCGCGTTGGCCTCGAAGATGCCTACCCAGATGGGCATGACGCTATCGGATGCCACATCCTTAAGCACGACAATCGGCATATTGGTCGCCGGGTCCAGCATCAGGCCGCGAATGCGCACTTCAATGTCCATCAGTTCCCTCTTGAAAAACCTTTGCAATCTTAGACGGGCTCGCCGACAAGACTGTTGGGAAAAGCTCCAGTTATTCTGACACAAAGATAGCTTCCGGGTGCAGGCGCGATGGGTTGCGACCACGCGAAGTTGACCGGCTTGTTCTGGCTGCTGCGGCCCGCGACCTGCCCCCGAGCGGGATTCACGCCTTCCACTATCACCTCAACTATTTCTCCGATATGCTTGAAATAATTGACTCTTTGTATCTCCCTCTGCCGCTCAAGCAACACTTGAAGGCGGCGGTTTTTCTCGGCTTCGGGAACGGAGTCGATCATGACAAGGGAGGGTGTGTTGGGACGCGCCGAATACTTGAAGGCGAAGACGCAATCGTACTGCACCTGGGCCAGAAGGTCCAAGGATTGAATGAAATCTTCGACGGTTTCGCCGGGGAAGCCCACGATGATGTCTGTGGAGAGCGAGATGGGCCGCCGGGCCGCCTTAAGCCATGCGATACGTTCCAGATACCATTCCGGCGTGTACTCGCGGGCCATGCTGGCGAGCACTCTTGCCGAGCCCGACTGCACCGGCAGGTGTACATGGTCGCAGAGGGTGGGCACCTGATCGATGACGTCGACGATATCTCGCGTAAAGTCACGGGGATGGCTGGTCATAAAGCGCACCCGCCGGATGCCCGGTACCTGGCCGACGGCGGCAAGCAACTCCGCGAAGCTTGACTTCCCTTCCGGGTCGCGATAGCTGTTCACGTTCTGGCCCAGGAGCTGAATCTCGGTGTAACCGAGATCGGCGATACGCCTTGCCTCGCCGAGCACCGAGGAGGAGCTGCGGCTGCGCTCCTTGCCACGCGTGTACGGTACAACGCAGTAGGAACAGAACTTATCGCAACCCTCGATGATGGTAATGTAGGCGCGATAGGGGTTCTGGCGGGCCGTGAACTCGGTCTCGAAGGTCTCGTCGGTCTCGCGGTCGTCGAGGCCGGTGATGCGGCTCTCGCCTGCCTCAAGCCGGGTGAGCATCTCAGGCAAGTTGCGGTACGAGGCGGATCCTGAGACCAGCGAGACGTAGGGTGCGCGGTCGAAGATCTTTTCGCCCTCCTGCTGGGCGACACAGCCCAGGACGGCAAAGCGTTTCCCTTCCTTGCAGAGCTTCTTATAGTCGTTCAGGCGATTGAATACCTTCTGCTCCGCCTTATCGCGAATGGAGCAGGTGTTGTAGAGGATGAGGCCGGCATCCTCCTCAGTTTCAACCCGCCGGTAACCCTGCTGCTGTAATGTGCCGATGACCTTTTCGGAGTCATGGGCGTTCATCTGGCAGCCGAAGGTCTCCAAATAAAAAGTCTTCTCGGATGCCATGGCAACACTGAGTATAGCGCGAAGGGCAAACCTTTTCCGCTCGTGGTTTGCCCCTCGCGCTATACCGGTGTCAGTTCTGGAGCCAGATTTCTACCCGCCGGTTCTTCTCGCGCCCCTCTGGCGAGTCGTTGGAGGCGACGGGAAGATCGGAGCCGAATCCACGCACCACTGCAGGACGAATTCCCCGCTGTACAAACTGGTCCTCGATCACCTTGGCGCGGTTGAGCGAGAGGGAGAGATTCGCGTCAGTACCGCCGTGACTGTCGGCAAAGCCGAAGAGCATGATCTTCTCGCCCGACGCCTTCTTGTCGGCGATAAGCTCGAGAATGCGGTTCATGTCGGCCAGCGCCTTGTTATCCTGCCCCGCGGAACCGCTCTGGAAGCGAAAATCGAGCGTCAGGCGTTGGGCGCTCTGCGTCAACTGCCGGTACTCCTCGGGTGCATCCGTAGGCGGAGTTTGCGCCTCCCACCCGATATTTTGTGCGATGAAGCCATTGGCAGCCACGATCTCCTGCCCTTGCTTCGACAGCGCGAATTCCACGAACTCGCGCGTAAGTTTGTTGCCCGGCGTTGCGGGAGTATAGAGAAAAAGCCGCCGCGAAAGCGCGTAATCTTCTGTCGCTACGGTCAGCCCCGTCGGCAGCAAAGCCTCGGTTCCCCGCTCGGAGACAGCCAGAGCCTTGGCGCTGCGGATAAACGGGAGTCCGATGAAGCCAATGGCGTTAGGATCGCGTGCGACAGCGTCGGAGAGTTCGTTGCTGTCCTCAAAGCGCTGCGCTCCCTGCGCCAACGGCTTGCCAGCCAGCACCAGCGTCTTGAAGGTATCGTAGGTTCCGGATTTGTCGTCACGGGCGTAGACGTGAACCTGGCCTCCGCCGGGCCATTTGGCGGTTTCGCCGGTGAAGAGTCGCATGATCTCATCCTTGGTGAGATGGCTGACGGGGTTGGATGGATTTACGATCACAGCAATCCCATCCAGCCCGACAATGTGCTCGCTGGCCGGGGCCGTCATGTCGCCGAGCGAGGAGAGTTTGGCCGCTTCCTCGGGTTTAATGCGGCGTGAAGCCATGCCAATCTCGCAAGTGTTTTCTTCGAGCGAAGTGAAGGCCGTCGCTGAGCCGTGTGCCGCTATCGAGATCTCTGAGGGATTCCGGTCACCGGGAAGCGTGCCAACCACGATCTTCTCCTGCGATTTATTCCCGGCGATCGTGTGCACGTCGGTTGCGCCGCGGCTGCGAAGAAATGCCTCGGCGATCGCTGGCATCAGCGTTTCTCCGATGGTATTAGATCCCGAGAGGCGCAGGATAACGTTTCCCGTTCCCTCTGCATTGGCCTGAGGAGCGGGGATCCATTTCTCCAGGATTGCCAAGGCAGCCAGCAACAGCAACGCCGCCGCAACCCCTGCATAGATTCCGACGGCACGCCAGCGCCTTGCGGGAGGATGTGTAACGGTCTCCGCGGCAGGGCGCGCAACGGTCTCCATGGGAGGCCGTGTGACGGTCCCCGCTGGAAGAAGCACAACGTTTTCTACGGAAGGACGTATAACGTTCTCCGCGAGAGGACGTATCACGTTCTCCGTGAGAGGACCTGTAACGATCTCCGCGAGTGGACGTCCGCAAAGCGGACAATGAAACTTCGATCCCTCCGGAATGGTAAGCACCTCACCTGTCCGGGAGAGTGGACAATCTGCAGCATTGGCGCATTTACCCTGTCGTGCGATCACCATGATGTACACAGCCTCTCGATCTGTCTCCTGTTGTTCCGATTGTTCACGGACGTTGAAGGACACAATCCTCCATCTCGCTGTAAGGTGCGGCCTGGAGACGCGCCGCATGGCTACAGCTCTTCGATACGGTTACTGTTTGGGTTACTGTTTTTCGGTTACTGTGCCGCTAGCATAGACCGCATTGGCTGCCCGATGTGTGAAAGGAACTTAAAAATCCTGCATAGGCGGCGAAGACGAGGAGCACAAGATGCCAACATGCGTTCCTCAGAAGTTCAGCTCTATTTTTGGGACGCGTTAGCGCAGCCCTGAGTGCAAGTAGGCGATCAAGGCATCCATCTGCTGCTTTGTCATTTGATAGGCAAACGACGGCATCATTCCCTTGCCCGCCACGAGCACCCGTTCGACTTCTGCATCGGTTGCCGGAGCGCCATCTGGCAATGTATTGCGCTTGAAGAGGCCGTGCAGATTGGGTGGAACCTTCTTGAAGTGCAGGTCGTTCTCTTCGTGGCAATGAGCGCATCCCATGTCGTACAAGTGCTTGCCTTGCGCCTGCCGCGGCGTGAGGCTCGGCGCCGAGTGACAACCCACGCCTGGAGCCGCAACCGCAGCCGAGAAGATCGCCATCCAGCCAATTTTCAAAAGCACCGGTGGTTACGCTTTCTCGGCAAACTTGCTGCTGACAAAGTCCCAGTTGATCACCTGGAAGAAGGCTTTCACGTAATCCGCCCGGAGATTATGGTACTTGAGATAGTACGCGTGCTCCCACACGTCGACGCCGGCGATCGGATGGTGGCCGGCGGTCAACGGGCTGTCCTGGTTGGGCGTGGTTTCAATGGCCAGTGAACCGTCGGGCAGCCTGACCAGCCAGGCCCAACCGCTGCCGAAGACGCTGAGAGCAGCTTTCGTCAACTGCTCCTGAAAAGCCGAGAACGTGCCGAATTTGCCATCGATGGCCTTGGCCAGCTCGCCGATTGGTGCAGCACTTCCCTTGCCCAGCATCGGCCACCAGAAGGAATGGTTGGCATGGCCGCCGCCATTGTTGCGCACCGCGGTGCGGATGGATTCGGGAACGTCGGTGAGGTTCGCCACCAGTTCGTAGACGGTTTTGCCGGCCAGCTCAGGATGTCCGGCGACGGCGGCATTCAGGTTGTTGACGTACGCCCTGTGGTGTTTGTCGTGATGCAAATGCATCGTGTCGGCGTCGAAATATGGCTCGAGGGCGTCGTAGGCGTACGGCAGATCGGGCAATGTGAAGGGTCCCGCAGGCGCCGCGGCCGGAGCAGCCGCTTGAGCAACCAGGGTACCTTCTGCGTGGAGCCGATTTGCCACCAGCGCTGCGCCTGCCAGTGCGCTCATTTGCACGATCGCAGTCCTGCGATTGACGTTGGTCATGGGAATATCCTCCGGGGATGCGCGGATGTTCATGCGAACGCCGCATCTTCAGTCTGCGCGGGCGACGCCGGGCAGGTCAAGGCCGCGCATGCGAAGCAAGTATCCTGAACTCATGCAGCTTCATTCTCACGAACCGCTCACGCCTTTCGCCCACTCAACCAACAACCGTTGTTTTGGCTGCGGGCAGGCGAATGCAACCGGATTGCGTCTGGAGTTCATGCTTGCGGCGGACGGCGCCGTGGTGAGCCTTCCGGTTGTTCCGGAGGCCTTTGCAGGCCATCCGGGCTATCTGCACGGGGGAATTATCGCCACGCTTCTCGATGAGGCGATGAGCAAAGCGGTCCGCGCCCAGGGACGGCCTTCGATGACAAGGAAAATGGAGGTCGAATATCTTCGCCCCGTGCCGAGCGGCACGGCTCTTCGCGTCGAGGGGCGCGTGGTGCGGAATGAAGGGCGAAAACACTGGGCCGAAGCTGTGGTTGCCGATGCGAAGGAAAATGTGCTGGCGCACAGCAAGGGCTTGTTCATCGAGATCCAGCCCAAGGCGAAAGAATAGGGCGGCCAGATTCGACCGCCCTCAAGAAATTGCACGCCGATGGAGGAATCTCAATGAACCATGTTGATGGTGTCCTGGGTGACGGTGTCGAAGGTGGTGACCGACTTGGCGTTGGCCTCAAAGGCTCGCTGCGCGATGATCAGATCGGAGAACTCGGTGGAAATGTTGACGTTAGAGGCCTCCAGCGCGTCATCCTGCATGGTTGCCAAGCCGGACGTTCCTGAGGCGCCGACCGCCGCCGTCCCGCTGGCCGAATTGGTCTCGTAATCTCCGTTGCCGAGCAGCGCAAGACCCTGCAGATTGGGCGCGTTCGCCAGCGCTAGCTGTCCCACATTCTGCGTTTGTCCATTCGAGTAGGTGACACTTACCGTGCCATCCGAGCCGACGGCGAAGCTTTGATACTGGCCGCTTGCGTAACCATTCTGCTGGGTTGCGGAGACAGCCGAGGTGGTGTCGACCTGGCTGATGTTGGGCGTTCCGGCTGGGTCCAACAGGTTCCACTTTATGTTCAGACCTGCGGCTCCATTCGCCAATACGTTGGTTGCCGCGGGATTGAAGTTGAGGGCAATCGAGGAGACATCGCCGGCCGCAGTTCCCACGGTCTGCGGGGCTCCTGCTCCCTGAGCCACGGTAGCGAGGTCACCATTGGCATTGAATGTCAAGGTTCCGGTGATGGCGGCCGGAACCACATCGGCGCCCGCAGTGGAATAGTCCGCGTTCGGCAGTTGCACCGCATAGGTCCATGTGTTGGTTGCCGTCTGTTCGTAGGTGACTGCGGCTACGTGGGCTTGGCCGAGAGAGTCGTAGACCGTAACCGCGGCGGGAAACTGCGTTCCCGTGGCTGAGGCGGAATCAAGATTGGCGGTCATGCTCATGGTGGTCGTAGCCAGCGGCTGCTGCACCGCTCCGACCGGAATGTTGATTGCCGTCAGTGGCGCGTTTGTGTTCACTGCACCGGCGACTGCCGGATAGCCCATGACGCTCAAGCCGTTCGAAGTGACCATGTTGCCGTTAGAGTCCAGCGAGAAATCGCCCGCGCGGGAATACTCGAAACCGCCATTCCCGTTGCTGAGCACGAAGAATCCAGGGCCGTTCAAGGCCACATCGGTGGCGTTGCCCGTGGAGTTGATGGAGCCCTGTGTATAGCTGGTCTCATTCGAGGCCACCTTCACGCCCGCTCCCACCTGAATCGGATCGCCGGCGCCCGTGGAGCCTATCTGCTGGTAGAAGAGGTCGGCAAAATTCGTCAACTGCGCCTTGAAGGCCGTCGTGTTCATGTTCGAGAGATCATTTGCAACGGTATTCAAAGCCGTGGAGTCGGCCTCAAGCCCGGTCAGGGGAATCGAGAAACTTGCCATGGTTCATCTCCTCATTGAATGCGATGCGGTTGTGCCAGGCCACGCGCCAGGCGGGTGAACAAACTCATTGGTTCGTGAATGAACGTCTTTCGGCCGCGACAGCGTGCGTGCGCCGGGTGAGGGCATGCCCCACGCGTTCGGCCGCGAGATTGGTAGGGGGAGCACTCAGGTTGCCCGAAGTGGAACCAGTTTGCGATGTGGAGGCACTGGTTGCTACGGCGCCTGACGTTGCGGAGAGCGGGGATGCGGCCGCACTGACTGCTGCGCGCGGCGACGCAGCGGCAGATGGCATTGTGGCCGAACCATTTGCGCCCGAAATCTCCTGGGTAGCCTGCCCCGAGGTCCCGCCGCTGGAAGTGCTCGGCGTGCTTCCGAGATCCGTCGTCAGCGTCTGGTTGATATCGATCAGTTGCTCCAGGCTGTTCACATTGACAAGCTGGTTGATGTACTCATTCGGGTCCGTATCCGCGGTCGGATCCTGGTTCTGCATCTCGGTCACTAACAGCGTAAGAAAGTCGTTGGCCGAAATGGCGGCCGAGCTGCCGCTCGAATCGCTCGAACTGTTCGTGCCGCTGCTGCCGGATGTCGAACTCGCCATGGGCGTCGCCGCGTTACGCGTCAACGCCTGCCCAGCCGTCACCTGGTGATTCAAGAGTCCCGCTAATGTTGACATTTTCCCTTCCTCTTTCCGTGCTGCGAACGCACCCAGTTCAAGCCATCACGGAGATGTGCGTGCCGCGCAGCTCTCCTGGATATGCTTGTGTCTCCCGAACGCCGCTCTCTGTGGTTGCCGCCAACGCTGAGGTGCTCGACTCGAGCGGCGCATTCTTCTGCGGAGTTGCTTGCGATTCTTCCGATGCACTGCCCTGAGCGTTGCCCTCCGCACCCTGCTGCATGCGCTGGCCCATGGCGTTCTCGCTCCCGCTCTCGCCCGGCGATGCCATGGACAGCGAGGCTACGGACGCTTGCTGCGCCACCAGGTGCGAACTGAGCCCGGCAAGGTGGCCGCTTAGAGTCTGAGCCGCATCCGCGGAGCTCGGCACGAGAGTGGCATGAATGCCGCTGGTGTCGAGATCGGCGCGTACGCCCACCCATCCAAGATCGGGATCGCGAAAACCGGCTTCGGCGTGCTGGCCTCCTGCGTGGGTCCATGCAGGAGTTCCCAACGAAGATCCTCCGTCGAGCGCGGAGAAGGTGTCTTGCGCGGACGTTGCCGAAGACGCAGCCGCCACGACCTGCGCACGGTCTGCTGCCGGCGCCGCGGACGCTGCCTGAGTGCGCAACGCGGCGGCCGCGGCATCGGCAGAGGCCGGTTGTGGCGTGGCAACAGGTGTTGCGATGGAGCCGGTTTCCTGAGCCGCGCTGTGCGATGACGATCGAGACGCCGTACGTTCCAGCGTTGGCTGCGAAACCTCCTGCGCCGCGTCGGCGCTGGTTTGCGCCGTGCCGGATGCGGCTGCATGGGACCCTGCGGACGGTTGGGCGCTCCCGTCGAGTTCGGAATGCGTGAGGTTGTCCGCTCTTGAGGCCAGAGCGGGATGGCCGGCGAGATTCTCGCCGGCTGCTGCGACCCGTGCCGCCGTCGAAGATTCCCGCTGCGCATCTGCAGCTGACGATTCCGATGTAGCGGGCGACGCCGTCCGCAGACTTGCCACAGGCTCCGAAGCATCGTCGAGAGAAGACGCCGATGTCTCGCGCGCCGCAAGGCTCAGCGCTTTGCCGCGCAGAGGGGACGCCGCGCCTGTGTGCATGGTTCGCGCACCGCTGCCTGCCGCACCGGCGCTGCCGGCGATCCCGTTTGCGACGTTTCCCGCAGGGTCGATCGTACCTCGATCCGCCCAGGCGAACTGCGCGGGTAATGCGGGGGCTGGAGGGACAGACACCGAAGCTAAAGGAAGCCCATTGGGAGCATCGGTTGCGGAGGAGAGGGTTTGCGTATCGGTATTCGCCGCGTGCGCGAGGTTGTCCCGTTTCGTCCGTTGGCTTTGAGCGTCAGCGCTGTCGGGATCGACTCTACCGGAGCGATCCGCGGCATTGATAACTGTGCTCGCCGTTGACGCCGCCTCCGCGGCGGTATCTTCGACGGACCTCCACTGCAAGCGGTTTGGTTGCGTTTGGGCTTCTGCCTGACTGGCCGCATTCGATGTGGTTGTATCTTGTTTTGCAGCTGTGAGCGGGGCTGGAACGTTTGCGCTTGCTCTCGCTGCGACAGAGTTAGTTTGCCCGCCTTTTTGAGTTATACCTTCTTCTGTGCTAGTTACTCTGGTATTTATGGGGGTTTCTTCGGCTTCCTCATTCTCGACGCTGCCCGTTCCACGTGAAACTCCCCGCCACGCGTTCACCGCCGACTGCCAACTGGAGCGAAAACTCGGCGTTGTAGAAGCCAGACCGGTGGCAACATTGCCGCTCAACGGCCTGAACCAGTTTGCGCTCATTTCCCTGCCGAGCCGGGATCCTGCACTCTGTCCCAATCCAGCCCGCCCACCTGCTTCCATCTCTGCACCGAGTTCACTGCCAACGGGTACGGTCATACAGCAATCAGGTGCAGATGCCGTGCCAGACGGAGGCGGGGAGGCGTTAGAAGAATGTCAGGAATGGAACGGATTCTCCCGATTCAGGAGACGCTCCTGAATCGCTGTACATTTCCTCTCAAGTTCTGCCCGGTTGCTGCGAGACGCAGCTTATGGGCGGATGAGCATGGGTTGGGATTTCCTTCGGCCGCGCCTCTCAGGTTGTGCTGCGCCGGCTCAGGAACCAGTCGTCGAGATCGCGCTGCGCGCGCCGCCCAGCCTCCACTTTGTCCAGCGCTTGGGTCTCTTCGATGAGCGTCTCGGTCTGGCGGCGCTCGATACGCTTGCCCAGGAACTCGCGCCGCCGCGTACTCACGGCTGCTTCCATCTCCGCAATGCGCGGCGCGATAGCCGCAGCGATGCGCTTGGCGGTACGAGTCTCCTCGATGCCGGCGATACGGTCGGTGACGTCGCCCGTTGTGGCGCTGGCGGCGACCAGCCGCCGGCCGCCGCGCTCGCGCTCTACGCTCCGCGCCAAGTCCTGTTCCAGGCGGCTGAGCTCGGCTCGCGCCGATTCCATCGCCGTGCGGCACTCACTTTCCTGAATTTCGAGTACCCGCAACAGGCGCCGCATGGCACTGGAGACAGCCATCGATCAAACCTCCGCGGCCAGGACGGCAAGACGGCGCAGGCAGTCGGCGAAGCGAACCCGCTCGCCCGCGTTCTGGGCGAGAAAGGCGCGGATCGCGTCGCGCGCGCGCAAGGCGCGATCGAGATCCGCGTCGGCGCCGGGCTTGTAGGCTCCGATGCGCACCAGATCCTCGGAGCGGGCATAGATCGCCATCAGCTTGCGCACCAGCGCGGCCTGCTCGCGGTGCGGCCCTGCGGCGACCGCGGGCATGAGCCGGCT
>PLSB01000018.1 GCA_003165005.1 Acidobacteriaceae bacterium | reverse complement strand
GGCGAGGGCGGCCAGAACGCCATGTCGGCCGACAGCGGCGACGCGCTGGGGATCATTCGTACGCAGGAGTTGCTGAAGGCAGGCGAATACTACGGGCGCAAGCAACTGTGGGGGACGGAGGCGGACTTCGGCTTCTCAAAGACGCAGAAAGAGGCGTTTGAGAAGTGGAGCCACGAGCGCGTGCTCTACGATGCGGTGCTGGCGGTGAGGCGCGAGCGGCCACAGATTCTGGTGTCTACGTTTGTGGGCGGGATTACGGATGGGCACGGCCACCACCAGGTGAGCGGCGAGATCATGCAGGAGGCGTTCAAGGCGGCGGGCGACCCGAAGGTGTTTCCGGAACAGCTAAAGGATGGGCTGGAGCCGTGGCAGCCGCTGGCTGTGTATTCGATGGTGCCGTTTGCACCGGTAACGAACGGAAAGATGTTTGACTACGCGACGGGCAAGTGGGAGCCCGCGCGATTCCACAACTACGTCACAGACGAGTGGACAACCGAGGTGCCGTCGGCCGACGTGGTCCTCCAGGTCGGCACGCTCGATCCATACCTGGGCCGCAGCTACACGCAGATTGCGCGCGAAGGATGGGGACAGCAGAAGTCGCAGAATGGTGGAGCGAATCCGACCCTGGGCGGGCCTGCGACGACGCGCTATCACCTTTGGGCAGTCGATAATGCGGCGAGTCCGAAGGCAGCCGACCCAGCGTCGCCAACCGCGGAGCCGAAAGACAGCAGCCTTTTTCACAATCGCCGTGTCGCTGTGGATACCAGCATAGCGGGGCTGGCCCGACTCGCAGGGCCCGCTGCCCCGGCATGGATTGGCGTCGAGTTGGGCAAGATCGATGCGGCGGTTAAGGCTTTTGCGCCAAAGGCGCTGGCGGATCCGAGTGTAAGTGCGGCGCACAAACTGGTGCCAATCTACAACCAGGCGCTGGAACTCCGCGAAAAGGTTGCGGCAAGTGCTCTGGAGCCGTCGGCAAAGGCAAACTTGCTCTATGAGCTCGACACCAGGATTGAGCAGTTTCAGACTGTGCTGAAAGATTTGCTTGGCCTGGACATGATTGCGTTCACCACGCATGCAAGCACGATCGAGGACGGCGGCTTTCGCGGCAGTTCCGCCGACGAAACGCCAAGGAGCGTAACACCGGGCGAAGAGTTCAACGTGAGGATTCATGCATCGTCGGCGTCGGATGAAGCGCATGTGCTGAAGACCTGGTTTGAGAGCACAACCGGGGACCATCCATGGAAAGCGGACGAACCGATCAGTACGGTAAATACAGCGACAACCAGCGACGCGATCTTCAGGTTGCAAGTGCCGGAGAATGCTGAACCGACGCAGCCTTACTTCACGCGTCCCAACACGGAGCAGCCCTATTACGATCTCAAGCACCCTGAGTATCGCGAGCGCTCATTTGCGCCCTGGCCGCTCTCGGCGTGGGTCGAGTACTGGTTTGACGGTGTGCCGATTAGGATCGGGCAGGTTGTGCAAACCATGGCGCGTGAGTTGGGGCCGGGAGGAGTGTACGAACCTCTGGTAGTCACGCCGAAGATCGGGATTCGAGTGGAACCGGAAGCTCGGATTCTGCCGCTGGACGGTTCGCCGCTGCCGGTGCACGTGACCGTACATTCGCAGGGTCCGGCAGACGGGACGGTGGAGCTGAAGCTGCCCGCCGGGTGGGTCTCCGAGCCGAGCGGAACGCAGGCCAACTTCCACTTCCACGTTGGCGGCGACAGCGAGCCGATGGTGTTTCAGGTGACGCCCGCGCCCGAACAGACTGGGGCATTCACGTTGGAAGCGGTTGCGCACTCCGGCGGGCACGACTACACGACCGGATGGCGCAGGGTCGGCTACCAGGGACTCCAACCGTACAACTTATATCGCGCTGCGGAGATGAAGACGCGCAAGGTGGATGTGACGCTGGCGCCGGGACTCAAGGTTGCCTACGTAATGGGAACGGGCGACACGGTTCCTGAGGCGCTTGAGGCGCTGGGCGTGGAGCCGCACCTGCTCTCCGTGGAAGAGCTGACGTCGGGCGATCTGTCGGCGTGGAACGTGATCGTGATTGGGATTCGCGCCTATTCGGCGCGGCCGGAGTTGGCCGGCGCTGCGCAGCGGCTCAAGCAGTTTGTCGAGAACGGCGGAACGGTGGTGGTGCAGTATCAGAGTTCTACCTTCCCCGCCCCGCTTCCGCTCACCATGGGATCGACGCCGGAGCGCGTTGTGGACGAATCCGATGCAGTGAAGCTGCTCGAGCCGGAGAACCCGCTTTTGAGCTGGCCAAACAAGATCACGACGGCTGACTTCGACGGATGGGTTGAGGAGCGGGGTCACTCGTTCATGAATTCATGGGACGCGGGCTACACAGCGTTGACCGAAACGGCCGACCCAGGGCAGGATCCCCAGCGCGGCGGTCTGCTTTTAGCGCATGTGGGCAAAGGCACCTATATCTATGTGGCCTACGCACTCTATCGGCAGTTTCCCGAGCTGGTTCCGGGTTCATATCGGATCCTGGCCAACCTGCTAAGCGCGGGTAAAGGGGGGCGGTAGGGTCTCGTTTCTCAGGTCGTCGTGACCGGGAGCGCGAGTTCTACAACCTCCGATGGAGAAGCGGCTCGCCCAATGGTTGGTTGTTGGGCGGTGGTGAGTCCGTCATGCTTATCGACAACATGATCACTAGGCTTCCGCTTGTCCTGCTTTCCCTGCTGGTCTCTGCCAGTGTGTGCGCGCAAAGTGGTTCCGTCACAGAATCGACATCGACGGGCACCGCCGCTGCGTGCGGATTCTATTGTTGGTGGTCGACGCAAACCAACGCGACCCAATCCAAACAGCCGGCGTGGGCTGTCCCGCTGGTCACCACGTATACCGGGCTATTCCAGGTAGCACGCATTGACGTGTTGCGACAGATTGCCCCGGCACGGACCGACACGTGGAACTACGGCAACAGCAAGGGTTTCAACGTGATCGTTCCTCACAGCAACGTCGAGGTGGACGTGGACCTGCCGTCGTACATTGAGCACAACACCAAGGCGAAGGACGGCGCAGGCGACTTCTCGATCGTGGGCAAGTATCGCCTTGCGAGCGGAAATGCGAAGCACGGCGCCTATACCCTCAGCTTTTGGACGGTGGTCACATTTCCCACCGGCAGCTACAAGAATGGCTCGCCGAATGCCAGCTTTCAACCGAACCTCGGCGGTGGAAAGGGGTGGGGCAACTTCGACGTTCAAACAAGCGTAGGCGCGACTCTGCCCGCGGGAAACCCCGCAATCACCTCCTCTGGACGCCCGGTCCTTTGGAATACCGCCGCACAGTATAAGGTCGGGAAGCTCTTCTGGCCAGAGATCGAGTCGAACGCGACCTTCTACCACGGTGGCACGAACGACGGCAAGATGCAGGAGTTCATCACGCCCGGCATCGTCATCGGGAAATGCGCGCTCCATCCCAACGACAAGAAGAGTCGGCCTGGACTGGCGTTTGGCGGTGGCATGCAGATCGCGACGAGCCACTTCCACACATACAACCACGCGTTGATCCTGACGGCGCGCTGGATTTACTAAGTCGATGAAGTTGAAAAGGTGTGGGTCGACGACTTCGCCGGCCCACAGCCATTTTCGGCCGGGATTGCGATGCGGAAGTTCGAACATTACATTTCGATTAATCCAATGTTTCATTTCTGTAACTATCTTTAGAAATTCACCAGCTGTGTAAAACCTAGCTTGATGTGCAGGGAACTTATTAACATTCTATTTACATTCTTCCGGGTCCAACTTTCTTGGTGCAAGACTCATCCGTCAAGCAATAGCTCCTCAAATATCGACGAAAATGCGTGATTCTCCCGTGTATTGAGGCTCTTGCACTCCGTGGCGATGTTGAGAAACATTGGTCAGAAATACTCCTCGAGAAACTCAAGATTTTGTGGGCTGTTTCATTAAATATTCATATCGTTCTGCGAGTCTGATCAACGGAAGCCCCCAGGGTTAACTTCGTCTTTTTCTGTGCGTCCCTGGCAAGAGTGTGGGTCCGTGGGCAGTGCGAGTCGTATGCAAGGTGTGCGATTGGCGCGGAGACGGAACAAAAGATGCGCACGCCGAAAGGGCGAGTGCAAAACCGATTCAACCTGATTCGAGAGGAAAAGAGAGGCCCGATGAACAGCAAGTTTAAAACTGTTGCCACCGCAATCCTGGCAGTCGGTCTGGCTGCCTCGTTTGCAAATGCAAGCGACAAAGATCCGGCAGCCAAGCCGAAGAAGCACGCTACCGCGGCTGAGGGCAAGAAACCAACGTGTGACGCCTGCGATCAGATTCAGGCTCTCAAGACAGAGATGCAGGGCCAAATCGACGCGATGAAGCAAGATCTGGCCGCGAAGGATGCGGAGTTGAAGGCGGCGCAGAAGGCCGCCGCGGATGCGCAGGCAGCAGCCGACCGGGCGAACGCCGCGGTCTCGGCACAAAACCAGGCAGCAACCGAAAACGCGGCTGCAGTGACCACGCTGCAAACGTCGGTTACCGATCTGAAGGCGAATGCGCTCTCACTTGCCACCAACATCTCCGATGAGACGGCGGCGATCAAGAAATCGATCAGCAGCCCGAACGTTCTGCATTTCCGGGGCGTGACAATTCAGCCGGGTGGATTTGCGGCGGCCGAAACGGTTTACCGGACGAAGGCTACCGGCGGCGATATTCCGACCGCATTCAGTTCAATTCCGTATGAGGGCGCGGATGCTTACTCGCTCAGCGAGTTCTTCGGAAGCGCCCGCCAGTCGCGCGTTTCGATGATGGTGGAAGGCAAAACGCCCAACGCAACTCTGCGCGGCTACTACGAGGCTGACTGGCTGGGTACCGGCATCACTTCGAACAACAACCAGTCGAACAGCTATGTGCTGCGTCAGCGCGTCATCTGGGGACAGGCTGAAACCAACAACCACTGGGCGTTCACCGGCGGCCAGCTCTGGTCGATGGCAACGGAAGATAAGAAGGGCATCTCCAACCTGTCGGGCGACATCATGACCCCGCAGACCATCGACCCGAACTACGTTGCGGGCTTCGTTTGGACTCGTCAGTATGGGTTCCGCGTGACCAAGACATTCAACCACGTGGCCTTCGGCGTGGCGGCTGAGAATCCGCAGTTGCTCTATTCGGCTGCGCTGGCCGGCGACACGCCTTATGCGATCCTGGGCTCGGCGGGCGCCAACGGCGGCAACTATAACGCCGCGATCAGCGGCTTGAGCGGCCTTAGCACTTACGTCCAGAGCTACACCGGCTTGACTACGGAAGACAGCGCCGGCAACTCAGTCTATAGCTATGTTCGGAACTACAACACTGTGTCAGCGAACAGCAATATCGCCAACATCTCCTTCAACCAGGCACCGGATTTGATCGCGAAGATTGCTATCGATCCCGGCTGGGGCCACTACGAAATCCTCGGCATCGCCGGCTTCGCGCACGAGACCGTGTACCCCGGCGTGACGCAGAACTCAGTCAAGTACGGCGGAATCACGGATATCCAAGGCTTCGCCGGAGCGGCTCCTGGAACTGCTGTGGTGGCCAAGTCATCGACCGCCGGCTACTACGTCAACAGCATCGTCCTGGGCGGGTTTGGCGCGAGCTTGCGCGTTCCTATTATCAAGGACAAGCTGACCTTTGGCGCAAAGGGCCTGTACGGCCCCGGCATGGGCCGCTATGGCGACAGTACGCTCTCTGACGTCACCAACGATGCGAGCGGCAACCTGGCTCCAATCCACAACGGTTCCGGCCTGTTCACTTTGGAAGCGAACCCCACCCCGCGGCTCACTCTCTACCTCAACTACGGCGGAGACTATGCGGGACGCGCTGACTTCGCAACCAAGGCACTCACGCTCAGCGATCCGACGGCCACCTTCTGCGAAACCGGCGTAACCGCCGCGAACGCTTCCACCTTCTGCTCGGCCAAGCCGACTGCGGCGATGTTTGCCACCGGCGGCAGCTGGGGCTCACACTTCACCGCTGCTCCCGCGATCGCGGCGGTCGGATACGGCTCGCGCTACGCCAGCGTCTCTCCGACCTGCTCTGCCGTGGGTAACCCAGGCCTTGCTTCCGGCTCGGTGGGCTATCAGCCGGGCGGCTCCGGATGCGGTAACAACACCCGCAACGTGCAAGAGATGACGGGCGGATACTGGTATGACATCTTCAAGGGCGACCACGGCCGCCTGCGTCAGGGCATCCAGTACGGCTATGCGGTTCGCGAGGGTTGGTCTGGTACCGGCACTGCCGGCGCTCTGAGCTCTCCTTTGAATGGCGCAAGGGGCATCGACAATATGTTCTGGACCAGTTTCCGCTACTACCTGCCGTAGATACCGAGTTGGAACACAAGCCGAACAACTTTAGGGCAGCCCTCCTTCGGGCTGCCCTTTCTGCTTTGAATCGAAGCGAGCTTCCCACTGCGTTCGGAGGATTGAGCCAAATGGGAGCTCGGAGATGACTGCCCATGTCCACCTCAAGTCGTTGCTCCGACAAAAGTTCGACAAAACCGCCCTAAATGGGAGTTTGACATTGCCCGGGGCCCTCAAATACCCTAGACCGAGTCAATACACCCATGCAGACCCCTTTGAGCCAATTCGCGTGTTGTTGTTGCCGCTAGCGCCCGCTGGCCGTCCCGCGTTTTGCTGTTCTAATCCAGCTCTCTAGACCGCTGGCTTCCGTACCCCTGTAACTCGTTCAGGGGTTTCCGGTCCCGACACATCCAGACTTGTAAAAACTGAATAGGAGAACCCAAAGTGCCAAGAGCTCTTTTTGCTGTTTTTTCTCTTTCTCTTCGCCGGCTGCCGCTATCGATCTCTGCTGTGCTGTCCCTGTTTGCAGTAGCGGCGGCACTGCCCCTCGCCGCGCAGGACGACATAACCACGCGAAACGCAACGTCTGGGTACAACGGCGCATTCATCACAGGGCCTGCGTCGAACCCGTTGAGCTTTTTGAACGGCACGGCCTTTCGTACTACCGCGAATCCGGCGCCCTACGACTTTCATGACTTTGCCCCGGCGACTTACCTTGACGAAAAACTGCCCAAATGGATCGATGTGCAGGCCGAGGAGCGTTTCCGGTATGAAGCGTACGACAACAATAACCTCAAAGCGAAGGTTGATGACTCGTACATTTTGAATCGTTTCCGGTTCCAGGTAGACTTGCATACGGCCAGTTGGCTGCGGGTTACGGCGCAGGTGCAGGATGCTCGTTCGGGCTTCCAAAACCCGCCAATCGGGCCGCCAAATACGGTCCGCTGGGATCTGAAGCTGGCGTATGTTGAGGTTGGCGCCCCGGAGGAACACTGGTTTAGCCTGCGTGTGGGGCGGCAACTCATCAACTATAACAACACCATCATCTCCAACTCAGAGTGGCGCAATCAGGCACGTTCCTACGATGCGGCGGTGCTGAACCTGGACGCAAAGCGCGAGCACCTGGGCCTGTTTGCCGCCTCTGCTGTGGTGCCGCAGGCCTATGGCGTGAGCCCGCATCAGGAAGGCAACAACATCTACGGAGCCTACGGCCGCATCGATGATTTTCTTGTGCCGCACTCGAGCCTTGAGCCGTTCTTCCTTTGGCGCGTGCAGCCGGCAGAGGTCGTGGAACCGGCCAAGGCCAAGACCACCGGCAAGGAGGACGAGAAGGCTTTTGGCGTGCGCTTCAAGGCGCAAGCCCACACGGCGTTCGATTACGGGGGCGAGGTGATCCTCGAAACCGGCACGGTGGGAGTGCAGTCGATTCGAGCCTCGGCAGCGCAGGCCGGCGCGGCATACCAGTTCCTCGATGTGGCGTTCAAGCCCCGCATCTTTACCCAGTACGACTACGCCACCGGCAACAGCAATCCGGCGCACAACGCAACGCACACCACCTTCGACANNACCCGACAGCCCACGACCGCTTTGGCATCACCGACCTGTTCGGCTGGCAGAACATTGAGTCGGTGCGCGCGGGAGCCACTTTTGAGCCCCACCGGCGGCTTACCCTTACGGCGCAGGGGCTGGACGATTGGGCGGCCGATGCGCTGGACTCGATCTACAACACCTCAGGCAGCGCGATCGTGAACAACAAGACCAACCACGGCCGCCATCTGGGCGCGGAAATCGATGGCTACTCCTGGTATGAACTCAATAAGCACTTCAACCTGGGCGGAGGCGTCGGCTACTTCGGCGGAGGCCAATTCCTGACAAACGTGACAACCAGCCATTCGTACACAACCTACTACATTGCGCTGAACTTCAAAGACAACGGAAAGCGGTAGCCAACGCAGTAGTGGAACTCCAAGACCAAATACAAAGGGCAGCCCGCGACGGGCTGCCCTTTTTGGTGTTCGCTGAGCGCCGGTTTAGGGCAGGTAGTAGCGCAACGAGGTCCAGAACATATTGTCGATGCCCTTGGCGCCGGTTGCGGGGTTCGAGATTGAGCCCGCGGTGCTGGTGCCCGACCAGCCCTCGCGCACGGCGTAGCCGTACTGGAAGCCCTGGCGGAAGCGGCCGCGATCGCCCTTGTAGATGTCGTACCACCAGCCGGCGGTGATTTCCTGGACGTTGCGGGTGTTGTTTCCGCAGCCGGAGCCGGCGATGCCGGTGTAGCCTACGGAACCGGAGGCATAGCCGGGTGCGGCTACTGTGGAGCAGGTGGCGGAGACGCTGGCGTAGCGCGAGCCGTAACCGACGGCAGTCATAACGGGGACGGTGGTGAAGTGCGAACCCCAGGCGCCACCGGTGCCTGCGAAATTCGCCGCAGTCGGCGATGCGGTGCAGGTAAAGACGCCCGCTACGGTGGAGCAGAAGGTGGCCGTGGGATTGCCCAGGGTGAGAGACGAATGGGCGTAATCCGCGCGACCGGCGTAGTCGATGCCGTAGTTGAGGTAGAGGGAAAGGCGCGAAGTGGGATTGGATTCGACGGTCACCAAGCCGGAGAAGTTGTGGATCGGCGACAGTCCGCCCCATGCATTGTCCGTGACGTCAGAGAGTGTGGTGGCTCCGTAGCGGCCTACGCCGGGACCGTAGAGTCCCTTGGCGCCAAATGTGGTTGTCCGCTTCGGGTCGATCGGAACGCGGAAGCTGCCTGCGATGCCGCCCAGGGCGATGGTGTTGCTAACGGGGGCATAGGCGCCAGTGGTCTTAGAGGAGGGCAAGGCTCCTCCCGCTGCAACCCCGAGCAAGGGGAAGCCCGCGTTGTCGGTTACGCCGCCGTACTTTACGGTGTTCTGGTCGACGCCGGGGTAAATGGTCTCATGCGCGGCGCGGCCGATCCCAATGATTTCGTAGTGGCCCCAGCCTGGATCGAGGGCCAGCTTCATGATCAGGTCGGGAATGTAGTTGAACGAGATGTTGGTGATGTTGGTGTTGGCGGTAATGGTGTTGTAGACGGGTATGTAGGTCGGAACCGAAATTCCCCCAGTGCTGGTGTCTGTCACGCCTTTGTAGCTCTGGACGTAGGTGGTCGCCGCTACGGAGCTGACAGCGGCGTTGTAGTTGCCGCCGTTCTGTCCGACGCTGCCGAGGATGGCGTAGGGAGTGTCACCGCCGAGAGCAGCGGAATAGAGAACCTGGGGGTTCTCAATCGCGAACCCGAATGCCGCCTTGGGCAAGGTCTTGGTGACGCGGAAACCGTACTGACGGGTCCAGACGAAGCCCACAACGTAGTTGGGGTCGATGGTCTGCGGCGTCATGATGTCGCCGGAGAGATTGGAGATGCCTTTCTTGTCTTCGGTTGCCAGGGACCAAAGCTGACCTCCGGTGAAGGCCAAATGGTTGTTGGTTTCGGCCTGGGCCCAGAGAACGCGCTGGCGCAGCACGTAGCTGTTGGACTGGTTGTTATTGGAAGTAATGCCGGTACCGAGCCAGTCAGCCTCCCAGTAGCCTCTCACCGTTCCCCACGGCAACTTTCCCTCTGCCATCAACGCCATACGCGACTGGCGGGCGCTGCCGTAGAACTCACTGAGCGAATAGGCATCCGCGCCTTCGTATGGAATGGAGCTGAAGGCGGTGGGAATATCGCCGCCCGTGGCATGAGCGCGCCACACAGTTTCACCCGCCGCATAGCCGCCGGGAGTAAGCGTGACGCCCTTGTAGTGAAGAGTGTCGGGATGGTCGATGGCCTTCTTGATTTTGGTGGTTTCGTCGGAGACCGTGGTCGCCAGCGAAGCCTGATTCGTTTTCAGGTCGTTCACCGTGCTTTGCAGGGTCGAAACCGCGCTCGAATTCTCTGTGAATGTCTGCTGCTGCGCCTGGGCATCGGCTTCGGCCTTCTCGGCGGCGGCGCGGGCATCGGCCGCTTGCTGCTGCGCCTGGCGCAACTGCGCGTCCTTGGCGGCCAGATCGTTCTTCAGGCTGTCGATCTGGGTCTGCAATTCAGTGCGCAGAGCCTGAATCTGGTCTTCCACCGACGGGGGCGGCGGGGTGGTGGCTTTCTTTGCGGGCACGTGCTTTTTCTTGGGCGCCGCAGAGTCGCTGGTTTGTGCGTTTGAAACAACCAGACTAGCTGCCAGAATGGCTGCGGCAGCCGCGTACATTGTGAATTTCATTTGGGCCTCTCTGTTGGTTTCGAATCGTTCAAGTTTTGTGGCCGCACCCGCGTGCGCTCACTCTCACGAGTCTTTTCGATCGCGGACACATCGATGAATAGGAAAATCTGCGTTATCCTCATCGGCGCAAAACACGGCGATGAATGCGAAAGCAGAGGAAATTCGCGACGGCAAAATCCATCCCTCCGCACCGCATTCAAGCCTCGCAGAGCAGTATTAAGATTTGACGAATTCACACAGAATTCACAATTCCAGCGATGGAATGGCGCGCAGCCGGGAACAAGTTAGAAAGACTTATGCATTATTAGCAATTCGCAGATTTTCGCCGCCGGCTCTCTGCGCACGAGGTGGGATCGGGATGGAGAAATCGCTTATGGATGCGAAGGCTGGGATGCCGGAGAAGCGCTGGCGGACGCGGCGCCGGCGCTGAGAAGGTTGGCGAGAAGACGGTAAGCGCCCGGCACCAGCTCGGGGAATTGCCGGTAGAGCGCGAAGGCCACATAAATAAACGTTCCTTTGCCGCGATGCGCGACCAGCAAGCCGCCGCGTTGCGGATCCTGGCCGGGATCGGCGGTCTCAGTGAGCGCGGTGTAACCGGAATCCCAGTTATCGATGAAGCCGTGGCCTCGTTCCTCGAACCATCCGTCGAAATCGGCTGAGGTGATTTGGTTGGGCGTGGCGAGGAGCGGGTTCGCGGGATCGAGCAGCTTGACGGGCGCCTGCTCATCGACGACGCGCTCGGGGTTGCTTTTCATCGAGAGCGGCAGCGGCGCGGGAAAGTTGCTGCTCTGATACTGCACGATGAGTGTGCCGCCGCGCGCGACGAAGGCTTCAAGGCGCGATTCGGCGGCGGCGAGCGCGGGGCGCGCGGAGTAGGCGCGAATGCCGATGACAATCACGCCCCACTGCGTAAGATCGGCGGTGGCGAGCTCGTCGTTCGAGAGCAGATGCGGAGTAATGCCCAACGCCTCGATGGCTTCAGGAACGGTGTCGCCGGTTCCCATTACGTAGCCGACGCGCAGACCGGGCGCGAGCTTGACATCGACTTTGCGCGTGCGCAGCGCGGCGGGCTTGTATTGATTCGTTGGCCGCAGGCCGGTGTAACCGATGCTCTGCCAGCCGATGGAGTAGTCTTTGCCGTCGACGTGCGCCACGGCCTGGATAGTGTAAGCGCGCGCGGCGACGTCGCTTGCGGGGGTGACGGAAAAAACGAGCGGCTCGGTGTCGCCTGCGCTCTTGAGATGAAAGGATTGTTGCGCGGGATCGGAGCGCCAGCCCTCGGGCAGCTTGAGGTCGATGGTTCCGTCGGCGGCGCGCTCGGCGTGAACGGTGACACGCACGGGCAAGGGGGAACCACCCCACCCCACGGGCGAAGACCTGCCCGTGGGGGCCCCGGCATCGAGGGGCAGAATGCGGGCTTCGGGCTCCACGCGGACGCCGATGGCCGGCGTGACGACGAGCGGCTGATAGACACCACCGACGTCTGTGACGCGGGCAAGGGTTTGCACCACCATGCCGATGCGGATGGGAACTCCGTCGAAGAGGAATTCGGCCCACGCGCTGAGCGGGTACGGCGCGAAGGAGCGCTCGCGCCAGGCTCCGTTGGCGATGTCGTAGTAGGGCTGCTCAGTGGTGGGGCGGGTGAAATAGGGCGCGGTGGGTTGTGCGGACTCCGGCACATGGAGTTGGTAAAACGCGGGGCCGCTTACGTGAAAGCCAGCAGCTTGTTCCTTGGCCCAGGATTCTGCTGTGGAAGTTTCAAACCAGGTTCTGGACACCCGGGCGCTGCTTGTGGCGCTGAAGGCGTGCACACGAACGCTGAAGCTTTCGCCGGGATAGACGCTGCGTGCGGATTCATCGGCCGAAGCGCCACGACCGGGACCCCCAGCCTGCACGCTGGGGCTGCTGACGAAGGCGGCAAAATCGAGACCGAGGAGATCCTTGAATGCGGTTTGGAATTGATCGATCTTTTCGCCGAACTCGAACGCGAGATCGGACTTTGCCTTTGCATCCAGTTCGCTCGCGTTGACGCGCGCGTAGAGGTCGAGCGTTTCGCGATAGATGGGCACGAGCTTGTGCGCGCCATCAACGCCGCCCTGATTCTTGCAATCGCTTGTGAAGGCGTTGAGATCGGATTCGATTTTGCCCAGACCATCGGAGAGCCACGCGGGCGGCGTGGCGCCGGCGAGTTGTGCCAGGCCCGCGATGCTGGTGTCGATATTGACTTTGCCATTCTGAAAGAGGCTCGCATTGCTCGCGTTCGCGTCGTCGCATTGCAGGTGCATGCCCGTCTGAGGGTCCACCACGATCTTGCAACCGCCAGGTGTGCCGGACGCCCACAGGTGATAGCTCGACGAATCCGGCCCGCTTAATGTGGGATTGGCGCCGCCGTACTGCGACATCTGCTTACCCCATCCCTCGCGCGCGATCTGCACGTAAGTGCGTCCGAGGACGGGATCCCACGTGCCCACGGGAATCGTCACATCGGCCTTGGGCGCGCCTTCCGTCCACTCGCCGGTGACGTAATTGTGAAAGCGGGCCGGCGCCGACTTGCCAGTGGCGTAGTCGAACATTTGGCCGTTTTCGATGCGCGCGAACGGCGCGCGCGAATAGACGGCCAGCGGCTGCCACGGCAGCAGCCCGTTTTTCAGTTGCTCGGGAAAGACCTTCGGATCGCCGGCAACCTTGAATGCCTCCTGCGCGATCTCGCCCGAGACCTGGTGGTGGCCGTGGCCGTCGGAGGGTCCGCCGACAAAGGTCGATAGGATCACCTGCGGCCGCACCATGCGCACGGCGAGCACGGCATCGTAAAGCACGCGGTCGTGGCCCCACTTGGCGAACGATTCTTCCTGCGTCTTCGAGAAACCGAAGTCGGCCTCAGTGCCCCAGAGCTGGCGGGCGCCGTAATACTCATCGGCTTTGAGCAGCTCGTTGGTGCGGATGAGGCCCAGCGCATCGAAGCTCTCGGCCGACATGGCGTTCTGGCCGCCCTCGCCGCGGGTAAGCGTGAGCAGCGTGACGCGCACGCCAAGGCCGCGCGAGAGATAGGTCATCAACGCGCCGTCTTCGTCGTCGGGATGGGCTACGATCACGAGCACACTGGCGGTGGTGCCTAGACGCTTGAGGGTCTGCTCGAGATCCGCGGCGCCACGGTCTTCGGCGAGCGGCAGGGCTTCGACGGCGGGCTCGGAAAGCGGGACCTCGGCCAGCTCGGCTTCGGGCGACGGGAGCGATGGCAGTTGCGCGCCTACGAGCGAGGAAGATGCGGCCAGCAAAAGCGCCGCGAGGACGGCGAGGCTGGCCGCTCGATGGAGCTGACGGGGAAACGAGATCATCAACGACAGTGTACAAGCTGGCGTGTTCTTCCACGATGTTTCGTGCCCGGTTGGCGAGCGGGTTTAGGTTCGTGCTGTCCCGGGTCCCCAAATGCGAGGGACCCGGGGCACCCATGGTCGTGGTGAGTTGAATGCGCGAAAAGCAACCGCATATCCTTCGACTCGCTGCGCTCGCTCAGGATGACACCCCTGTTTTTGTCGCTCCGGATGACAGAATATTGTCGAGGATGCGGGCGTGGACGCCCGCACGACAGCCGGTCTGGAGACCGGCGCTACAATTCTACCGCCAGTCGTCGCGGGCGTTGGCCAGGCCCTGATTCATGAGCGCATCGAAGCCGGCGTGCTTCTTGATGAAGATCTCGCTGAAGTGGCGGTCCTGGCGGAGGAGGATGGCCTGGAGGCGGACGAGCTCGAGAAGGGCGAGAAACATGGCGATGAGCGCGCGCTCCGACCGGGTGTGGCTCAACATGCGGCGCAGCGCCACGGGCCTGTCCTCCATGGTGAGCCGGCGCGCCAGGAACTGGATCATCTGGCCGACCGTCACCGAGTCTTCTTCCACATCGATGATAGGGCGGTTGCGCGCGCGCTCCAGAATGCTGGAGAAGACGCGCACCAGATCGGTGGTGTCGGCGGCGATCTCGGGCTCGGCGGCGGAGTCCTCCTGAAATTCGTGGATGCCGGGATTGGTCCAGGTGGCGGCTTCGAGCATTTGCTTTTCGAGAAGCATCTGCGCGGCGTTCTTGAATCGCTCGTGCTCGAGGAGGCGCTCGACCAGTTCGCGGCGGGGATCTTCCAGGGCGTCGTCGGGCCCGGCGGGGGCGCGCGGCAAGAGCATTTTGCTCTTGATGTGGATGAGCAGCGCCGCGGTGTAGATGAAGTCGCCGGCCACATCCATGTCGCTGGCGCGGAGGCGGTCGACGTAGGCCAGGAACTGCGCCGTGATCTTGGCGATGGGGATGTCGTAGATATCGATGTCCTGCTTGCGGATGAGGTCGAGCAGCAGATCGAGAGGGCCGTCGTAAACCTGGTTCACGAGGACGGAAAACGGCGACTGGCCGGCGTCTTCGCCGCGGGCCTTGAGCGCGGCGGCGACCTTTTCGGCGGTGGTGCGCTGGGCGGACTTTTCGGCAAAGGGCAGGATGGGCGCGATGTCCTGGGGCGGCGCGGGTGCGGGTGCGGACGCGGACGGCACGGCGGCAGCGATGGGCTCGGATTGCGGAGCGGGTTCGGATTCTTGCACAAGGGTTTCGACAACTGGCGAGGCCGCGGCTGGCGAGGCGGGAGCCTCTGCCGGTTCTTCAGCCGGCTCTGGTGCGGTGTCTTCTTGCGACGCGGATGCGGCGATTGGCTCAGGTTCAATTTCGTGCTCGGATTGGCGCGAGGAGACTTGCATTTCGTCCGGAATTGCTTCCTGCTCAGAAGATGCTTCAGCTTCCGGCGCGGATTCTTCTTCCGGTACGGCCTTTTTTCCCTGTTCGGTTTCTTCTTCCGTTTCGGTGGCCTCTTGCGGTGCGGCTTGGGCTGCGAGTTCGATGGACTCGATCACTTCCTCTTCCGGTGCGGCCTGGGCGGCGATTGCGATGGTTTCGGTTTCGGCTTCTGCAGGCGCAGCCTGGTCTGGCGCTGTGGTTTCGATGGACTGAACGGGAGTTGTCGCGGCAGGCTCTGTTGGTTCGGAGTCAGGTGGAATTTCTGAGTTGATGGACGGAAGGCTGGCCTCAGGGGCTAAAGCCCCGACGATTATTTTGCTTCTCACGGCACGACTAAAGTCGTGCCCTTTCAAAGCTTCCGGCTCCTCGGCAGGGCTACTCACGGCACGGCTGAAGCCGTGCCCTTTCAAGACGCCCGGCTCCTCGGCAGCTTCTGAAATCTGGATCGTTTCCTCTTCGCTTACGGCACGCGAACCACCCACTGGGTGGGTTCCCCGGTCGTGCCCTTTCACGTTTCGCGGCTCCACGGAGAGTTCATCCGCCGCCTGGGCGACGGGCACCAGCGCGGTGGGGATGGGGTTCACATGCGGCTCGGCTTTTGGCGTGATGAATTCAGCGGGCGGCTCGGGTTCGAGCACATCGAGGCTGGCGGGCGGCGCGGATTCGGCCGGAATGGCGTTCGGAGGCGGCTCGACATTTGGCGCGGCGGCTTCTTTGGCGGCTGACTCGCTTCGCGCCGGAACGGCCTTTGCGGCAGGTTCGAGTTCGCGCGCAGCGGCCTCTTTGGCGGCAACCGGTTCGGAATGGGGGAAGGAAGGCTTCACTCGACTCTCTTCTCTTGGCTCTTCGGTTTCTTCTATCTCTTCTTCGGGAGGGTAGGCAGCGGCCACGATTGGTGCAACGGCCTCCCGGCCGGCTTCGACCTTTCCGTTGCGCCGGAAGAGGCCGGCGATTCCGCCCAGCGCAAACTGGAGCGCCCTGCGCCACCACGGGAGTGTGGGTTCTTTCATCGTTGCTTTCCCGGCCGCCTGCGCCGCGATCCTTCACGCGGTAGTTTGTGGCGGCCGTTCGTTCGAGTCCTCAAGGGGCCGCAAAAACTCGACTCCCGGCAAGGTGCTGGAAAAACGTCCCTCAGGGCCTAAAGGCCCGTTTGATCTTGTTCCCCTTACGGCACGGCTGAAGCCGTGCCCTTTCAAAACCTGATTGATGCAGCCAGCTCTTCGCCACGTTCGCGCACGGCTCAGGCTTTCACGGTGGTGAGCGGCATCTTCATGGCCTCGCGCACCTCCACCATGGTTTGCTCCGCGCGTACTGCGGCTCGCCGTGAGCCTTCCTCCAGAATTTCGATGGCCGCAGAGCCGGTGATTTTGGCGCGCCGCTCCTGAATGGGTGCGAGCAATTGCACCAGTGCGTCGGCCGCCCAACCTTTGCACTCAATGCAGCCGATGCCCGCCGACCGGCAGCCTCCGTAAACCTTGGCCATCGTCTCCGGCGTCGAAAAGACCTTGTGCAGATCGCCCACCGGGCATTTATCGGGATCGCCGGGATCGGTACGGCGAACGCGCGCCGGATCGGTGACCATGGTTTTGAGCTTTTGGCGCACCACCGGCTCGGGATCGCTGATCAGAATCGTATTGCCGTAGCTCTTCGACATCTTGCGCCCGTCGGTGCCCGGCAGTTGGGGCGAGGGCGTCAGCAGCACTTGCGGCTCGGGCAAAACCTCACGTCCGTCGAGTTTGTAAAACTGGTTGAAGCGCCGCGCCACCTCGCGCGTCAGCTCCACGTGGGCGGTCTGGTCGTTGCCCACGGGAACGAATTCTGGTTGATAAAACAAAATGTCGGAGGCCATCAGCAGCGGGTAGCCCAGAAAGCAGTAATTCGACAGATCCTTGCCGGTGATGTTTTCCTGCTGTTCCTTGTAGGTGGGCACGCGTTCC
>PLSB01000050.1:22789-26175 GCA_003165005.1 Acidobacteriaceae bacterium | reverse complement strand
CCGGCACGGCCAACTCCGCCGATCGGGCGATCTATCCCGATCCCTCGCAGGCACGGGCCGATCTGGCCGCGGCGCTGAAGACCGCGGCGGCAACGCACCGCCGCATCCTGCTCGATTTTGGCGGCANNGTGCCCCGACTGCCAGGTGCTGGATATTTACTTCCACGACGCCCGCAACAAGCCGATTCTGGACGCGGGTTTCGTGCTGGTGGACATCAATATCGGCCGTATGGACGCGAATCTCGACCTGGCCGAGAAGTACGGCGTTCCCCTGAGGAGAGGCGTTCCTGCGCTGGCCGTTTTGGGCGAGCATGGCGAGTTGCTCTACAGCCAGAAGAACGGCGAGTTCGAAGACATGCGGAATTTGCAGTCGGCGGCGCTCACCGAATTCCTGGAGAAATGGCGGCCGGCGCACGCCAACTGATTGATCGCGGCGGCGAACCCCCAACGGCAGGCGGAGTTGGGGACCGAGTCGCATTCCGTTCACACTTGGCCGGTATTCTTTCCCTGACGGTCAATGGGCGTCGCGCGGCGCTCTCTCGGCCGCGAAGGAGATTGTATGTATCCGGTCGATTCCAGTGCAGAGCCCGGTACAAATGCCAGCGCGGGCCGATCCATTACTACGCTCTCCAGCCGCGAGGTCTACCGCAACCNNACCACTGGATGCGCGTGCGCGAGGACGAGGTGCTGCGCGCCAACGGAGAGAAGGGCGTCTACGGCGTGGTGGAGAAGCACGATGCGGCGATCATCCTGGCGATCGAAAAAGATCGCGGGGGGGACGATCGCATCTGGCTGGTGGAGCAGTTCCGGTACACCATCGGGGAGCGCGCGCTGGAGCTGCCGCAGGGCGGCTGGGAGATGGAGATCGAGAACCCCGAAGAGCTGGCGCGCGGCGAATTGAGAGAGGAAATCGGCTTGGATGCCGCCGAGATGACGCTCCTGGGAACGCTATGGATCGCCTACGGCTTTCTGCGGCAGCGGCAGCATGTGTATTTGGCCACGGGACTCGCGCCCGCTGAGGGGGATCGCGACGCCGAGGAGCACGATTTGACCGCCCGCGCCGTTCCCATTGCCGAATTCGAGCGCATGATGCTCGAGGGCACGATTCGCGACAATTCCACGCTGGCGGCCTGGGGACTTTACCAGCTTTGGAGGGCGCGGCAGAAATAATGGGAACCCGCCGGCTCGGATCGGCCCACCTCGTGATTCACGTCACAGGTCATTGCGGACAATTCCTGAATAATCAAGGCGGAACGAGCAGGCCGAGAGCGTGCCCCGGGGGTTTCCTGCCTGCGGAGCGCCTGTGTCTGCTGAGGCTGCCGAAGCCCACGCGATGGAGGACGAGTCGAGCCGTGTTCAGGATTGTGGAAGCCCGCACCGCCGGTCTCAACATCCGGCAATACGTGATCGCGGCGCCGCGCATTGCGCGCAAGCAGCGGCCGGGGCAGTTCGTCATTCTGCGCGTCACGGAGAACGGCGAGCGTATTCCGCTCACCATCAAGGGCGCCGATCCCGCGGCGGGCACGATCACGATTGTGGTGCAGGCCGTAGGCAAGACCACTTCCCTGCTCAACTGCCTTGAAGCGGGCGACGCGATTCTGGACATCGTGGGTCCGCTGGGCCATCCTTCCGAGATCAAGAAATACGGCACCGCTGCGATTGTGGCCGGAAGCGTGGGCACGGCCATGGCTCTGCCCACGGCCAAGGCGCTCAAAGACGCCGACAACCACGTGATCTTTATCGAAGGCGCGCGCAGCCGGGAGATGGTCGTCTTCGAAGACGAGGTGCGCGCCGCGAGCCACGAGGCCTACATCCTGACCGACGACGGCAGCTACGGCGAACAGGGCCTGGTGACGAAGAAACTCGAGGAACTGCTCGGCTCCGGACGCAAGCTGGACTTTGTGCTCGCCGTGGGCCCGGTGCCCATGATGCGCGCCGTGGCCCGCGTGACCGCGCCGCACGGCATCAAGACCATGGTCAGCCTGAACTCCATTATGGTGGACGGCACGGGGATGTGCGGCGGCTGCCGTGTGCTGCTGGGCAACGAGAGCAAGTTTGCCTGCGTGGATGGGCCGGAGTTCGACGCACGCCAAGTGAACTTCGAGGTGCTGATGCAGCGCAACGCCATGTACCGCGGCCAGGAGTGCGCATCGATGAAGGCCTTCGAGGAGCACCGCAAGGAGGAGTTGGCGCAGTTGCGAGCCTCGGTGGCCACGCGGGAGAAAGAAGCGGCCGAGTTGCGGGCGAAACTTGAAGCGCAGGGAGGGACGCACCATGGCTGACGCGAATCCGCTGCCTGCGAAAGACCGCCTCAAGATCCCGCGCGCGCACATGCCGGAGCTCGATGCCGAGACGCGCGCGCACAACTTTGAAGAGGTGAACCAGGGTCTGGACGCGCGCGCCGCGGTTGGGGAAGCCACGCGCTGCATCGCCTGCGCCAGGCCGGGCTGCCAGGTGGATTGCCCGGTGGGCGTGAAGATCAAAGAGATTGTGGCGCTGATCCAGGCCGGCGAGTTTCTGGCCGCGGCCGCGAAGATGCGCGAAGACAATGCGCTGCCTGCGATCACGGGCCGCGTGTGCCCGCAGGAGAGCCAGTGCGAAGGCGGTTGCGTGCTGGGCAAGAAGGGCCAGCCCGTGGCCATCGGCAACCTGGAGCGGTTTATCGCGGACTTCGAGCTCCGGAGCGGGAAGCTGGGCCTGCCTGCGATTGCTCCGGCGACGGGAAAGAGCGTGGCCATTGTGGGCAGCGGTCCGGCGGGGCTCTCGGCCGCGGGCGATCTGATCCAGAAGGGCCATCGCGTGCGCGTCTTCGAGGCGCTGCACGAGCTGGGCGGCGTGCTTGTCTACGGCATTCCGGAGTTCCGGCTTCCCAAATCGATTGTCAAGGAAGAGGTCGACAATCTGCGCCGCATGGGCGTGGAGTTCGAGACCAACGTGGTGGTGGGCAAGAGCGTGACGCTCGACGAACTGATGCGAGTGGAGGGCTACGACGCGATATTTGTGGCTACCGGCGCGGGGCTTCCGGTGTTTCTGGGCGTGCCCGGCGAGCACCTGAACGGCGTCTACTCGGCCAACGAGTTTCTTACCCGCACCAACCTGATGCGAGCCTACAAATTTCCCGAATTCGACGAGCCCATCTACGACTGCCGCGACCGCGACGTGATCGTGGTGGGCGGCGGCAACACCGCCATGGACGCAGTGCGCACGGCGCGGCGGCTGGGCGCGCGGACGGCCACGCTGGTCTATCGGCGCTCAGAAACTGAAATGCCGGCGCGCGCCGAAGAAGTGAAGCACGCGCGCGAAGAGGGCATCGAGTTCCGCATGTTGACCAACCCGGTCGAGTTCCTGGGCGACGAAAAGGGCTGGCTCACCGGCGCGCGCTGCGTG
>PLSB01000050.1:0-22758 GCA_003165005.1 Acidobacteriaceae bacterium | reverse complement strand
GCCGGGCGTCTTTGCCGGCGGCGACATTGTCACCGGCGGCGCGACGGTGATTCTGGCCATGGGTGCGGGGCGGAAGGCGGCGAAAGGGATCGAGGAGTATTTGGCGACGGGAGAATGGGAATAGGTAGTAGCGACATCTTCCGCAGAGAGACGTGGTAGCGCCGGAGTATGCCGGTCCAGTTTAGGGGATTCCCGAGTCCCTGAACGGGGATTCGGGACACCCATATTTCTTGTGAAGCCCTCGGCCACGCTCCCTGGGATATCCTATTTCTTCTCAATGCTTGCGAGCCGACCACCGACGAACTTGAGGAGATATATGGGATATCTCACGTCAACACATGGACTATTTCCATTGGGATCGGAAAACGGCAAACAAGACACAAGATCTCCTAGGCTCCCACCTTCTACTGTAGATTCGAATTCAATATCAAAGGCTCTTTGAGTGAAATCAGCGAATTGTAAGGCGAATTTCGCATCTATACGATGATCATAAGAATCATAATATGCTATCTCGAATTCATAGGTCTGGTTAGGTTTGTAGAAGTGATGCTGGACTATGCCCAACTTTGTTAGAAATGGATCTCTCGCATTCCACTTATCCGCATAGAAATCATCAAGCGTAGTCACGCCGGCTTTATAGGAGTTAAGCAGTGCGACCTGCCTTTGAATTTCTTGAGCGTTAGGCATAATAGACTCTTGCTCTTCTTCGCGGGCCTGTGCTTGCCTCTTGATGAATGCCAACTGGTTCGCTGCCGCCTGGCTCACCGACTGATCCAGAGAAGTGCCGTTCGCAATCGAAGACAGAAGGGAGCTGTCTGAAATGAATTGAATTGCCTCGATCCTGTCTTTCGGGTGTTTTGCACTTGTAGCAATTCTGGCGAGCTCGGCACATGCTTTGGGTTGGCCGTTCTGGCAGTCCTTACCAACGGACTCAGTGTTAAGCGGAAAGCATCTCGAAGCCCCAAAAAGAATCCAAACTGCAACGATACATATCGCTCTACTATTGGGACGGCTCATGTTATCACCCCTCACTGTGGCTCAACGAATTTCAAGAATAGCTCATCATAAGCATTACGAAGAGGCGCATTCGACTTTCAATGGCGGTGGTAGTTTAGCAGGTGGCCTAGGTTTGACCAACCCAAGATAAATTGGTGCCCCAAATCTCGACCTTGAAAACCTGGAAGACGCGTTAGCGGCTCTGCGTCCGGCGGGAGAGCGTCTGCTGGTTGCCTCGCTTATTACACGAGAATCGTGTACACTATTCTCGTATGAAGAACATCACCCTGAGTGCCGACGAGGACCTGATCGAGCGGGCGCGGTTGATTGCTCGGGAGCAGCGCCGAACACTGAACGAGGCGTTTCGGGAATGGCTGGCGCAGTTTACCGAAAGCGCGGGAGACGGCCAGGGATTCGATGCGCTGATGATGCGCCTCGGGAACGTCGATGCGGGGCGCCGCTTCAGCAGGGAAGAAATGAATGAGCGATAGGTTCTTCCTCGACACCAATATCTTTGTTTATTCGTTCGATCAAAGCGCGCCAGCGAAGGCCCGGAGAGCGGCGCAGCTCATCCGCGATGCGCTGACGACGCAAAAGGGAGTCATCAGCTACCAAGTTGTGCAGGAGTTCTTCAACGTCGCATTGAAACGGTTCTTGCAACCCATGCAGGCGGCGGACGCCGGGCAATACCTGAGTACGGTCTTTCGCCCGCTGCTCGCCGTGCACTCGTCGCAGGCGCTCTATGGGGAGGCATTGCATCTGCACGTTCTACGCGGGGTCTCCTGGTACGACGCCCTGATTGTCTCGGCTGCAATCCAGGCGCGGTGCGAGATCCTTTTCTCCGAGGATCTCCAGCACGGCCAGCGATTCGGAAGCCTCCAGGTGCGGAATCCGTTCCTGTGAAATTGCGCGGTCGATGCGCGGTCGTTCTCAGATCGGAAGGTCTTGCGAAGGGTAGAACTTGAGAGCTTCCGTATTGCGGCAGTCCGCGCAGGTTTCGCGCCTACGTCAGAAAGGGCGGCAGCAGTCCCGCATTCCTTGGGTGTACCGGAAGGCAGGCCGACCAGAGATTCCAGTTCGCGCTGGTCTGGAGCGGCTCTAGGCGAGGAACGAAATTGAAAATACTCCTACTTTATCTCCATGACGTACGCGGCAAAAGCCAATGAGGGGAAAAAGATTCTGAAACGGCGACCCTGAGAGGACAGAACAAAATACTTCCCGGATGCACAGATTTTTAAATCCGCCGCGTTACTTGAGTTGTAGTCGCCGAAAGAGAAGCTTTTTACCGTAGTCCCTTCCTGGACTTCGGCGCTCGTCCCGCCATCAAAAAGCCACAATCCCCCAACAAACGTGAACTTTCCGACCTGAGATTGCGTGGTCTCATCGAATAGGCCGATCTCTACGCCTGAGTTCTCGCCCGTTATGGAGGATCCTATCGCGTCCGATGGGTGTTTGCTTTGGTCGCAGCTGTAGTCATTTGGTGCTTGTCCATGAGCAAAGGATGCGACGGTAGGCCCGATAAGCAACGTAAGGCAGAGGGCGCAGAACGAATTCAGAGTGCGCGAAGCAGGTGTGGTCTTCATTTCGTAAATTGTACTCCCCGATTCGGTCTGGAGTGCCCTTCTTGCAGGGCAAAAGCGTCCCTCAGGGGCTAAAGCCCCGCATCAATTTTGAAGTGGCTACGGCACGAGTAAACTCGTGCCCTTTCGCGATTTGTCCCGCTTACTGAGTTTTTCAGCAAGCTGTGAAGTCGCGCCCTTTCACAAAGCCATTCATGCAACCAGTCCTAGTTCCTCAGTCCCTCGATGCCTGCCAGCAAAAAAATGGGCGGCAAAGCTTGCGCCCTGCCGCCGCCCTGTCCCTGGGTTGTCTTGAAGGTACTGCAGCCTTGCAAAACCTTGGTGCGCGATCAGGGAGTTTCTGGATTGGGATCGGCCGCCGACGGCTTGCCGATCCCTAATCCCTGGTCCCTGATCCCCGTCTTATTGCAAGAGCTTGGTCACTTCCTGCTGCACTTGATTGGCTTGCGCTAATGCCGCGATGCCGGTCTGGCTCAGAATCTCGTACTTGGACATGTTCGACGTTGCCGAGGCGTAGTCGGTGGCCTGCACCGCGTTTTGCGCCGAAACAATGTTCTCCTGCTGCGTGCTCATCACGTGGCTGATGGAGTTGAGCGTGTTGATCTGCGCGCCGATGTAGCCGTCCTGTGAGGCCACGTCGCCGATGGCCAGGTTCAGGTCGCCCAGAGCGGTCTGCGCGTCGGCCTGGTTGAGCAGGTCCGTGCCGCTCAGTGACTCACCGGCCGCATCGGTGTAACTCATGGTTGCCAGTCCGCCCGTGGTGCTTGTGTCCGTCGTCATGCCCGTGTTCGCGGTCCCGCCGTACGTTGGGCCAACCAGCGTGCCTTGGTCCGTGACGCCGAGGGTCGAGGAGATTCCGATGCTGTAGTAGTCCTCAGCCGTGGTCACAGGATTGGCGAAGCTGTAGGTCACGGTTCCCGCAGGAGTGGTTTGGTCGCCGTTGCCGGCAGCGGGCGTATAAACGAGGGCGCCGGCCGCGCCGAGGGCAGAGTTCGACGAGGTGAACACGATGTCCTTGTTGGTCTGGCTGTAGGTGGCCGTGACCCCGTAGTTGTTCGAATCGATGGTCTTGGCCAGGTCCTGGAGCGTGTCGGTGGTGCCGGTTCCGCCCAGATTGATGGTCGTGGTGCCGATTTTGAACGTGCCATTCATCACATCGGTCACAGACTCGCCGACTCCGCCCAGCGTGAGGGTACCGATAGTACTGGAGCTGGGGGCGCTCGTTGTGGGCGTCCCGGCAATGGTGACGGGCGAGGTAGTTCCAGCGGGTGTAGCAGAGGAAGGTACGTTTCCCAAGCCCACCCCTGCGACCAGGCTGGTCGGGTGCACCGGATCGGCGGCCGTCGTGGTAATCGTCAACACGCCACCTGCGATTCCTGCCGCGACCCCGGCAGCGGGATCGGTGACAGTGGCCCAATTGTTAATGGTCTTGGCCAAGTCGGTAAGGTTGTCTGTCGTTCCCGGCGTGCCGAGGACAAAGGCCATGGCGGTGCCGTCCACTCCGGTCACTGTGATCTTGCCGCCCGTTAGAAAATCCGTGCCGCTGCTGAGCGTAAAGGTGCCCACAGTGGTTCCGATGGGTGAGGTCACGATTGGCGCGCTGTTCACTGTCACCGGCGCCACAGGATCGGGGCCCACCCCGTCATCCACGGTCAGTTTCGTGTCTGTCAGGTTTGTGCCGATGACGCTGGCTGTGGAGCTGGCTGACGAAAAAGTCAGCGTGTTGCCGAGTACGGCAGCGGTAATTCCGTAGCCGGCCGCGTTGATGGTCGCCGCGAGGTCGGTAATGTTATCGGTGGAGTCGGCCTGTCCCAGTGTCACGGTGTGGCTTGTGCCGTTGGACCCGGTGATGCTCAGGGTGCCTGCCAGTGGATCCTGCGCGGTGCCGAGAGTGGTGAGAGAACCTATCTCGCCGGCGGCCGTTCCCGTTCCCACGCCTGTGCCCGAGATGATGATGCCGGTATCGGAACTGCTGTCGCCTCCGTAGAGAGCCGCGGCTGCCGTTGCCACAGCGCCGCTTCCGGCCTGGGCAGCGGTGCCGAAGGATGCCTTCAGGCCAAGGCCCGCGTTGTTGATAGCGGTAATCAATCCCTGCACCGTGTTGGGATAATTGGAGTTCCCGCCTGCGGTGACCGTGGCCGAGAACGGGCTCACAGCGCCGTCGGCCCCCGTCCTGAGGTAGGCGACCTGGATTGCGGTGGTGCCGGAGAGGTTGAGGCTGTCGGTAAGAGCCGCGTCCGTGCCGTCGTTCGACAGGTCAATGAATACGTTGGTTCCGCTCTGGCTGCTTCCTGTTCCGTACGCCATCTGGCCTTGCGTATCGCCCACGCTCGACTCGGTGAGCTGGTGGATGTTCAGGTCGTCCACCGACGCGCCAGCGGTCGAGGAGTCGCCGGAATAGATCGCGATCTCAGAACCGTCGAAGACTTGCTCCTGGTTATAGGTGGTCGTCGATCCGATGTTCGCAACTTCGGCCAAGATCGACTGATACTCCTGGTTGGCCGCGCTTTCCTGGGTTGAATTCAGCGTGCCGTTCGAGGCTTCGGTCGCCAGGGTGATGGCGCGATTGAGCAGGCTGGTCACCTGCGACAGAGCGCCATCGGCCACCTGCAGCAAGCCCACGCCTTCGGTCGCGTTGGTCTCCGACTGCGTGAGCGCTGCCGAGTTCGCTCCCAATCCATTCACCAGTGAAAGGCCGGCCGCGTCATCCGCTCCGGAGTTGATGCGCGACCCCGATGACAACTGCTGCAGCACCGTTTGCAGGCTGTTGTTCGTGTTGTTGAGATTGTTCTCAGCGTAGATCGCCGACAGATTGTTCAAAACACCGAGGGCCATGGGACTCAACTCCTTTTCGGATGCCGTCTGCCTGCCCATCGTGCGACGCCCTAATCAAATTGATCGAGAGGTTCCAGCGTCCGCGTCTTCCGGATGGGCCTGTTCGCATCCACCCCCTTCATCGGACCGGGCCGGAATAACTTTAGTCATGTTCTTTAATTTTTTTCGCGGCGTCTCTGTCGCAGGTCAAAACAGAATGTCCCGTTCTGGCGCAAGGCCTGTTCCGTTACGCTGCAACTGCTGTCGCGAAGCGGTGCAGCGGTTTGTCGCGATTCGGGGCAGAGTGTCCGCGGGCAGAAAGGCCCAAACGCCGGCTTTCTCGCGGAATCTTGGCAGTTTTTTCAAGGCCGGTTCGAGGATCGGTGTACCCGGCATTTCGCTTCCCACCCTTTTCGCAAAGAGCGCGAAAAGGATGGGGCACGGAGGCGATGGGTATGGCCATTGTGGAATTGCTATAGGGGCCGCGGATGCCGGGACCGCGCGCACAAATCAGGCCCTCCGGCGCGCCGGAGGGCCTGATGCAGGGCAAGGATGGGGAAGACGGCCTATGCGGCTGGGCGCTGAGGTTTATATCCCGACAGGCCGAAGTAGACGATGAAGAGATAACCCACCATGGGCAGCAGGAACGCGTACTGGTAGGAATGCGTGCAATCGGCGATGAGCCCGAAGAGCGGCGGCATGACGGCACCGCCGACGTTGCCGATCGTGATCACGCCCGAGCCCTCGCTGGTCAACGGTCCCAGTTCGGCAATGCCCAGCGCGAAGATGGTCGGATACATGATGGAGTTGGCCAGGCCGCAGAGAATCAGGCACCAGATGGCGAGGTGTCCTGTCGAGACCATCCCAAGGATCAGGAAAGCAACGCCCAACACGCCTAGGAAGGCCAGCAGCTTGTTGGGTTTGACGGCTTTCATCAGCACGGTTCCCGCGAAGCGCCCGATCATCATGGCAAGGGGATAGCAAAAGGCCAGCAGGGCGGCGACCTCCTTGATCCCGATTCCCTGCGGATAAAAGCGTTTGACCGCATGGGCGAAGGGTTGGGCGAAACGCAGGTAATCGTCGATTGCGGCTCCCTGGGTTTCGAAGTACTTGATGGCGTTGGCGGCCAGGGAAATCTCGAGACCGACATAGAGGAAGATGCCGACCATGGCCAGCACCGTGTGCCGGTAGGTCCAGATGCTGCGTCCGCCTATTGCTGGGCCATCCTTAGACGGCCGGAAATCGCGCGTCCCGGTGATGGCCGGCAGATGTGTGCCCATGATGATGAAGCCCAGCGCGAGCAAGGCGATGGCGATGGCGATATACGGGCCCTTGACGGTGTGCGCTACGGCTGCCTGTGTGGTCACTTTAGCGGGATCGGTGAGGATGAATACGCCGACCACGATCGGGGCCACGGCCGTGCCCAGCGAATTAAAGGCCTGTGCCAGAGTGAGCCGCGCCGGGGCGCTTTGCTCGGGGCCGAGAATGGAGACGTAAGGATTGGCCGCGGTCTGCAGCCCGCAAACGCCCGTGGCGAGCACGAAACTGGCGGTGAGGAAGAAGGGAAAACTGACCAGGCTGGCCGCGGGGACAAAGAGCAGGGCGCCCACCACCATCACGAACAGCGAAATCACCATGGTGCGCTTGTAGCCTACGGCCTCAATGACCTTGGCGGCGGGAACTGAGAAGACCAGGTAGGCAAAGAACCACGCCGAGGTCACCAGATTCGACCAGGCGTGACTGAGATGGAAGATGTCTTCGAGCTTCGGCGAGAGGTTGCTGTTGAGATTGGTGAGAAACCCAAAGATGCAGAACAGGCCGGCGACAATGATGAACGGAATGGTGTAGTTGGGCGCACTGGGGGCAGCCGCCGGGTTGGAGCGCGTAGCCATAAGGGGTCATCCTCCGTTGGACACAATGAAAACAAGCTGAATTAGTGCCGCAACCAATCTACGCACCGCGGGCGGTTGCCGTCCAGCGGCAAGTGAAAGTGTTTTCAACATTGGCTGAAGCAGCCTCAGGTCTCTGCCCGCGTGGATTCGCGCCAGTGGAGTTCCTGCTATCCCACCCTTTCGCCCAAAGGCCGGGCGAAAGGATGGGGCACCCAATTCGTCCTGGCTGCGACCCGATCGATTAAGTGAACAGTATTAGGGCTAACTCGCTGTTCTCGCAAGCAGCGAGAACTTGTACCGCCGGTCTCCTGACCGGCTGTACTGAGGACCTCCTGGCCCTCAGAGACTTCGTCAGACTTTAAATTGTGGGTGGTCGTGCCGTCTGTGAGAAATGCAGGTTACAGCCCGCAAAGCGGGCATAAGACGGTAGCCCCAGGCGCGCGAGCCTGGGGATGGGTTCGAAAGCAACCGCCAGCCCCCGCGAGGGGCGTAAGAACTGTTTGCCTGCGCCGAAAAATAATCCCCGAAATCATCGATGCACCTGTGACCGAGAACACCGGCGCACGGCTCGCCGGCAAAATGCTTGCTTGAGTTGGCGTCGGGTGATGAAATGGAGTCTCGCTGCTTTCTTGAAGCCCGGAGAGGGTTCGCGTATGCGTCTGTCTTGGACCGTCCCGTACCTCAGTCCTGCCGTGCTGTTGGCAACTGCCCTGGCGCTGACAGGGCAAACCGCGCCAGGCCCCGCGCCAGGATCGGTCTCCGGTTCAAGCGCGAGGGGGACCGAAGCCTGGCCTCAACCCACGCTGCGCACCAGCGCCAACCTTGTTCTGGTGGATGTTGTCGTGACCGATCGCGATCAACCGGTCCTCGGGCTCGACCGAAGCGCCTTTCACGTCTTTGAAGACGGCAAAGAGCTGAAGATCACGTCCTTCGATCAGTACCAGCCGGAGCCTGCTGCGCCGTCTGGCTTCATGACTGCGGCGCTGCCCGCCGACACTTACACCAATCTGCCCGAATATCCCCCATCGAGCGCAGTGAATGTGCTGCTTCTTGACGCGCTGAATACGCAATCAACCGACCAGATGTTCGTGCGCAAGAAGATGATCGATTATCTGGAGTCCATCAAGCCGGGCACCACGCTCGCCGTCTTCACGCTCTCGATGCAGTTGAGGATGGTCACTCCCTTTACGAACGACGTGGGCGCGCTGGCCAGAGCGGTGAAGAGCGCGAAGGCCAACCCGCAGGTGGCGGCGGTTCGTAACACGCAACAAACGGACGCGCTCGACGCCGCTGAACTCAAACTCCAGCAAGATTCGCCGGCTGCCGGACTCGTCGTTACCTCGCCGAGCGCTGCTCCGGTCATGGGCGTTGCTGAGGCCCTCCGGCAGTTCCAGGCCGATCGGAAGGCTGCCCTGATCGACGATCGTATGCGGATTACCCTCGATGCCATGCGGGAGCTGGCCGGTTATCTAAGCGGCATCCAGGGACGCAAGAATGTCATCTGGTTTTCCGGGGCATTTCCCCTCGTCATGTATCCCGATTCCACGCTCTTCAGTCCATACAGGAACGTGACCAGCTACCGGGAGGAGATTCAGGACACGGCCGAGAAGCTAACGGCGGCGCGCGTCGCCATCTATCCCGTGGACGCGCGCGGGCTCAACGTTCCCTCGGAGTACAACGCCTCGGTGAGTTTCGTGCAGCCCGACGCTAGTGACGCTAAAACGATGGTGAAGCCCCTTGACACCCTCTCCGCGAAGCTCACGAACGAAGAGGAGCAGTGGACCGACACACAGTCCACGATGCAGGAGGTGGCGAAGGAGACCGGAGGCCGCGCCTACGTGGACACCAACGATCTGGATAAGGCGGTGACGGACGCGGTCAGGAATGGCTCCAGCTATTACACCATTGCCTATGCGCCGCCCAAAGAGCACCTCGATGGCGAATACCACAAGATTCAAGTGCGGGTGGATGGCGAGCGTGGCTTCGAGCTTGCCTACCGTCGCGGCTACTACGCGGAGAAGCCGGATGCGTCCCCGGCCAGCCAAGACAGTGCATCAAAGCAATTCGTCGCCGCCCTTGCGCACGACGCGCCGCCAGCCACGCAGATTCTCTTTGAGGCGCGCGTCGTGCCCGCCTCCGACCCGCTGCTCAAGGGAGTCAGCGTTCCCAGCCCGGCCCCGGGCCAGATGACTCTCAAAGGGACGCCGCATCGCTACGTCATCGACCTGACTCTCGACGCGCACAGCCTCACCTTCAACCCCAATCCGGATGGCAGCCATCAAGACGCTCTCGAGCTGGCCATCGTGGGCTACGACGCCAATGGGCAGACCGTGAATCTCTATCTGCATCCGTTCCAACTCGGTCTCAAAGACGCCCTGATGCAAAAGATTATGACCTCCGGGATCCCCCTCCGGCTTGCCTTCGATCTTCCTGCCGGGCAGGTCTACCTGCGCATCGGCGTCCACGACCTCAATGCCAACCGCGCCGGATCGCTGGAGGTTCCATTGCAGGTCAGTGCGCAGTAGCCGCACCAGCCCAATGCTTAGGCGCAGCCGTTTCCAATTCAGCGAATCATCTCGATCTTAAGATCGAGGCCAAGCCGGGCCCATTCCTTATCCGCGGTATAGACGGTCGCCTTGCGCAGAATCGCCAGCGCCAGGCAGGCTCGGTCGCCGAGCGAGAGGCCGTAGGGACGGGTGATTCGTACCAGTCCCCCGGCAATTCGGGCCTGCTCCTCATCAAACGGGACGGTTGCGCAGCCGACCTCTGCGATATGCCACCAGGCCTCCTGCTCGCTGAGCCCGGCGGAAACAAGCTTAGCCTGGACTTCAGCCAGGTTGACGGTGCCGATCACCGCCATGGGCAAGGATGCGGAAACCACCGCGGCGCCTTTCTCGTTCCTCATCAGCGCGAGCAAAGCCGACGCGTCCAGAACGAAAAGATCAGCCAAGAGACTCCTCCACCTCGCGCCGCGCCTCTTCCCGGCGCTCGGCGATGAGCTCATCGGAGAGCAAGCGATCGGCGGGAATCAGCTTGCTGAGGCTCTCCTGAACGCGGCGGACGCGTGCAAGTTGCGGCTCTGCAATCAGAAGATCGCCCTCCACGCGCATCAAGAGCGTATCGCCCGGCTTGAGGCCCAGTTGCTGGCGGATCCAGGCGGGGATGACGATGCGGCCATTGTCATTCACCCTCGATGTGACATTCCGGTTCAAATTGTCATTACTCTTCGCTTGTGCCATGTGTGACATATATAAACTATATGACATTATTAAGCTGCATGTCAAAAAGCAGGAGGGTGACGCTCCAGCAAGAAAACCCCTCCGCCGTTTGCCGACAATTCCTTGCTCTGTTGCACAATCGTTCTGTGGAAGGGTTCCGCTGTTCCTTGATTCCTGAAACCTGTCTTTACCGCCCCAGGTAGACGCGGTACTGCTGCTCGAGGACGCCGGCGGCGCGGGCCAGGAGGAGCTTGGAGACGTTGTACTGGTAGAGGCTCTCGACGAGATTGGTTTGCGCGGTAGCCAAGGTGGCCTGCGCCGTGACCAGGGGCAGATTGTCGTCGACGCCGGCGTTGACGCGGTCGGTCTCGTCGCTCAGGGCGCGCGTGGCCAGGCCGACATTGGAGCGCGCCACGTCGACCAGTTGCTTGCTTGCGCCGACGTCGAGGAGTGCCGAGCGCACCTGCTCGTCGATGTGGTTGCGCAGGTCGGCTAGCTCGGCGCCGTTCGCGTCCAGTAGCGCCTTGGAGGCGTCCTCGTCGCCGCGCAGGCGCGCCTCGCGGAAGAGGGGAATGTTCAGCGTGCCTATGGCGGAGAAGTCGCCGTGCGTGCCCACTCCGTTCACCGTGCTGGTGCCGTAATAGCTATTGAAACTCAGCGTGGGCAGCCGCTGGCTGCGATAGACGGCGTGCACGGCTTTAAACTCGACGGCCTGGTTTTGCAAATTCTGATAATCCTGGCGGCTCTTCAAGGCGAGCGCGCGCACCTCTTCCGGGGTTTGCTCGGCCAGGTCGCTAAAGGGCGCGGGATCGGTGAGCGCGATCTGCTGCGCGGGATCGACGCCGATCTCGCGCTCAAGCAGGATCAGGTCTTTGGCCTGGCGATTCTGGGCCGCGATCAGCGCCTGCTGCTGCGCTTCAAGCTGCACCCGCGCACGCAACTCATCCAGATTGGCCACGACACCGGCCAGGTGCGCCGCGTGGACGTGATCGACGAGCACCTGCGCCTCGGCGACCAGGGCATTGGCGTTGTCCACTTCGCTCTGATCGGCAACCGCGCGCAGATAGGCGATGGCCACCTGCTGGACGACCTCGCCGCGCGCCGACATTTTGTTGAAGTGCGCCGCCCTCTCCGCCGCGCCGGCCGCCCTCCAGCCCTGGATCACGGGGCCGGAAAACAAGATCTGGGTGAAGTGAATCTGCCCCTCGGTCAGGTCGTCGCGCGTGATCTCCGCGAGCCCTGCGGGAACCTTGCCGCCGGGAAACAACGACGAGAACTCAGAGATCGTCTTGGGCCCGAAGCCGAGCGCGACCAGATTGTGCATGTAATAGCCGGTGTCGCCGGTGAGCCAGATGGTGGGCAGAAACTCCTGCAACGCCTCGCTCTTCTCGCCGTCGAGCGTTTGTTCGCCTTCTTCGGCTTCCTTCAGGCCCAGGTTGTTGCCGAGGCCGCGGCGGATGGCGTCGTCGAGCGAGAGCCGGAGCGGCTGGCTTGAGACCGGCTGCGCGGTGACGCTGCCGTAGAAGGGATTGGCCGCCGAGGTGGGGTTCTGCGCGCGCGAACTGGCCGCCCCGGCGCAGAGGACGATCGCGAGCAGGAGAAAAAGCGCAACCCTGACGCTCAAGAACGCAAAATGATGGCGCGGATTCACTGCCATTATTTTCTCAGATGAGGCTTGGGGCGGGAGGATGCAGATGAGGCCGCAGAATTCATCATGAGGGCCATTTCGGTCCGTTCCGGCGGCATGCTATCCCCGGTCCCCAAAAGCGAGGGACCGGGAGCACCCGGCACCCGGCGCCCGGCGTTTCGTCAGCGGAGGGGCGGAGGGGTTGATGGAACAGATCGGGGGCATTTTGCGTATCAAGTCTCCATGCAGTACGTGGGTACATTAAGCTGGGGCATGGCGGCAGCACCTGCGGTGCGGCGGGCTTTTGGACGGCCCGAAGTGCTGGAGGGCGCAACAGCGCGCGAGAGCGAGGCCTGCAGACTGGTTGAGGCGGGAGCGGATTCCGCAAGGCTGGCGCGGCAGGATGAGACCCGGTGCGCTGCGATTGCGGGCACTCCCGAGGCCGGGCCGGCGGGCCGGGCAACATTGGCGAAGCATGCGGGGTCGACGGAGGTAAGAGCTCTGGAGCCGGAATGGGCCGAGATCGTCCGCCGCTCGATGAACGGCGACTCGGGCGCATGGGCCGAGATGGTCCGGGCGCATCAGAAGCGTGTGTACGGGCTCTGCTACCGCTTTACGGGCAACGCGGCGGACGCCGAAGACCTGACGCAGGACGTTTTCCTGAAGATTTACACGAATCTGAGCAGTTTTGACGCGGCGCGCGGCAGCCTGCCGGTGTGGATTACCACCATGACGCGGAATCTGCTGGTGGACAACTTCCGGCGGACGCGGAACCAGCGCGCGACGAGCTCGCTGGACGAGGGGTGGGACCAGACCGAGGAGCTGAGGCCGCATTTGCGGGCCGCCGACCGGCTGGCCGACGCGGGCCCGTCGCCGCACGAGGCGGCGGCGCGCAACGAGTTGAAGAAGATGGTGGAGAAGGCGCTGATGAGAGTGAGCGCGGATCTGCGCGAGGCGGTGATTTTGAGAGATTTGCAGGACCTGGATTACAAGGAAATTGCCCAGGTTTTAGAGATTCCCGAAGGGACCGTGAAGTCGCGCATCAGCCGGGGACGGGCGGAACTGGCGCGGCTGTTGGAACGTACAAAGAAGGAGGTGATGTAGCCATGACAGAAGGCACACACAATTCGGGCACGCTTCCTTGCATCGAGTGGGAGATGCTGCTGGCGGATGCACTGGACGGGCTGCTGAACCCCGAGGAGGAAGTGCGGTTTATGGCGCACAAGGCCAGCTGCGCGGCTTGCGGGGAGCTGTACGAAGCGGCGCGCAAGGGCCGCGAGTGGCTGGAGTTTTTGTCGCCCGAGCCGGAGCCGCCGGAATGGCTGCTGGATAAGATTCTGGCGGCGACGGGGCCGGGCCGTGCGGTGAGCGATTTGCCTGCGGCGGCGGGACCGAATGCGGTTCCGGCGTTTGTTCCCCCAGTGTGGCAGCAGCCGGGATTCTTTGCGAGGATGCGGTCGAGCGCGCAGCCGCGGATGCTGATGACGGCGGCGATGGCGTTTTTCTCGATTGCTCTGACGATGAACCTCGCGGGCGTGGAGCTGAAGGATCTGCGGCTGGCCGACCTGCGGCCGCGCGCGGTGCGGTCGTACATGGAGCGGCAACTGAATATGGCTTCGGTGCCGGTGGTGCGCTACTACGACCACCTGCGGTTTGTGCATGAGGTGGAATCGCGGGTGCGCGAGCTGCGCGCCCGGAACGAGGACGAGGGCAGCGGCGGCGAGCAGCAACAGAAGCAGACGCAGCCGGCGACGCCGGGCGAGACGCGGAAGATCAGGGAACGAGGGAACGAGGGAACGAGGGAACAAGGGACCAAGGGAACAAGGGAGCAAACGGCCCCGGCGGTGACGGAACCGGCAAACAGCGTCAACGATGAGTTTTTGGAAACATCGCTTACGTTTCCACGAGGGTTGAAATACACCAATGGGCAGTCCAGTGGCGCCATGGTGCAAAGGTTGGAAAGGAGCACACCATGGATTGCGTAAACCATAACGGTGTGAACGCGGCGGCGTATTGCCAGAGTTGCGGCAAGGCGCTGTGCCAGGCGTGCGTGCGCAAAGGATCGGGCGGACAGATTTTCTGCGAGCCTTGCTGGATGGCGTGGCAGAGCGCGCAACGGACCTATGTGCCGCCGCCCGTGGGTGGGCCCAGTCCCGGACTGGCAGCCGTGCTGGGCGCGATTCCCGGCGTGGGCGCGATGTACAACGGCCAGTTCGTCAAGGGCATGGTGCATCTGGCGATCTTCGCGGTGCTGGTGAGCGCGTCGCACGTGTTCGGCATATTCGGCCTCTTCGTGATGGGGTGGATCTTCTACCAGATGTTCGACGCGTACAACACGGCCAAGGCGCGGCGCGACGGCGATCCGCTGCCCGACCCGCTGGGACTGAACGAGGTGAGCAGTTGGTTTGTCACGGGCGGACGGCCGTGGCAGGATCCGCCGCCGCAGGGCCCGCCGCCGGGAACGGGAACGGCGGGCGCGGATCAGGCGGCAAATCAGGCGCCTTATCAATCCGGCTACCAGGCTCCGTTTCAGTCCACTTATCAGGGGCCGTTTTCGGCGCCTCCGCCGGGACCCATGGGGCCGGGCTTCCCGCCGATGCCACCCATCCCGCCTATTCCGCCCTTTCCGCCGATGCATGCGGCGTGTTGGCAGCGCCGGGAACCGGTCGGCGCAGTGATTCTGATTGCCCTGGGCGTGCTGTTTCTGCTGGGACAATTTCAATGGTTTTCCTGGCATGTGTTCCAGTACTTCTGGCCGCTGCTGCTGATCGGGTTGGGGGTGTGGCTGATGGTGCGGCGACTGCACGACTCGCAGGGCGGGCCACCGGGCGGGCCGCAGAATGGGTCGCAGGGTAATTCGCAAGGGGGTCAAAAATGAGCCGCTACATTCTGATTCGCAGATTGCGCGGGCCGGCGTTTCTGCTGCTGGTGGGCGTAAACGCCCTGCTGGCGCAGAGAGGCATTTTGGGCTGGGGCCAGAGCTGGCCGTTCTATCTGATTCTGGCGGGCCTGCTGATGCTGGCCGAGCGGGCGGCTCTGGCATGGGAAGGCTACCCGCCGTTTCCCGGTGCGCCGGGGTGCGGCACGGGACAGGGAGCGGGACAGGGAATGAATCCGGGAGCGGGTCCGGGAACAAATCCGGGAACGATTGCAGGCGCTCCGTTTCAGGGCGCAGGACCGGGCGCAGGGCAGGGCGCGGCAAACCCTGCGTCAGACGCAAGCGGGGCGCTTGTGTCCTCGCAGTGGCAGGAATTTGACGGCGACAAGAAGGGCGGACAGTCATGAGCAGCATGCCTCCGAATATGCCTCCAAATATGCCTCCGGGGGGCGGCGTGCCGCCGCCGCCCTACGATTCGAAGACGCAATGGCGCGCGTATCGCGAACAGCAAAAGGCCGCGTGGCGCGCGCAACGCGATGCCTGGCGGGCGCAGCGGCATACGTGGAAGGCGAATTACATTGGCTTCTACGGGCCGCGCGTGCCGTCGGCGATCGGCCCGATCCTGTTGGTAGGCGCGGGCGTGATTGCGCTGCTGGTGGTCAGCGGCCGTCTGGACGCGGGCGCGTTCTGGGCGTGGTACGGCCAGTGGTGGCCGCTGCTGCTGATCGGCGCGGGAGTAGCGCTCCTGGGCGAGTGGGCGCTGGACATGCGCCGGAGAATCCCGGTGCGGCGCAGCGGCAGTTTCGTCGGGATTCTGATTTTTCTCGGGATTCTGGGAGCGATGGCAGCGGCGCATAATCACTTCTATATGGGCCCGTTTCACGGCGACTTCGGCGATGGCGACTTCTTCAACACCTTCGGATTGCCGGAGCACGACAGCGATCAGCCGGTGGACAACCGGCAGATTCCGGCCAATGCGTCGATTGAGATTCGCGTTCCCCGCGGCGACGTGAGCATCACGGCGAGCGACCAGGCGAACCTCGAGGTGCAGGCGCACGAAGTGGCGTATGCCGGCTCCGACGAGGCGGCCAAGAAGATCTTCACGGCCGAGCAAGCGCAGGTGACGGTGAACGGCGCCGCGGTGACGATCCAATCGCCCGCCAACGAGAGAGGCCGCGTGAATCTGTCGGTTACCGTACCGAAGACGGCGCACGTGACGGTAAACGCGGGATGGGACAATGTGACGGCCAGCGGATTGGGAGCGGGCATCGACATCACGGCGCGCGGCGACGTGCATCTGAGCTCGATCGCCGGTCCGGTGGTGGCGCACTTCGTCAGCGGCAGGCACGACGTCTTCGCCGCGCAGGATGTCCAGGGCGACATCACCCTGGAGGGCAATGTGAACGACGTCACGCTGTCGGACATCAAGGGCGGAATCTCGCAGAGCGGCGATATTCCGGGCGATGTGTCGATGGCGAACGTGACCGGGCCGGTGCATTTGCACACCTCGGTGACCACGCTGGACGCGGCAGCGCTGTCCGGCGACCTGACCCTGAACGACGACGATTTGCGGATCGCCGGGGCCAAGGGACAGGTGCGCGTGACGACGCATTCCAAAGACGTGGATCTGAGCCAGATCGACGGCGACACCATCGTTGAGGACCGCGACGGCGCCATCCGCGTAGAGGCGGTGGGCACGTACAGTGTGGAAGCGAAGAACAGCAAGGGCGACGTGGAGATCACGCTCGCGCCCAATGCCTCGGCGACGGTGGACGGGCGGACGCACAACGGCGCAGTGATCACGGATTTTGCGCTGACGGTGAGCGGCGACGAGGACAAGACGGTGAGCGGGCGCATCGGCGGAGGCGCGGCGCGGATCGTGCTGAGCTCGGACAACGGCGACCTGCACATCAAAAAGGGATCGGCGATCCTTCCCGATGCGCCTTTGCCGGCCGCAACGGCGCAACCGAACGCGCCCAACGAACGCCATCTGAAGAGCTCGAAGACGCTGCCGGCCCAGCCGGTTACGCAATAGACGCCGCGGACGGTTGCCCCCTCAACAGAGCTACTCTATCCCGATGGCTCTGCGTAACTGCGGACCCCTGGACGCCTTGTACCAAAAATGATACACTCTTCTTTGACGCCCGAGCCCAAACGCCTGCCCGCCCGTTTCTATTGTTCAAACGCCGGAAACGAGCCGGTGCGCGAGTGGCTGAGGAGTCTTGACCCGGAAGATCGACGGGTGATCGGCGAAGACATCAAAGATGTGGAGTTTTCATGGCCTATTGGGCTGCCGTTGGTTCGTCCGCTCGGCCGGGAGTTGTGGGAGGTTCGCAGCAGCCTGCCGCGAAACCGCATTGCGCGAGTCATTTTTTGCATTGCTGGGGAGCACCTTGTTTTACTTCACGGATTTATCAAGAAGACACAGAAAACACCACGATCCGAAATCGATTCGGCGCTGAAGCGCAAGAAGGAGGGCGTATGAAGAAGAGCAATGTAGGGTCGTCGTTCGATAGTTGGCTTCGCGAGGAAGGCATCTATGAGGAAGTGACGGCGACAGCTCTCAAACGCGTGCTTGCGCGGCAGTTGGAAGCTGCCATGAAAGAGAAGCAGCTGAGCAAAGCTGAGATGGCGCGGCGGATGCATACCAGCCGGGCGGCTCTCAACCGGCTGCTCGATCCGGAGTATGACGCTGTGACCCTGAGTACGTTGCGTAAGGCTGCGCTGGCCGTAGGGCGCCAGCTTCGCTTGGAACTCGTCTGAGCCGGGATATTCGCCGCTTGTCTGCCGGCGCATTTCCTGAGAAATGTTTCGTGCTCTACGCAGCCGGCCTTCCCTGAGCGGCAAACCTCTGCGGGCGCGGGAGGGTGATTCCCTTCCGCGCCTGTTTTCTTTTCCGCAGCAAGCGTTGTATCCTCCAGCCCAAGGGGGTTTGGGGTGATGCTGCATGCGCCGGTCAGGGTGATCACCGTGGAGCGCGAGTATGGCTCGCACGGAGCGGAGTTTGCGCACGATTTGGCGGTGCGGCTGGGCTGGCGGCTGCTGGACTCGGAGCTGGTGAGCGGCGCGGCGCGCATGGCCGGCGTGGATGCGAAGACGGCGGCGAAGTTCGACGAGCGGCTGGACCCGTGGTACTACCGGTACGGCAAGATCTTCTGGCGCGATCCGGTGTATGTGACGGCGATGAGCGGCGAAGAGAAGATCTTCGACTCCGAACGCATGCTGGAGCTGATCCGGGATGAGATTCTGGAGGCCGCGAAACAGGGCAACTGCGTGCTCGTGGGCCGCGGATCGGCCTGTGCCCTTGCGGGGCAGCCGGGATGCTTTCACATTTTTGTGTACGCCACGGCCCGCGCGAAGAAAGAGTGGTTCGCGCGCGCGTTTCCTGAGCGGGCGCAGCATGCCGAGCAGCATCTGGCGGCCTTCGACCGGCGGCGCGCGGCCGTAATCCGCAGGTTCTACCAGCAGGAGTGGTGCTCGCGCGGGCTCTATCACATGCTGCTGAATTCGTGCATCGGAACGGAAGCGATGATTTCCGCTGTCGAGTGCGCGGCGGGATTGTGCGCGACACCGGCGGGCGCGGCGGCGCGATAGAGTCGCCGGTCTGGAGATGAGCGCTCTGTGATTCATACTATGGCCAAACACGCGCGCAGGTTTCCCAAGTTCGCCACCTGGATGGCTGGCCTCTATTTGGTCTGGAGCCTTCTGGTGTACTTCGGCACTTTGGGTGGTGAGGGGCATGACTGGTGGCCGATATGGCTTTATTTCGTCATCTGGCCATTGAGTTTCCTTATCGAGCGTGCGGATAATGCGATCTGGCCATCTGGTGGCGCTATAAACGACTGCGTCATGGGATCTCTTTATATTATTTTGGGAACGGCTTGGATTTGGTTTCTTGGCTGGCTGATTTCAGTTGGAGCGACGAGAGTGTTCGCTCGATCGGGCACGGCACGCAAGTAGGAACGGCTTCGGGTCTCGGGCCTGCGCACGTTAGAGCTGCGGATACATGCTTACGGATTCAAACGCACGTGCGCGCGACGCGCGCGCCGATGCGCGTGAAAACCTCCCAGGGAATGGTGCCCGATGCGCGGGCGTGGTCTTGAGAGCTGATGGTCTCGCTGCCCTGCGTGCCGATCAGGACCACCTCATCGCCGGCTTGGACGCCGGGAATCTCCGTGACATCGAGAACCGACTGATCCATGCTGACGCGGCCCACCAGCGGCGCGCGCTCACCGCGCACCAATAGATGGAAACGATTGCCGAGCGAGCGGTCGAGGCCGTCGGCATAGCCCACGGCTACGAGCGCGAGGCGCATGGGCTCGGTGGCGACGAAGGTTCCGTTGTAGCCGATGGTGGCGCCGGCGGGCACGGAGCGAACGCCGACGACCGAGGATTTCCATGCCAGCACGGGCTCAAGCGCGGCGAGCGCGGCGGCGAGCGAGGGCGGCTTCGAATCAAATGGGGGATCGAACTCGGGAACGACGCCGTAGAGCGCGAGGCCGGGACGCAAGAGGGCCTTCATGCCGTGGCGCGCGGCGAGCTCGGCGATGGGCTGCGCCTGGCCGGCGAGCAACGCAGCCGATGCGCCCACATTGAGCCACTCGGCAAAGAGCCCGGCGGCGGAGATGCGGGCGAGAACGCCGTCGAGGCAGGCGAGCTGCTCGCGCGTGATCTGGCCGTCGGCTTCGTCGGCGGCGAAGAGATGCGTCATCGCGGCTTCCAGGCGGAGCGGCGAGCCGGGCGCAAAGCGCGAAAAAACTGCGGAGATCTCGCCGGGCAAAACGCCCTGGCGGCTCATGCCGGTATCGATCTCAAGATGCACGGGGACCGAACCGGGCGACGCGCCGGCGGCACGGGCGGCGGCTTCGAGCTCGTCGAGCTGCCACAGCTCCCAGGCAATGGGCGTGATTTGAAATAGAATCGCGGCCGCGGCCTGGCCGCGCGCAATGCCGGACGTGATGAGCACGCGCGTGTCAGGGCACAGCGCCCTCGCGGCAATGCCTTCTTCGACGCTGGTAACGCCAAGCCATTTGGCTCCGGCGCGCACCACCGCGGGCGCGCAAAGAGCCAGCGAGTGGCCGTAGGCGTTGGCCTTCACGATGGCGAGCAGCTCGGCGTGCGGCGCGGCGAGACGCGCGAGGAAGCGGAAGTTCTCTTCGAGAGCGCGGGTGCGAATCTCGGCCCAGCAGGGACGCATTGGCATGGAGGGCTGCAAAGATCAGTTTAACGCGCGGCGCGGCGCTGGATTTTAAGGCAGCAGCGCAAAAGCGACGACGGTTTCGAAGTTGGTTGCGATTTCCTGGAGCAATTCAGATTCGAGGGCGTGCGGGACGGGCATTTCGCAGGCGGTAACCTGCTCAGATGCAGCGGCGATGAAGCAGAGTTCGCAATGGCCGAGGCCTTCTGCGCCATCGTCGCCCGCTGCGCGCACGGGAGGGCCGAAGACGCGGCAGGTCATGGGCCGCCACGCGTACACATCGCAGCGGCCAGTCGCAGGGTCGAGCGCGGGACAGGCGGCCTCGTTGGCGAACTCTTCAAAGCGGGCCTGGTCTTCGGGAGAGCGGCCGAGGACGCCGGTGTTTCGATCGCCGGGGAAATCTGCGCCGTGTTCCTCAAGCCATGTGCGGGCGCGGAGCTCGACTTCAGTGGCGAGAGCGGAATCTGTGGCGCGCAGCTCAGCCATTCCGGCGCGGAGGCGCGCGGCGTCGAGCGCGTTGATGGCGAAGGCGCCGTGGCAGCACTGGGTGCAGCCGATGCGGCAGGCGAGAAACGCTCCGGCGCGGCGCGCGGCCTCGGCGAGCGAGGCGTCCATGATCTCGACGAGTTCGGCATCGCGCGCGGGAAGGTGCATAAGCGAAAGGATAGTGGATGAGGTGTACGTGTAGCACAGAGTCGGCAAGTCGGCGGATTCGTGCGATCCCACCCTAGCCACAAAGACAAAGACGTGGCGAGATGTGGGGCACCCGTTTTCTTGCTGAGTTGAAGGAGATGGGTTGGGGTTCGTGCGCTATAGTCAGTGGAAAGCCGGAGGAGGTCACCAATGGCAGTGCAATGCACGCATGTGGGAGCGATCAAAAAGGGTGTGAAGCCGCGCACCAAGGGCTGCGAAGAATGTTTGAAGGCGGGCGATACGTGGACGCACCTGCGGATGTGTCTCGAGTGCGGGCACGTGGGCTGCTGCGACTCGTCGAAGAACCGGCACGCGCGGGCGCACTTTCATGAGACCGAGCATCCGCTGATCCAAAGTGCCGAGCGCGGCGAGGACTGGCGCTGGTGCTATTTGGATGAGGTGTATTTGTAGCGGCGAGCCAGCGAGTTAGCGGGTCGGCGAATTCGTGCGATCCGGCCCACACGAGAAAAAAGCAACCGCAGATCCTTCGACTCCGGTCGTCCGCTGCGGCGGACGACCTTCGCTCAGGATGACAGGGTGTTTTTACGGGGCAGAGCTTGCCGTCTACGCGAGTTCCACTTCGATTTTCTTTGCGTCGGCGACTAGCTTTGTGATTTTGAAGTTGCGGATTTGGCTTTCGGCTAGCGGTTCCGGAGTTGCCGCTTGCTCGGGGGCGTTGCCTTGCCAGCGGGCTTTCAACAGCGAGGAGAGTTGCGAGAGGTCGGGCTTGGCGGCGGAATCGCTTGGCGGCGCTGCGGGCTTTTGCAACGAAGGCGCCGATGCCGCGGCGGCTTTCTTCACATGCAGCGCAGCTCTTATGCCTTCGCCGAGTTCGACGACTGCGCCGGAGGCGGTGAGCTCGACGACGCGGCCGGAGACGCGGTCGCCTACTTTGTGCTCGGCGATGTACTCGTCGATCGAGGTCGGGATCAGCTGCTTCATGGAGAGCTTGATCTGGCGCTTTTCAGGGTCAATGGCGAGAATGACGGCCTTGACGCGCTGGCCTTCGCGCACGGCGTCGCGCGGATGGTTGATGCGGCGGTCGGCGACGATCTCGCTGACGTGCACCAGGCCGTCGACGCCCGGAGCGATCTCAACAAATGCGCCGAAGTTCATGAGCTTGGTGACGGGGCCTTCGATCTCGGAACCGACCGGGAATTTGCGCTCGAATTCGAGCCAGGGATCGGCGAGGGCCTGCTTGAGGCCGAGCGAGATGCGGCCGGGTTCCGTGCCGGTGGGCGGCTTGACGGAGAGCACGACGGCATCGACGCGGTCGCCCTGGTGCAAGAGGTCGCCGGGATGGCGGACTTTTCTCTCCCACGACATTTCGGAGATGTGAATGAGGCCTTCGAGGCCGGGCTCAAGCTCGACGAATGCGCCGAAGTCGGTGAGGCGCGTGACGGAACCATTGACGCGCTGGCCAGTCAGGTAGCGCTCGGATGCGGTCTCCCATGGCCCGGGCTGGAGCTGCTTGAGGCCCAGCGAGATTTTGTTGGACTCGGAGTCGATCTTGAGGATGCGCAGTGTGAGTTCTTCGCCGACGGAGAGCACGTCTTCGGGTTTGGCGATGCGCGAGAGCGAGATATCGCTGATGTGAAGGAGGCCGTCGACACCGGGCTCGATTTCGACAAATGCGCCGTAGGGCATGAGCGTGCGCACGGTGCCGGTGACGGTCGCGCCTTCTTTGAGCGCGGCGCGGCGATCGGCGAGTCCTGCGCGCGCCTGCTCTTCGAGAACTACGCGGCGATCGACGACGACGTTTTCGTCGGCGACGTCGAGTTTGGTGATGCGGCAGGTGATGGGCTGGCCGACGAGGGCTTCGAGTTCGGCGGCATCGCGCGTGCCGCTGCGGCTGGCGGGCAT
>PLSB01000230.1 GCA_003165005.1 Acidobacteriaceae bacterium | reverse complement strand
AATGTCGGTTTTGGCGGAGGCGATGGTGGCCTGCTGGGCGTTGACCGTGGACTCCTGCTGCACGTTCTCGACGGTGGCCAGAGTCTCGCCCTTCTTCACGAGGTCGCCTTCCTTGACATAGAAGTGCGTAATGCGGCCGAAGGACGTGGCCCCCACATTCATGTAGGTCTTGGGTTTGATCTGGCCGGTGCCGCTGACCACGGAGGCCAGATCCTGGCGCGCCACGGTCGCGGTGTACACCTTGGTGTATCCCGACTGCTGCTTGATGACCATAAAGGTTACAAGCCCGGCGGCCACCAGCACAGCGAGAGCAATGAGGAGGATTTTTTTCATAGCGATCCGAATCTTGGCTTTTCTCCCATTTAGTTTACGCGAACCGGAGGCAATCGGTTCCGTAAACTCGCACTTCGGGCGCGGTTGAACCCGATCGAGAGAGGCGTCGCGCCTCACCCTGTGGGTTCGCGCACATCCCAGCGGCCACAAACACGGGCGAGCGATAGAGATTGCGGCAGGCGCGTGAGAGGAGCCTTTTCTTTTTTTGACGTTCAAGAGAGGCACAAGCGGGCCCGAAATCTGGTGAAATAGCGGCCTTTTCGCTGTCCAGCCGGCCCAACGGGTGACGTTGCCCGGCCCGAAACGTCGAACCAACGGAGCCAAATGCCCTGGGGAACCTTGCCCGGCGGTTCCGGGAGCCGTAAAATAAGGCTTCGCAGGAGTATCCAAGGCAATGATGTTCAATCGCCGCCGCTTACTGTTCGCAGCACTCAATTGCGGCCTCATTTCGTCCCCGGCAACCGGTCTTCTGGCCCAGACTGCAACCCCTTCCACAACCCAGCAGACCCAGCCCGCAACCGGCCAGGGACAGGACTCGGGCCAGGGCCAGGAAGCCGATCCCTTGAAGCGCCAGCTCTCCGATAAGGAGCGGTACAGGGCGCAAAAGAACCTCCGCGGGGAGTTGAAGGGCCCCTACAAGAAATGGCTGGACGAAGACGTCCCCTACATCATTACCGACGATGAGCGCAAGGCCTTCCTGAGCCTGGCCAACGATGAGGAGCGCGAGGCCTTCATCGAGAGCTTCTGGCTGCGCCGCAATCCTAATCCCGATTCTCCCGAGAACGAGTTCCGCGAGGAACACTACAGGCGCATCCAGTACGCCAACGACCACTATGCCGCCGGCAAGCCAGGATGGAAGTCCGACCGCGGCCACATCTATATTGCCTTCGGCGCTCCCGACAGCATCGACTCCCACCCCTCGGGCGGCATGTACGAGCGGCCCCCGGAAGAAGGCGGCGGCGAGACGTCCACCTTTCCGTTCGAAATCTGGCACTACCGCTATATTGAGGGCATCGGCGAGAATGTCGACATCGAGTTCGTCGATACCTGCCAGTGCGGCGATTATCACTACACGATTGATCGCAGCGAGAAGGATGCCCTCAAGAATGTTCCCGGCGCCGGCATGACCGATTATGAAGAGAAGAACCACGCGGGTAAGAACGACCGCTTTAACGGCAACGGCATTGAGCAGCTTGGCGCCGGGAACATGGCCACCTACAACCAGAGCCATGAGTTCGACCGCATCGCGATGGCGGTCAAGCTCTTCGCGCCTCCGGCGAACAGCTATGCGGACCTGAGTAACGACCTCGACGCATTCAGCTCCTCGCACAAGCTGCTGCAGGGGCCGGTGTTTCCCTTCGACGTGCGCACCGACTACGTCAAGGTCACCGACGGCATGGATCTGATCCCCATCACCATCCAGATCCGCAACCGCGACATCACCTTCGTGACCAAGGACGGAGTTTCCAAGGGCGTCGTGAACATCCTGGGCCGCGTGACGACCATCATGCACAAGACGGTGCAGACCTTCGAGGACACGGTGGAGATCACGGAGCCCTCCGAATTGCTGGAGAAGTCGCTCGACCGCAAGTCGCTTTATTGGAAGGCGCTGCCGGTTCCGCCCGGACTCTACCGTCTCGATATCGCCCTCAAGGACGTGAACAACCCGGATCACAAAGGAATTTACGGCCGCAGTCTCAATGTTCCGGAGTTCCAGGACGAGAATCTGGGGGCTTCATCGCTCATCCTGGCCGACCAGATGAATACCGTGTCTTCGCAGCAGATCGGCAGCGGCGCCTTCATCATCAGCAATATGTTCGTCCGGCCGCGGGTGGCGGAGAATCCGGCCACGCCCGTCAGCTTCAAGCGCAACCAGGAGTTGAACTTCTGGGTGCAGTTTTATAATCTGGGCATCGACGACGCCACCAAGAGCAATTCGGCGACCGTCACCTACCAGATCTCCGATTCCGCGGGCAATGTAATTCTCGAAAAGCAATTGGAATCGAAGGATTTAGGGGCACACAGCGACCAATTGACGGTGGAGAAGAGCCTGCCCATCGCCGGCCTGAGCCCGGGCAAGTACAAGGTGACCGTGAAAGTAAATGACGCAATTACGAGACAAACCATTGCGCAATCGGCGCCTTTTGTCGTGGAATAGTAAACATCCCGTGCAAGCGCCAACCGGACGATAGAATCCGGAGAGTTGCGCGGGACCACATTCGGGGGAAGACAGCCAGAGACGCGGCGGGGTTTTCAGATCTGCAGATGAAGCGCAGCGCCTATTTCGCCGGTTTCGCCGTGTTCATTGCTTTGGGAGCTGCTCCCAGCTTCGGAGCGGCAACTGCGTCAGTGTCGGGATTGGTGCGGGATTCGGCAGGCGTGCCTCAGATCGGCGCTGAAGTACAGGTGCTCGATCCCGGCCTGAGCGTCATAGCCAGAGCCTACACCAATGCCGAAGGCCGGTTCCTCATCTCCTCGCTCACGCCGGGGCGTTACATTCTGAAAGCCATGGGACCGTCGTTCCTGCCTTCGCAGCGCGAGAACGTCAAGGTGCGCAGCGGCACGGTCGTCAACCTCACGCTTTACACCCTCTACGAAGTGATTCAATGGCTGCCCGCCGAACCGCGTTCCGGCAACGCACCCAAGGACGATTGGGCCTGGACCTTGCGCTCGGCCGCCAACCGGCCCCTGCTGCGCTGGCTTGAAGATGGGCCGCTGGTTGTCGCTTCGGAGGGCCCCGGCGCGCGACCGAAGTTGAAGGCGCGGATCATGGCCACCGGCCAGGCTGGAGCCTTTGGCGAAAACGGCGAGCGCTTCACGATGGCCGTCGAAGACACGCCATCGACGAGCCGCGAGTTGCTGGCGCGCGTGGATTTCGCGCCTGAGAGCGATGCCGGCATGGAATCGATGCTTGGCTTCCGCCAGGATTTGGGTTTTGCCGGTTCGGTCGAGTCGGTTGCAGCCGTGGCTGTGGACCCCGCAGTGGTGAGCGGAGACAACGCGGGAATCGACGAGGCCTCCGTGCGCAGTTCGGAGACCATGCACTTCGGCGAAGCGATCGAGGCCGAGGCCGGTTCCGACGTGGTGGCCGGCCGCCTGATGGGAGCGTCGCCCAGCACGGCGACGGCCATGCTGCCCTACGCGACGGTCGCGTGGCACGGTGGCGCGACCACCATTCAATACCGCATGGCCACCATGACGCCGGCTCCGGCTGGGGCCACGAGCGAAGCCGCCGCGTGGCTGCCCGCACTCGCCTTGCGCAACGGAACTCTCACCATCGAGCACGGATTCCATCAGGAGATCGCCTGGGAACGGCAGACTGACGCGGCCGGCATGTCCGTGGTCCTCTTCTCCGATCGCATCGACAACCCGGTTCTGGAGGCGCTGGGCCATTTTGCTCCCGGCGACGCTCCGGCTGCCGTGCTGTTCGATCGGGCGAGCAATCTGATGCGCGCCGCCGGACCGGCTTACTCGGCCGCCGGCGTTGAGGCCAGCCTGGAGCACCGCCTGCCCGGCGGCAATCGCGTGCGCCTGATCTATGCCAGCGGCGATGCCCTGGTGATGCCGGCACTGCCGCAGGCATCTGCTTTGACGGATGTGCTGGCTTCCGCGCACTCCCGCCACGCGCAAACCTTAGCGATCTCGCTCTCAGGCACGCTGGACGGAACCGGAACCCGGTGGCGCGCCAGCTATAGCTGGCAGCCCGAAGAGACCTTGACCGCCGTAGCGCCCTTCGCCGAGAACGTGGCCGAGCCCTATCTGAATCTGCACCTCCGCCAGCCCATCCGTATCACCCGCGACGGCTCGGAAGGCCTTGAAGCGCTGCTCGACGTGCGCAATCTCCTCGCCGAAGGCTACCAGCCGTACATCCTGAGCGACGGCACTTTGCTGCTTTTCGCGCAGGACCAGCGCAGCCTCCGCTTGGGTCTGGCTTTTACGTTCTAAGAATTCTTCTGCAAACTCGTAGCGTCGGCCTCCGTCCCGTACGGTCTATCCTTGATTGCATCATGCAAGGGCGGATGCGAATGACAACCTGCGGACCAGTCTTCTCCTTCCTCCTGGTTTTTTGCGCATTAAGTCCACTTCTCGCTCAGGCTCCCACCGCTCCGGAAACCGGCGCTGCGCAGCCCGACGCCCTGCTGCACGGCTTTCTCGATCCTCCCAACCAAGCCCGTCCCCGCGTGTGGTGGCACTGGATGAACGGCAACATCTCCACGGAGGGCATCAAGCTCGATCTCGAGTGGATGCATCGCGTGGGCGTGGGCGGCGTGACCATCTTCGAGGGCGCCATCGACACGCCGCAGGTCGTGCCGCACCGCCTCATCTACATGACGCCGGAGTGGAAGCAGGCATTCCGCTACGCCGTCTCAACCGCGCGCTCCATGAATATGGAAGTGGCCATCGCCAGCTCGCCGGGCTGGAGCGAAACCGGCGGACCGTGGGTGCCCGCGTCCCAGGGCATGAAGAAGATGGTGTGGTCGGCCACGCGCATCGAGGGCGGCAAGCCGTTCACGGGCAAGCTCGCGCATCCGTCGCAGGTGGATGGAACCTTTCAGAACTTCCAGGTTCCCGGCCGCCGCGCGCCCGATGGCACGGTGACCACGCCGCCCGAGTACTACACAGACGTGGCCGTGATTGCGTACAGGATTCCCGACGGCGACAAGACGCAGCAGGAACTCAATCCCAAGGTGACTGCGAGCGCCGGAACTGCGAACTTCGGAACGCCGATCGCTTCCGCGCTCTCCGACGGCGACGTGAGCACAGTTGCGCTCGACCTGCCTGCCAGCACGCCCGGCAACGAGTCGTGGGTTGAGTTCGACTACAGTCATCCGCAGGCGATTCAGGCCGTCACGCTGGCGAGCCTCGGCGAGGCCATCAGCGTCTTCGACCACGAGAGCCCTGCGATCCCGCCGTACCTTGAAGCCAGCGACGATGGCAAGAGCTTTCGCAAGATCGCCGACATTCCTTTCAGCAGCATCGTCGAGCGCACGGCTGCGTTCGATGCTGTTACCGCGCGGTACTTCCGCCTGGTGTACCCCGCGCAACCTGCGCCCGTGGTTGAGCACGACCACAAGATCACCGAGCTGGTGCTCTCAAGCGGCGCGCGCGTGAATGAGTTTGAGAAGCGCGCCGGTTACGCCAACGCGCGCGACTTCTATTCGATCGCCGATCCCGAAGTTGCGCCTGAGTTCATCGTTCCGCAGTCGGACGTGATCGACCTGACCCAAAAAATGCAGCCCGATGGCACGCTCGACTGGACGCCGCCCCGAGGATTGTGGCGGGTCCTGCGGATTGGGTCTTCGCTCACCGGCCATGAGAACGGCCCCGCGCCTGCGGAGGCGACCGGCCTCGAGGTCGACAAGCTGAACCGCGGCTACGTCAAGAACTACGTCGACGGCTACTTGAAGATGTACGCCGATACCGTGGGCCCGGAGCTGTTGGGCGCGAACGGCATCTCGTGGCTGCTGACCGACAGCATCGAGGTCGGCCCGCAGAACTGGACCGATCGTATGCTCGAAGAGTTCGAGCAACGGCGCGGCTACGATGCGCGCCCGTGGCTCCCGGCGCTCACCGGCGTCATCATCAAAAGCACCGCGGACACCGACCGTTTCCTCTGGGACTTCCGGCGCACCATCGGGCAGTTGATGGCCGAAAATCACTACGGCGAAATCGCCGAGGCGCTGCACGCGCATGGGATGAAGTATTACGGCGAGGCGCTCGAAGATCATCGTCCCTCGCTCGGCGACGATATGGAGATGCGCAGCAAGACCGACGTTCCCATGGGCGCGATGTGGACCTGGGCCGGCCAGCCGGGGCCGAATGTCGATTACTTTGCCGATCTGCGCGGCGCGGCGTCGGTCGCGCACATCTACGGCCAGAACATCGTCGGCGCGGAGTCGATGACCTCGCGCGGTCCGGCGTGGTCCTTCTCGCCCGGCGATTTAAAGAAGGTCGCCGATCTCGAATTTGCGCTGGGCGTGAATCGCTTTGAGATTCATGAGTCCACGCACCAGCCGGTGGCCGAGATGGCGCCCGGTCTGACGCTCGGGCCTTACGGCCTGTGGTTCAACCGCAACGACACCTGGGCCGAGGAAGCCCAGCCGTGGATCACGTATCTCGCGCGCTGCTCCTGGATGATGCAACAAGGGCATTACTCCGCCGACGTGGCGTACTTCTACGGCGAGGAGGGCCCGCTGACCGCGGTCTTTGGCTGGAAGGCGATTGCCGATGCGCCTGACGGCTACGCCTTCGACTTTGTGAACAGCGACGTGCTGCTGCATGAGTTGAGCTTGAAAGACGGCCGTCTCGTCACGCCGGGAGGAACGAGCTATCGCATCCTTTATCTCGGCGGCCGCAGCCAGCGCATGACGCTGCTGGTGCTGCGGCGCATCAGGGACCTCGTGCTGCAGGGCGCAGTCGTAGTCGGCAACAAACCCACGGATTCGCCGAGCCTCGCCGACGATCCGGCGGAGTGGAAGAAGATTGCGGATTCGCTTTGGGGCAGGGAATCCGCGCCGCGAGGAGTGCGCAGAATTGGCAAGGGCAGGCTCTATATCGGCTTCTCTGCCGATGAAACGCTGGCTGCGCTCGGTGTGGTGCACGACTTTGAGTACGCCAAGCCTGAGCCCGGCGCAAACCTGATGTTCGTGCACCGCAAACTCGCCGACGGTGATCTGTATTTCGTCGACAATCGCAACGACCGCGCGGAAGATGTGAACGCGACCTTCCGTGTGGACGGCAAAGCCCCGGAGCTGTGGGATGCGGCCAGCGGAGAGACTCACCCGGCAGCGTACTCCATCGCCAACGGCCGCACGACGGTTCCATTGCATCTTGAACCCTACGGAACCACATTCGTCGTCTTCCGCGAACCGGCCCAAGCGGCTTCGCACGCGCTGCCCGAGCCCAAAGAGACCATCGTTGCTGGAGTCGACGAGGCGCTCAATCGAGACTGGACCGTCAGCTTCGAACCCAACCGCGGCGCTCCAGAGACGGCGCCGTTCGGCCGGTTGATCTCGTGGAGTGAATCGGCGGATTCGGGTGTCAGGTATTTCTCCGGCTCGGCCAGCTACGCGAAGACGATCGAGGTTCCAGTGAGCGCATTCACGCCCGGCGCGCATCTCTGGATCGACCTGGGCGACGTGGAAAACATCGCGGAGGTCACCGTGAACGGCAAGGACCAGGGAATCTTGTGGAAGACACCGTTCCACATCGACGTAACGCAAGCGCTCGTGCCGGGCAGCAATCGCATCGTCGTGCGGGTGACGAACCTGTGGGTCAACCGCATGATCGGCGACCAGCAACCGGGGGCGCTCAAGAGATACGCCCTTGCCGATTTCACGCCGTATAAAGCCGATTCGCCGCTGCTGCCCTCGGGCCTGCTCGGACCGGTGCGGTTGCTGTCGGTTGCGGCGCCGTAATCGCCGGCCCGAAAAAATACTTGCACTTTGCAAGGAAATTCGGAAAAAATCGGAGAGCGGCATTCCCCAATTCCCCTTTTCGCCGCAACGGCAAGGCAACGGGCAGGAGGTCATCATGAGCAGTGTGCGGGTGCTGGTGGGAACGCGCAAAGGCGCGTTCGTTCTCACCTCCGACGGCAAACGAAAAGACTGGCAGGTGAGTGGGCCGTTCTTTGCGGGCTGGGAGATCTACCACATGAAAGGCTCCGAGGCCGACCCCGAACGCATCTACGTCTCGCAGACCAGCGGCTGGTTCGGGCAACTCATCCAGCGCTCCGACGACGGCGGCAAGACCTGGCGCCAGCCGGGATTGCCGAATGAAGCGATTCCTCCGCCCGGCCCTCCGCAGGCGCTGCCCAACCGCTTCGCCTACGATACTGCAGCCAAGCCGCTCACCACGCACCAATGGTACGACGGCACGCAGCATCCCTGGGAGTTCAAGCGCGTGTGGCACATCGAGCCCTCGCTCACCGATCCCGACACGGTCTACGCAGGCGTGGAAGACGCAGCGCTATTCCGCTCGAGCGACGGCGGCGAGAACTGGCAGGAGATCTCCGGTTTGCGCGGCCACGGCACCGGCCCGCAGTGGCAACCGGGCGCGGGCGGCATGGGGCTGCACACCATTATTCTCGACGCCACGAATCCGCAGCGCATCTATATCGCCATCTCGGCCGCTGGAGCCTTCCGCACCGACGACGGCGGCGTCACGTGGAAGCCCATCAACAAAGGACTGGTTTCAAACTTCATGCCCAACCCCACGGCGGAGGTCGGCCATTGCGTGCACCACGTGGCCATGCACCGCGCGCGGCCCGATGTGCTCTTTATGCAGAAACACTGGGACGTGATGCGCTCCGACGACGCCGGCGAAAACTGGCGCGAAGTGAGCGGCAATCTGCCCACCGACTTCGGATTCGCCATCGACGTACACGCCCACGAGCCGGAGACGCTCTACGTGGTGCCCATCAAGAGCGACTCCGAGCACTTTCCGCTCGATGGCAAGCTGCGCGTCTACCGCAGCCGCACCGGCGGCGAGGAGTGGGAGCCGCTTGCGAAGGGACTGCCCGAGAAGGACTGCTATGTGAACGTGCTGCGCGATGCGATGGCGGTCGACAGGCTCGATGAATGCGGCATTTACTTCGGGACCACCGGCGGCCAGGTCTACGCTTCGGCCGACTCGGGAGACAGTTGGACGCCGATTGTTCGCGATCTACCTGCGGTGCTGTCGGTGGAAGGGCAGACGCTGAATTGAAACAGGGACCAAGCCACCCCAGCGAGCAAGAATCGCTCGCCGGGGACCCCGGCAGGGACCAGGAAAACTCGACAGCGAGAATCTGAGGAGAATCCGAAGTTGAGTGAAGGAGCGAGCGTATCGCAGGTGCGCGTGGCGCTGCCGTACCATCTGCGCAATCTGGCGCGAATCGAAGGCGATGTGCTGGTCGAAGTTGCGCCGCCGGTGACCTTGCGCGCGGTTCTCGATGCGCTCGAAGCCGGCTATCCCATGCTGCGCGGCACGATCCGCGAATACGAAACCGGCGAGCGCCGCGCGTTTCTGCGCTTCTTCGCCTGTGAAGAGGATTGGTCGCTCGCCTCCCCTGATGCGGAGCTGCCCGAAGCCGTGGCGGCAGGAAAAGAGCCGCTGCTGATCATTGGGGCGATTGCGGGAGGATGAAGGAAAGCGATGAGATAAACTCCCAGATCAAGCGCCATAGGCTGCAGCTTGTGCGAGCCCGGTGCTCCTGAAGTCAGGCCTTTGGCAATTCGGAGAGCTTATCTTCTTTTCGACGAAAATCCAGGTAAAAGTAAACCACGAGAGAAATGCTGCACAACCAGATGGCAAGAGCAACCAGCCGTGGAATCGTAACGTATTCATGAACTCCCGTGTCCGAATTCCAGATGAAGTACAACAACGGGCCCACGACCGATGCTACGATGCTTGAACCGAGTCCCGCCCGTTTGCCCAAATTGAAATCCCCCGCGCGACTTTCGCGAACACGCTCGCATGCCTCTTCGTAGCTCTTCAATACCGGATCGCTGCTTTTCTCGCGGAGGAACTTGGCGATAACCAGTACACGGAGCCTGTACTGGTAGTCATACAAGTCGACATAAGCACACACGAACGGGATGAAGAGAAGGAGCCAGAGATTGGGCTGGTTGTTGTTGGAAAACCCGAATGCCGCTCCACCGAGAGCTGCGGTCACGATGAGCTTCCATTTCGCCAGGTCGTGCTGTGCCGCTTGCGTATCGTTGATTTCCTGTTTGAGAAGAGTAGACGTGGAGTCCATGCTTCACCTCCGTCTTGCATTGGCCGGTCTCATCCGGCGCACATCGGGTCGTCGATTCTACGCATTGTCTCACTCTGCATTCCCAACCGCAAAGTCCCAAGGCTCGAACCGGAGAGACGATGATGCGCTCCGGCCAGAAGCCGTGGCACAAGGCCGCGAGTCGATGCTATCGCCCGCGGGCGAAATCCGTGCTCACTGCTCGTCCTTGCCGGGGCGCAGCATCAGCGCGCGGATGGCTTCGCGCGGGTCCTGGCCTTGGTTCAGAATCAGCTCCATCTGCTCGGCAATGGGCATTTCGATGCCGTGCCTGCGGGCGAGGCCGAGCGCGGCGCGCGTGGTCAGCACGCCTTCAGCCACCTTGCCGCCGAGCGACTCCAGAATCTCCGGCAGTTTGCGGCCCTGGCCGAGCGCCGCACCGACGCTGCGGTTGCGGCTCAGACTCCCGGTGCAGGTGAGCACCAGGTCGCCCACGCCCGCCAGGCCGGCGAGGGTTTCGCGCCGCGCGCCACAGGCCACGGCCAGGCGCGTGATCTCCGCGATGCCGCGCGTGATGAGCGCGGCCGTAGAGTTGTGGCCCAATCCCACGCCCGCGGCGACGCCGGCGGCGATGGCGATCACGTTCTTGAGCGCGCCGCCGAGCTCCACGCCAATGACATCCGTCGAGGTATAGAGGCGGAGGGTCTCCGAGGAGAATTCCTGCTGAATGAGAGCGGCGCTCTGCGGATCGCTCAACGCCAGAGTGATCGCGGTGGGCTGGCCCTGCGCGACCTCGGCGGCGAAGCTGGGTCCGGAGAGCGCGCCAATGGGCAGAGAGAGCGGAGTTGGCGGAGTTAGCGGGGTTAGCGGTGTTGGTGAACCGGGCTCCGGAGCAGCGCCGAGACAATCCGCGATCACCTCGGTCATGCGCAGGAAGCTCCGGTCTTCCAGGCCCTTGGTGGCGCTGACCAGCAACTGGCCGTGGCGCAGGTGCGGGCGGATGCGCAGCAGGGTGGGGCGCAGAAACTCCGAGGGAATGACCGAGACCACGATCTCGGCAGCCGCGATGGCGTCGCAGCCGGCGGTGACTGCGAGATCGGCGGGCAGCGGAAATCCGGGAAGGAATTGCGTGTTTTCGCCGGCGCCGGCGATCTGCCGCGCCAGCTCGCCGGCGTGCGCCCAGAGCGTCACCTGATGGCCGCCGCGGCGGCAGAGCGAGAGAGCGAGGGCGGTTCCCCATGCGCCGGAACCGAGTACGGCGATGCGGCTCATAGCTGCTTTCTGGCTCCGATACGGGATTCCGTGCCGGCTATCAGGCGGCGGATGTTCTGTTGGTGCTTGGCAACGATCAGCAGGACAACCGCGCATTCGACGGCGAAGAAGAAGGGCGGATGCGGGCCGGGCGGGAAGAACCAGGCAAAGACCAGAAAAGCAGCCGACCCGGCGATGGATCCCACGGAAACGTAGCGCGTGAGAGCGAGAACCACTGCAAAAACGCCGATCGCGGCCAGTGCCGCCCAGGGTGAAGCGGCAAGGAAGACACCGAAGCCCGTGGACACGCCCTTGCCGCCATGGAAGTGCAGCCAGCAGGTGAACATGTGACCGACGACGGCAATCAGGGCCGCGAGCGCCTGCGCGTCGCGCAAGGGTACGCCTGGCATGAGCCATGCGCCGAGGGCGCCGCCCAGCCAGACGGCGGCGCAGCCCTTCAGCACGTCGAGCAAAAATGTGGCCGCGCCCAGGCCTTTGCCGCCCTCGCGCAGCACGTTGGTGGCGCCGATGTTGCCGCTGCCCATGGAGCGGATGTCCTCGCGGCGGAAGATGCGCACCAGCAGGTATCCCGTGGGGATGGACCCGAGCAGGTAGGCCGCCGCGGCTATGACGATGTACGCAAGGATCATTTCGAAAGTGAGTTTAGCAGGTGAGGGCGATGGATGGGCGAGCGGTTGCGAGCTTCAGGTTCGGCCGAAGTTTCCGGACAGGAAATCCCAACGGCCCGAAGCAATTGCCGGACACTCTTCAAGCACATTCTAGAAAAGCGCCCGCCGCGCGGAGCGGACCTCGGCGGCAAGAACCTGCAGGATCTTGAGGGCCAGCATGGGGTCCGACTGCATGAGCGCGATGAACTCGGCGCGCGTGAGAAAGCTGACCCGCGCCCCGGCCAGCCCAACCGCCGTGAGCGAGTAGGGCTGGTTGCCAACGAGGCCGGGAAGACCGAGGAGAGAACCGCTTTTGGCCTCAATGGAGAGGATCGGCGCGCCCCGGTTCGAGGCCATGCTGAGCGTGGCTTCGCCTTCGTGAAGGATGAAGAGGCCCGAGGCGGGATCGTCCTGGTGAAACAGGATGCGGTCGGTGTCGCAGACAATCGGCGTGGCGTGCTCGCTGAGCGCGCGAATCAACTCCGGATCGGCGAGAAACGCAGTGGGATCAAGCGGCACAAAGAAGCCTTTCCTGGGGAATCGCAAGCCACTTCGGCAATTTCCGCCGGGAGCTCTTAAGATTGATCGTTTCATTGACTTGGGGCGTCGATCTGTGATGCACATCACGATTTTGTGGTCATGGATCTCGGGCGTCCGTGCCGGTTCTGTGATATGCACCACTTTGGGGGTTAATTCATCGGATTGTTGTTGCAAATCCTTCTCCAGCGTGTAAACTGCGTAAAAGAAAGGAAGTAGGGAACCGTTTGTATGCAAATCCCCCGGTTCTTGCCTTCCCCCATTCTGATCGATAAAGCTGGAGGATTTGGTGAAATTGAAGATTTTTGTCTCGACCCTCACGCTGTTGGCCGTTAGCTCTGTCCACGCCGGCACGCTCTACACTTACACCGACTGGACATCGGCAACAGACAGCTCGGGGGCGACCCCAGGTTCCGCATCAGGCACCTTGACCTTCGGCTCCAATGTTGTCAACGTAGGCTACGCGGGCGAAGTCACGTTTGCGCAAATCAACAACATCGGAACGAACTACTACAATCTGCCGACGGATTTCACGGGTTCGGTCGTGGCCAACGCGCCCGGTCCGGACATCATCGCGCTGCAAGAAGCCTCCGCCTTTACCGACACGCTGACCTTCTCGCAGCCGCTCGTCAACCCGGTCATCGATATTGTCAGCCTGGGGGCGGGGAATACGGTTGGATACAACTTCAACGCCACGCCGATCATCTTGAGCCAGGGCACGGACGACTGGGGCGGATGCGACACCTGTCTTTCGGTTAGCGGCAATACAGTCGATGGCGCCGAGGGAACGGGCGCGGTTGAATTCGTGGGTACGTATTCGTCCATCGCCTGGACGACAACCGGCGGTGAATACTGGAATGGAGTCACGGTTGGCGCTGCCGCCATCGGTACGGGTGGAGGCACGACGGCAACGCCGGAGCCCGGCTCCTTGTTGCTGGTGGGTAGCGGTATCACCGGTTTGGTTGGCATGCTGCGCCGGCGTCGCGTCGCTGCGCGCAGCTAATCTGGTTCCATGCGCGGTGCGGTTTCCCATCGGAAACCCACCGCCATAGCTCCTTCGTGTGCTGCCGTGCGGCCGGGAATCCTCCCTGCCGCCTTTTCTTTGCGTAATCGAGGACTACCTCCGTCTGCGGACAAGATCCGGCGCGTGAGACCTGTCTGGGTGGCATTGCGCACCCTGCCGCGGGCCACAAGCTGGCGCGGCGGCCTTTCGAGCTTCGCCGGCTCAATTAGAGTAGAGATTGTCGCCCATGGCCGGCATTCTGCATAAGATTCGCACCACGCTCGAAATGATCAAGTGGGAGCACTCGATCTTTGCGCTGCCTTTTGCGCTGACGGCGATGCTGCTTGCGGCCGGCGGGCTGCCCGGCTGGCGCACCGTGGCGTGGATCGTGGTGGCCATGGTGGCCGCGCGGTCGGCGGCCATGGCCTTCAACCGCTGGGCCGACGCGGACCTGGACGCCGCCAATCCACGCACCAGCAGCCGCGCCATTCCCGCGGGGTTGCTCTCGCGCGGGTTTGTGCTCGGATTCACGTGGGTTGCGGCGGCGATGTTCGTGGTGGCCGCGGGGGAGCTGAACCGGTTGACGTTGTTGCTGTCCCCGCTGGCGCTCCTGGTGCTGCTGGGCTATAGCTACCTCAAGCGATTTACGCGCTTCTCGCACCTGGGGCTGGGACTGGCGCTGGGTCTGGTGCCCACCGCGGCGTGGATTGCCGTGCGCGGCAGCCTTGATCCGCACATCCTGGTGCTCACCGCCGCGGTCACGCTCTGGGCCGGGGGCTTCGACGTGCTCTACTCCTGCCAGGACTGCGAACACGACCGCGCCGCGGGACTGCACAGCCTGCCGCAGGCATGGGGGCTCGCGGCTGCCTTCCACGCGGCGCGCGCCATGCACCTTTTGGCGCTGTGTGCGCTCGCCTGGTTCGCCTGGCTCTTTATTTTTGGATTCGCCGGCTGGCTCGGCGTCCTTGCCGTGGGACTGCTGCTTGCCTACGAGCATCTGCTCGTCTCGCCCCGCGACCTGCGCCGCCTGAATGCCGCGTTCTTCACCATGAACGGCGTGATCGCGATGGTGTTTCTGGCGTTCGTGTCGGCGGACGTGTGGCTGCGGCGTTAAAAACAGGGAACAGGGAACAGGGATCAGGGATCAGTGAAGGCGCTAGGGGAAGCGGCGAAGTGAGCGTCGCGATCGACCCGCGTCAGACGACTTCACTCTTTCACTTATTCACTTCCCACAATTCCCGAACCATGAACCGCGATTCACGGTCCACGCCACTCTCTGACGCTGGGCGCAGTTGGTATCATCTGCGCATGAGGAAGCATCGGCTTTTGCTTGCCAGTCTTGCCGTCTCGTCCGCGTTGTGCGGAGGGCCAGGGAGTTTTTCGCAGGCCATACCTGCGTCTTCAGCAGCGTTGAACCAGGTTCCGTTTGTGGGCTGCGCTTCGGATGGGCAGGTGGGGCTGCATGCGGCGCCAGCCGGAAAGAGTAAAGCGGTGGCGATCTCCGCTGCTTCGGCGCAACGGCTTGCCTACTACAAAGCGCAGTACGGGCTCGGCGTTCTCGCGCCGCGTGGCTGGCACTGCTTCTCAACCTATGGTTCTAACGGCAGCAGTTTGTTCATAAGCCCCGATGCGATCGATTCGAAAGCGCTGTTCTCGGACGATTGGAAGGGATTCTCCGGGCAGGCCATTCAAATTTCATACTCGTCGGGCGGTACGTCGGGAAGGTTCGAGGTTGCCAAGGTGATCGCGCGCGTCTTTCCGGCTTACAAGCAATTCGCGCAGAACGTGATTGCCGAGGGAATCGAGCCGGCAAGCGATTTTCCCATTGGCCCTTACCCGCATGACAAGCTCACCTACCGCGCGCAGAACGTGGTCGAGTTTGAGACGCCTGCGAACACCGCCGGCCTCGGAACCGATTCGCGCCTGTTGCCAATTGCGAGCCCGATCGACGGCGTTGCGATTATCACCGGCGCGGATACGGACCTGATTCAGCTCTCCGCGCGCGTCTCGGAAAAAGATCGCGATCTGATTCCGTTCATCGTAAAGCAAGTGGAGAGCGACGCGCAGGCCGAAGCGCAGTAGCCGCCGCGTCCGCAGTGGTCAGTTTGAAGCCGTCGTGAAAGGGCACGACTTTAGTCGTGCCACAAACGCCGTAAGAAAGAATTTAGGGGCCTCAGCCCCCGAGGGACGGTCTTGTTCAAACTGACACACTACCACCGCGTCCTCGTCCCGAGCGCCTGTGGTATGGTGCGAAAAGGAAGCGCAACTGTTGCGCGCACGAGGAGCCAGGAAACCACCGCATGAAAATCGCTATTCAAGGAGAGCAGGGATCGTTCAGCCACGAAGCGGCGCTCAAGCTTTTGCCCGGCGCGGAGATCGTCCCCTGCGCGCTCTCGGCCGAAGTGTTTGCGGCGCTCGACGCGGGCGCGGCCGATGCCGCCGCGATTCCCATTGAGAACTCGCTTGCCGGCTCGGTGCTGGAACATTTCGATCTGCTGCTGAAGCACGACGTCAAGGTAGTGCGGGAGACGCTGGTGCGCATCCGCCACAATTTGATTGCTCTCCCCGGCGCGTCTATCGGGGAAATTGAGCGCGTCTTTTCGCATCCCGTGGCCTTGGCGCAGTGCCGCAGCTTTCTCGCCGCGCATCCCCAAATGAAGGCCATCGGTTTTTATGACACTGCGGGCAGCGTCAAGCAACTGGTGGAGCTCGGCGGGCGGAGTGTGGCGGCCATCGCCAGCGAAGCGGCGGCTGCCCGCTATGGCGCGGAGATTCTTGCGCGCGGCATCGAGGACGATCCGGAGAACTACACGCGGTTCTTCCTGGTCGAGCGCAGCCCGGAGGCCGAGACCGATCCGGATGCGAACAAGATCAGCGTCGCCTTTACGCTCGAACATCGGCCGGGGTCGCTGGTGGCGGCGCTGAGCGCCTTGAGCGCCATCGGCACCAACCTGACCAAAATCGAGTCGCGCCCGGTGCCGGGCAAGCCCTGGGAGTATATCTTCTACGTCGACTGCCAGATCGGCTCCGCGGCCGAAGGCACGCGCGCCCTGGAAGCTCTGGACGCGCACTGCGGCATGGTGAAGGAACTGGGCCGCTACCGCGAAGCGCGCGGGATCGAGAGCTCAAATTCCTGATCGAAGGGGGTCGCTTTTCAAAAAAAGAAAGATCTTTTCAATTCTCATGACAGAAAACAGGGGATCGGCCTGAGCCGATCCCCTGTTTTCTGTTCCCTGTTCCCTGTTTTCTGTTCCCTGTTCCCTGTTCCCTGTTCCCTGTTCCCTGATCCCTGTTCCCTGCTCTTAGAAGTGGTACGCAATGCCGACGGTCGGCACAGAGATCCAGGGGTGAT
>PLSB01000204.1 GCA_003165005.1 Acidobacteriaceae bacterium | reverse complement strand
TATTTATGCAGGAGTCAATAGTATCGGTAAACGCCCCATGCTTCGGAGAAGTGCTATCCCAACCTCAGCTACTGGAAAACCAACGCAGTGCCAACATAGGTTTGCTGATCCGGCATCAGCATCCGCGAATAGCCGTTTGGGGAACCAATTCAGGTAGGTTCAAGCACTTGCGTGGTTGTCGCCGGGCACGGTGGGCCGCGAAATGTGCCGTGCGTTTAATGCGTTGCGAATGATTTCCCCTTCCGGGTGCTGGCAGACCATGGCGCTTCTTACATCACCGTGGCCCATTGCGTTCATGACCGCTTTCAGATTTCCGGTCTTCGCCAGCACGAAGCTGCCGAGCCACAATTACGGCAGACCCACATCCGCTGCTACTTTGGAACATGAGATGGGGCTCCTCAGCCGCTTCAGAAATCTCACGCTGGCGGAACGCCCGGCTCAAATCAGAGCGCCAGATTCTTGATGAGAATCTCCCTTATCATTCGATACTTGGGTAGACAGGCCGCAACAGGTTTGGGTTCATTTGTCCGATATGGCGACGAATCGCTCACGCGATCGACCGGTCGAAGAATCCATGATTCCTGTCCGATTCAGCTCAAACGCCTGTGCTTTGCGATGCGCTGCCGAGGGATTCGAGTATCTCATGGGCCTCGCGAAGCTCGGGGGTATCGGCTCCCTCGGTGAACCAATCGTGAAGAGGCCGCAGAAGCGCGACGGCTTCATCGGACTGGCCATGTGTGCGGTGGAGTTTGGCGAGAGCGAGTGCGGCACGCAGTTCCAGCATCTTTGCCTGCTGGGCCTGGGCGCGTTCCATGGCGCGGCGAAGGCTGGCTTCACCGGCAGCGCGCGCACCCTGAGCGATGAGGATTTCACCGCGGAGCCGGTGCAATTCTGGCTCGTGCGTGCGCTCCTGGTTCGACTCGACGTAGGCAAGGCCGCGCGACAAAGCTGCCAGCGCCTCACCGGGGCGACCGGCGCGCAATTGCGCCTCCGCCATCATGAGGCAGAACTGGGTGGTCATGAGATCGGAGCCGGTCAGCCGGTAGCTCTCGAGGCCGGCTTTCATTTCATTGATGCCTGCGTCCGCGTGACCGTTCATGGCCTGCACCCAGCCGCGGTAGATGCGCCCCTGCGCGGCCCAGAGGAGATAGCCGCCCTCGGTGGCCATCTCAGAGAGCTGTTCCGAAGTGCGCTCCACGGTGGCGTAGTCACGGCGGGCGTAGTGAATCATCATGGCGATGGCGAGCCCGTACACCGTACAGGCGGGGTTACGAAGCGCCTCTATGACTTCCCAGGCATCGATGCGCGCCCGCTCCGCCTGCTCGGGGTAGCCCATGAACCAGAGGCTCATGCAGCGGAATTCGCCGCATGCGAACGACAACGGGATTTGAAAGACAGCGACCAGCCCGCGCTCCCGCTCGGGATTGTAGTGAACGAGCGCCTTCTCAGCATGCTCGCGCGCCGCTCTAAAGTCGCCCAGGAAGTAGCGCGACCATCCATTGGCCTGCCGGGCCACGATTTCCAGACCGGGATCTCCGGTTGCAAGCGCCAGTTCCAGCACAGGCTTGGCCGCCTCATAGGACGGACCAATAGTGCCCCGAAGGAGATACACCGACCACAATCCCCATAATGCTCCTAGCAGGCCCTGGCCGTTCCCCAGCTTCTCACAAAGGTCGCGCGCTCGGATGCAGGCGGCTTCGGCTTCGCGCGAGCCCCATCCTATGGTCGCCATGAGCGCGGTGGAGATGGCGAGTTGGGCTTCCATCTCGGACTTGAGGCGCCCTGGATCGTCTTCTGGAAGAGTATGGAGCAGCGAGATGGCCTTTTGCAGGTAAGCCGTGCATTCGCGCAGGGCGGAGCGCTGCTGTGCCTGCTGGCCGGCCTTCATCCATCCGGCGATGGCCTCGGCGGTGCGGCCCGCGCCTTCAAAGTGGCGAGCGAGCAACTCAGGCTTGGTCTCGGCCATCAGTGGGAAGCGGTGGATAAGCGCTTCGGCGATTTTTCCATGGAACTCCTGGCGCGTGGTGCGGAGGAGCGAGCCGTATGCCGCATCCTGGATAAGGGCGTGACGGAAGGTGTAGGTGGATCCCGGCGGGGCGCCGTTCTCGATGACGATCTCGAGCTCGACCAGGTGCACGAGGGCCGCGGCGAGGGATTGGGTGGATTTGTCAAGAACGGCCTGCAGCAGCTCGAAGCTGCATTCGCGGCCGATGGTAGCGGCGAGCTGTGCCACCACCCTGTCCGCGCCGAGGCGGTCAATGCGGCCCATCAACGAGTCCTGCACCGTGGCGGGGATCAGGCCGGGAGGCAGCGGTCCGGTCAGTTCGAAGCGGTCATCGAGTTCGCGAAGGATTCCAGCGTCGATGATGGTGCGGGTTACGGCTTCGACAAATAGCGGAATGCCGCCGGTGCGGGCGACAAGCTCTTCAAGCAGGGCGAGCGGGAGAGGCTTGGGGCCGACGACGCGTGCCACGAGGGCACGGGTGTCTTCTGGCGGCAGGGCGTCGACGCGGACTCTGCGGCAGCGCGGCTGGTCGAGCCAGGGAGCGGTAAACTCGGAGCGGGCTGTGGCAACCATCAGTACGGGCTGATGAGATTGGCGCTCGAAGATCTGGACGAGCAGGTCAAGCGTGGAAGGATCGGCCCAGTGCAGATCTTCCACAAGCAACAGAACGGGTGAACCGTCAACGGAGTGGATCAGGATCTCGGCGACGACTTCGATGGTCCATTGCAGAATTCTGGCCGCGGGCAACTCGAGCTCAGGGTAGCGCTCGGCTGCGGAAACGGAGAAGAGACCCGCGAGAGCAACCGCAGCCTGCTCGAGGGGGACGCCGCGACCGACGGCGAACTGCTCCAGCAGGTCGAGCTTCTCTGTCGGAGACATATTCTCTTCAATGCCCACGCGGCGTTCAATCATCTCAACGATGGGGAAGAGGGGATTGTTGAGCTGATAAGGCGAGCACTGCGCTTCAAAAACTTCGAGGACGCGGTTACCGGCATGTTGGATGGCGGCTTCCAGCAAGCGGGATTTTCCGATTCCGGCCTGTCCCTGCAGAACCAGTGTGCAACCGTTTCCCTGCGAGGCTTCAGCCCAGGCGGCACGGATCGACTCGAGCTCACGATCGCGTCCGACGAAGGCAGTGAGCCCCTGCGCGCTGGTCATGGCCTGGAAGCGGCTGGTGGTCCTGCTCTTGCCGATGACTCGGAAAACCTGCATCGGCCGCGAGAGTCCTTTCAGAGTCTTTGAGCCGAGGTCCTCAACCGCGAACTGGCCGGCCAGCAAAGTGCGCGTAGCCTCGCTTATGACGATGGCGCCGGGCTGCGCTTCGGACTGAAGGCGCGCCGCGACGTTGGGAGTTTCACCGAGCGCGAGCTGCTCACGGCGGCCGCCAGAGCCGACCTCGCCGACGACAACCAGGCCGGTGTGTATGCCGATGCGAACCTGGGGACGATTCTCTTCGGGAGCGGCGCCTGCGATGCGGGCAAGGATCTCAAGTGCGGCGCGCACGGCGCGGGAAGCGTCGTCTTCGTGTGCGGCGGGATAGCCGAAGTAGGCCAGCACGCCATCGCCGAGGAACTGCGCGACATGGCCTTCGTAGCGCTGGACGATTTCCACGCAGTCGGATTGGTATTTGGTAAAGAGGACACGCAAATCCTCGGGATCGAGCTTTTCAGCCAGGGCCGTGGAGCCTGCGATGTCGGCAAAGAATACTGTCAGATTGCGCCGTTCCGCCGCCGGGCCTTTTGCAGCAACAAGGGAGCGTCCGCAGCCAGCGCATTTTTCGGCATCCCGTGCATTGCGGTGCGCACAGTGGGGGCAGGGCACGCCCATCGGCGAACCACACTCAGAACAGAACTTTACACTTGCGGAGTTCTCCGTTCCGCAGCCCGGACAATGCATTTGCCCTCGCTTCGAGCGGCCTAGGGGGAGACCGTTACCTTTTCGTTACTATAGCATGCAAGCCACTGAACCCCGGAAGGAATACGGAGGCGCAGAATAAGGCGTGATTTCGATGTGTGCCTGGTGTTGTGTCCCAGAACTTCACGAAATAAATACATCTGTCATCGCTGAGCGAATTTTGGCGCGTTTTGCGGCAAATAAGTCGAAGGAACTGCGGTTGATCTTCAACAAACTTCTGACTCACCACCCTAGGCTCTTCTGGCGGCAAGCAGCGGCGGATAGGGCAGGCTCAGCCGCCACGGGGCTCTGAGTTCGTAGGACCCGAGTACGGATACATCGATGCCGCGAGAAAAGCCGGTGCCGGGATAGCGTCCCCCTGGATAGCCGGGGATGTATTCGACATCCACCTCGAGGGTGGTTTCGAGCGGGCGCACGGTTGCTGTCCGCCAGTCTTTGTCAAAGTCGGAGAGGATGAAGAACGGGCCCATGGCTGCAGGGAGCATGGAGATGATGGGCTGGGTGAGCATTTGGCGAACGGGCTCGAAGTGCTTCACTTCGGCGATGGCGCGGAACTCCGGTTTTTTCGGATTCTTCCAGGCAAGTGAAGTCAGGCGCTGGCCGCCCATGGTGTTGACGGTGTAGCTGGTGGCCGTGACCTCGACCGAAGCCATCTGCTTGGCAAAGCCCCAGAAGAAGAGACCTCCGAGGGTTGCCCACAAGTTGTCAAGATAGAGCTTGGGCATGAAATAGTAAGGGCCTGGGACTCCTGCAGTAATGGACCCCTTGGAGATATAGGCGAAAGGTACGCCGACGCTGTGCTCATGGTAGGTCATGTTAGGGAGCAGAGTGGGAATCGACATCTGCGCACGGAACATGTCGTGAAAGAAGAGGATGACTGGGTGCGTACCGGCTGGGGTTACCTGTTGCTCGCCGAGTTCGAGGCCTGCGGGAAGCAGGTCGAGAACATGATCGGCAGGCAGTGCAAGCGTTACGCCGCGCATGGTTCCATTGCCGTTGAGGTTGATGGCGGCGAAGGGGTTGGAAGGAGTCATCGTGTTACCTCGCTAGCAAACGGGGGTTGCGAATTTCCGGGGGTGTAAACCATGCGCATTTTCGTTCTCGGAGCCACGGGGCATTTGGGACAGGCTGTTGTGCGCCACGCCATGTCGCGCGGCCACGCTGTGAGCGCAGCTACCCGGCAGGACGATCCCGCAGCCCTGCGGGGACTTAGGGTAAGGATAGTACGGATGGACGGCGAATACAGAAGATTGAGAGAAGCTTCTGTTGGCCACGATGTGCTTGTCGATGCCGCAGCGCCGTATCCGCTTGAGCCATGCATGCCGGGCGGCGCCGCATGGCGCGCAGCAGTGAATGGAGCGGTTGCGCGCACCCGGCGGGTGGTTGAGGCCGCAGGATGGAACGGGTTTCGGCTGGCATTCATCAGCTCATTTACCACGCTCGCGCGCCGCGAATCGGCAGTCGCTGCAATGGAGAGAAAATGGCGATGGTCGGTATTTCCGTACTTTGAAGCAAAGGCAGCGATGGAGCGGGTGGTGTTGGCAGCGGCGCGCGAAGGGCTGCCCGCCGTCATTGTGAATCCGGCGGCCTGCCTGGGGCCATGGGAGTTTCGGGCGGAGAACTTGAGCCTGGTGCGCCTGGTGCTGGCGCGGCGGCTGCCGCTGATGATGGACCAGACGCTGAGCGTGATGGATGTGCGCGATGTGGCGGAAGCGATTGCAGAAGCGCTGGCGCGGGAGCTGTTCGCACGGCCCATTGCGCTTGCGGGGCACAACGTGACGCTGGTGGAGTTGGCGCGGCAGATCCTGGAGCTGGATGGAGCAGGCGGCCACGCACCGGTTGCTTGCAACGCGAGCCTGGCAGCCATGGCAGCATTCTGGACCGCGGTTTCGTATGCTGCGTGGAACCAGGCGACACCCGACCCGTGGCGAGCCGTACCGCTTGCGGCCGACGGTTTCGCGATGCTTCCCTCACCTGAACAAATCTCGATGGGACTCAAACTTTTCTCCTTGCGCGAGACACTGCGCGACGCGGTCGGCTTCCACCGGAGTCGCTGGGCGGCTTGAGTTTGGGCTTGCCGGGAATCCGAAATTCGACATTTCTTCCGTAGTACCAGTCCTCGTCCCAGGAAAGTGAAAGTGGCAGCAGTTCATTCGATCGGCTACCGACAGAATCACGACGGATGCAGAAGTCGGGCTTCTGGTAAGCGCGGGAGAGCTTGTTCAGAAAAGCTTCCTTCTGCGCATCGCAGAGGCTGCGAGCCAGTTGGACCATGTGGCGGAACTCTTCAGAGTGCTGCTTGGCCCACGTCATCCACTCCCCGGTTTGCCGCACGGCTCCTTTGGGCATGGGTTTGAGATCGAGATCCTTGATCATAATCCGGAGACGTGCTTGATTGGCGCGCACACTGGCATCGAGATTGTTGGTTGCGGAAGGCTCGCCCTGGATGGGGAGATGGCTGATGGCGGCGAGAACACGAAGGAGATCGTGGCCGACCGCGGCGAGTTGGCTGTCAGTGGGCGCTATCTTTCCAAGGTCGGTGTAGGTGCGTTGGAAATCGGGCAGGTCGAGAATGATCGCGGCAGCGAGCGCCTTGACGCAGGTGTCCAATTCCAGGCGCAGGCGGGTGAATTGTTCCTGCGAAAGGATGATGGTTTCAATCTGGTCGCGCCAGCGCTCGCTGGTGTTGGCGGGACGCTCCGCGCCGAGGCGCGCGATGGCAGCGGGAATGTCTTTCACAAACGCGTTGATGTCCTGCAACGGGCTGGCAACCGCGCCTGGGCGCGCAGCGAGTTCGTTGTTCACCTGGCGGAAGAGAACCGAATCGGCAAAAGCGGTGGTTTTCCCGCTGACCGGCAGTGCGCTGAAGGCCGTGACGAGCGTCCTGCGGCCCGTGCGCCATTTGGCATCGGGGTCTATGTTGCCCCACTCGCGGGAGAGCACAGACTCGATCACGCTTTGCGCATCGATTTTGCCGAGCGCGTCGCGGGCTTGGGCTTTGCTGAAGGCTGGCAGGTTTTTCTCCTCACGTTCGGCAGTCGTCATGCCGAGCCTTTGCGCGGCCTGGAGCATGATGGCGCTCATGCGGCAGGGATCCATCTCGTCCTGAAGCTTTTCGGCCTCGAAGTCGGCGGTGATGCGCGGAGCTCCCTCTTCGTTGCTTAGAAGCGTTGAGAAAGCAGCTTTGCTGTCGATGTTCCACTCCGCGCCTGTGGCGCGCCAAGTGAGGCGCTCGGCTAGAGGCTCATGGAGCGCGGCGCGGATGTAGAAGGGCCGCACCGGCTGCACGGTGCTGACGATTCCCGATGAACTGGCCGGAAGCCTTGTCGCCACCAGTCCAAGCTGATCGACAATGTCAAGGCTGGGGTAGTCGTGAATGTGAACGATGAGTGTGTCTTCAATCTCGGCAAGGTCGTAGAGCTCAGTGATGAGGCGAGGCACGCGAACCAGGGACTGATAGCAGGCCTTGTCAGGATCGGCAACATCGCGAAACTGCTTAAGTGAGTAAGCAGCGATGGGTATCTGGTTGCCGAGAATCTCCAGGGCCAGGGCGCGGCCGATCTTGAGGTCCCCAGGCGCCTGGGCCTTGATACCTTTCTTTTCCAGGAGCTCGGCGCGCAGGCTCTCAGACCATCTCCAGGCTGCATCGGGCCCATCGCCCAGGCCCGCATTCGGATCGCCCTGACTGATCTCGATGATGGGCTGGACGGTGGCCTTCTGGGCCTGGCCAAATGCGGACCATACCTCGGTTTCGAGAAGCAGGAGCGACTGCGGTGGATCGGTGGTGGAATTCTCCTGATCGCTCAACCAGACGCTGGCGGGGCGGCAGAAGTTGGCCACTGTGGCCTGAAATCCCTGCACCTCCAACCGGGCGATAGCGGCGATGCAGTTATCAACGAAGCTGAAAGCGGGAACCACGCCTATGCCTGCGATATTCCATTTTCCATTCTTGTCTTTTCGCTGAAATTCCACTGGGATCATGAAGGAGAGCTGATACTTTGTCCAGTTCCCGACGTTGTTGGTGTCGGAGGCGACGGAACCGAAGCTGCTAACGATGAGGTAGACATAGGCCAAATCCCCATCCGTGCCGGATTCGTCATCGTCAACGGTGTCACTAGGCAGATCGATAGGCGGGCGGCGCGACCAGACTTTAAATCTGATCGCCTCTTTTTTGCCCTTAAGGTCCCGCATAGGGCTTTCGAGGGGACGATTGATGCAGGCGTCGATATAGGCTTTCAGTTTTGCCTTCTCTGCAAGAAGAGGCAGCACGCGCACGGTGGTGTCAGGGAACTCGAAAGGACCGGCGATTTCGTCGATGGCCGTAGTGACGGTGGAGTTGAATTGTGGCGATTCGGCCGGGCCGGCCGGCGGCTCCGGGTCAAACTTAACGCCTGCCGCATCCTTCCAGATGCCGTCATTGATTCGCCAGGCAAGGTTGACGCCGGCATCGTATTTGACATCGACGTCCAGCCAGAATGGAACCACAGGCTTCAGCTCGTTCACGTTGCATTCCGGGCCTGCCCACGTGCGATGCACCTCAAGCCCGAGCGTGCGGACGATGGGCAGCGAGGGGTAATCGTAGAGCTTGATGGAGTGGCCGCCACTCAGGTCGCCAAACAGAATGCCGTACTCGCCGAGCAGTCCGCCGCCGTTGAAGGCCTTGATCTCCATGCAGCCGTTCGTGAGGGCCTGATAACAGATCTCCGACGGCCTGTTGGAGCGGCGAAACTGCTTAAGGTTGATGGAGTTCTGGACGAAGCCGTTGCCGCCCGGGGCAAACCAGGGCATCATGCGCGCGAGCATGGACTGGAGGACTCCCGGATCCGTGGGATTGACCGTCGAAATCCGCATCGACTGCGCGAGCCAGGTAGCGTCACGGCTGAACCCTGCGGCTGCTTTGGCAAGATTGGAGGCTATGTTCCACGGCATGATTGCGGCGGAGGGGTCAATGGGCATCTGCAGACCCGAGGCAATGTTCCGATCGATCTCAAGGAAGACGCGGGACTGCATGTTTTTGCCGGCATAGGCCTGCGGAAAGACGTCCGTGGCAATGCTGGCCAGAGTCACGGGCGCATTGGGGTTGTGAATCCAGGCGCTCGAATTCTGCTGGATGGTCGCGAGAACTTTGGGAAATCCATAGACGGTGCGCCCCAGCGGCACGGAGAAACTGTCGTCCACAAAGACGTACGGGGTCAGTACGGCCCAGTCGTGAAAGACCCACTGGCCCTCGACGAGCTTGTACCACTCGACGGGGATCATGAAGAAGACTTCAATCTGCGCGAACCATCCGATGCGGGCGATGGCTTCAGTGACCTGGCCGTAGTCCAGCACCATCATGAAGACGTAAGGCATGGGAGCGCGGAAGTACCCCGCCTGGTGGGGAACGAAGTTGACCAGCCCGTCGCAGACGCGCTGCAGTGTGTCGAGTTGCGCGCGCAGCGGAAATACGCGGGTCGACATCCCGTTGAAGACAAACGGAGGCTTGATCGGCAGCGCGTTGTCTGTGAGCAGGGGCAGTGCGCGGGTGAACTCCTGGGCGGTTTTAGGGCGTTCGCTCATTGTCAGTTCCTCTCGATGACCCAAGCCGGGAGAGCTTCCAGGAATCGCTTGTCGCGCGAGTCCGGAAGATGTCCGTACAGGTGGTTGAATTCGTACCTGGCGGCGCCGGCCAGGCCATGAGCGACTTCGCGGGCATAGTCAATCGAGCCATAGTGGTCCATCCGCCGGCGCACCCATGCCACGTTATGGTCAGTGCGACTCTCCCGTGGCTGTCCCAGCATGGAGCAGATGCGTTTGCGCTCCGATGGATTGGCATGGTCGAGAAGGTGAATGAGCATGAGGGTGCGTTTGCCTTCACGGATGTCGCCGTCCAGTTCCTTCCCATAGGCTTCGGGGTCGCCTTTCAGGTTGAGCAGATCGTCCTGAATCTGGAAAGCGGCGCCAAGGAAAAATCCGAAGCGGATGCAGTGGTCGAGATCGATAGCGCCTCCGCTACCGATGAGAACACCCACGCGGCTGGGATGAATGGTAGCCAGCCAGCAGGTCTTCTTGAGCACCATCTCCAAGTAGTCCTTTTCGCAGACCGTGTTGACGTTGTCGCGCCTCCAGCCAAGTTCGAATGCCTGGCCCTCGGCGGACTCACGCGCCATGCGCTCGGTCTCTTCAAGGATGCGCAGCGAAATCTCAGAGCCGAGGACGTTGCGATTATCGAGCAGGGGACGCAAAGCCAACAGGCAAAGCATATCGCCGACATTGATTGCAATCGGCACACCCTGTGTGACGTGCATGGCGGGTTTGCCGCGGCGCTGCTCGCTTTCATCTTCGACATCGTCATGGATGAGCATGGCGTTGTGGAGCATCTCGATGGAGACCGCGGTTCGCAGCGCGAGTTCCATGGGAGTGCCGAAGGCGCGGGCGGTGGCGATACAGAGGCTGGGACGAAACGACCGGCCGCCACGGCGCGGATAGTCGGCCGCCAGATCGTAGAGGTAGCGGCGCGGTTCCGCGGAAGGCAGATATTGGAAAAGCAGCGCACGGGTTGCATCGCCATACTCGCGCAACACCGATGACACCAGGTTTCCATCAGGCGTTTTCATAGGCACATTTGCTTACTGCGCAATCAGCTAAGGACGACCGTCAGTTCCCCTGCAATGCTTCCATCTGCCTTCTTCAGGATGTATCCGTGATAGTGGCCGGCCGGCTGCTTGTCTCGAACTTTGATCGAGATCTGAATCACGCCGCCTTCGCGGGAGATTTCGGCAGGGCCAATGGGCGCGGCCTTCGATGTTTCGGCGCGCAACGGTTCGGAAGCCAGCCCGAGGAGTCCAAGGCCAGGATGTAGATGGGCGGTTACCTCGACGGGGCGCGAGGAGGAAACCTTCACCGAGACTTTGGGCGGTGCCGCGTCCTGCTGCGCGAGGAAGGGGTTCATTCCAGCGGGCGGCCAGCCTCCCGGAGCCAAGGAAGAAATTGCCTGGGTCCAAACCCGCATGGCCATCATCCACGGTTCTGTCAGCATGGCAAGCGGGTTTGCGGAGTTGAACGGGTTGGAGTTGGTGGACGGAGGGGCATTGAATCCGCCGGGGAAGCCTGGGCGTTCGTCGCTCATATAGCCTCTTCTGTTGGAATTGTTGAAAATGCCGCGGGCTGCATCCTGTCCGCGGCGCATGTATTCATCGATCAGAGCGTATGCGGTGCTTACGCCATTCTCGAGTGCGCCGCAGACTGCAGTGCCGACAGCTGCAACCGGGTTGCGCGCAGCGGTACTGTCGTGAGCCGGAACCGCGCTCGGCGAAGGTGGCGCCACCATGGGGTTGCGCACCGGGGCACTCTGTTTTGGCTGCGCACGTTTCAGACGTGAAGACCGGGGTTTCATCAACGCACCTCAGGGATGGTCATACCCAACAATTTCACAGATACCCGGCCTTCCGGAAATCGCATGGGCTGCCAGAAGACCGGACATTACTGCGGATTCGATGCAGCCGGAGTCGAGGCCCGTGGCTGTCCAATCGCCCGCAATGGTTAGATTGTCAAAGCTCATGTCGAGCGGCGAGAGGCGATGGACGATGCTTCCCGGCAAGGACTGGATGTAACGGTCCGTTGGGTTCACGTTGGCGGCCCAGTACTGCGATTCAAACTGTTCCGGGCCCGGTGGTTTTGACCGGGCGCGCTTTGCGCCGGGCGTTCGAGCCGGCTTGTTTCCGTCGGCCAGAATCTCCCAGCGGAAGCTGCCGTTGTGAACTGCCTGCGGCCACAGCGCCTCTGCGCCGGTGTTGAGGAAGTGAACGGCGTTGCTGCGCACCACTTCTTTTTGCTCGCGATGGAACGATTCGGTGACGGCGCCTCCGTCATTGGCGGCATCCGGCAAAACGCTGCAGAAGTAGGCGATTGAGCGTACGGGATGCTTCCAGGATTCCTCGGGAATGAGATGGCTCATCTCTGCCCAGGTGTCAAACGGCTCTACGAAGCCGGAGAGGTTTGCCGGCGGGAATTTCCATCCCAGTTCGGCGGTGCTCTCGCGCATCCACAACTGAAAGGCTTGCGTGGGAACAGTCTTGACGTGCTGAACCATCTGACGCCAGCGCGGTTCGCGATCGATGAGCTCGCTGGCGACTTCGGGGAGGGCTCCGACGCTGACGCCGAGAACCACGAAATCGAAGTCGCGGCCGACCTTGAGATGCTTCACGCCAGTGCGTCGCTTTTCCCAGGCCGACTCAAAAGCGCGCCCGGCGCGGGACATAGCGCTGCCGTTAACAAGCTGCGAATAGTCGGGCTGGGAGGGCCAGCTAGGCAGGTTGTGGACATCGACCAGAGGCTGGTACTCTCCACCCCCGGCGACACGAGCCTGCACATCGAATTCGAGAGTCTCTACAAACGGGGGCTGGCTGGCCTTAATGGATGAGAGGCCCACGTTGCGGAGGCGATGAAAGAACTCGAAGCGCACACCACGCTGTTTGAGAACCTGGTAGAGCGGGGCGAAGACGACATCGCCCATGCCGGCATTCATGCGCCAGAACAGCGAACCGCGATAAGTGAAAAACATGCGCATGGCGCCGCGCAGTGCGACCCCAGCGGCAAGCCGCGGCCGGTGGATGTCGCCGTCTTCAAATGCGAAGACCAGATCGTAAATGCCGCGCATAAAGCCGGAGGCGAGCGACTGCTCTGCGGCGCCGTTCATGCGCAGCCACTCGCGCCAGTCGCAGTCGTTGATGGCGTCAAAGCCGCGCGGGTCTGCGGCCAGGCCGAAGCGGATGGAGCCGCGCAGGATGGCGAGAATGATGTCGATGACCTGCCATACGCGTCGCAATTCGCGGTCCCCTTCGACAAGCGTGGCGAGGCGGCGGCGCGCTGCGACGGATAGACTTTCAAGCAGCTGCGCAAACGGCGAGCCGATGCCGGAGATGACCTGCGGAAAAAGAAGATCGGCAGCCTGACGGAGAAGCTGGCTGGCCTCAAGGATGGCGGCGGTAGTGGCAAGCTGACCGTAGCGCAGCAATGCGGTGATGGAGGAAAGCAGCGCGTCGGGCCCGGAGGCAGCGGAGGCGGGTGCGGGTTCCGCGCCGGGTTTGGTTTCCATGGCGCCGGCGGAGCGGAGTAGTTCGACCACAAGCATGAGCGCCTGGCGTAGATAAGCGGTTACGGTCAGCGGATCGCCTGTTGCTGGATCGCCAGGCTCACCCTTGCCGGGCGGAAAATGCGCCATCCAGAACTCCCAGCCATCCTGGTTGCGATCTGCGACGCCCACATCGGGGGCCGGCATGAAAGCCTCACGCCAGCTGGCAAAACGGGAGTTTGGAAAGTATTGGTTGCGCTCGGCATAGCACTCCCGCATCAGGCGGAAGGCATTTTCGTAGAAGCCCATCCAGAGATGCAGCCCGTGTTCTTCAATACGCCCGGCCACGCCACGCCCTGAGGCGCCTTTGCCGCCCAGCCGCCATCCCATCTGATAAACGGTAACCTCGTAGCGGCCGTTGAGTTCGGGGCGCGTGAGTTCAAAGGCCGCGGTGAGCGCCGCACAGCCGCCGCCGATGACTGCAACGCGAATCGGATCCTCGGAAGGTGTCATCAGCCTGAGCTCCGGGTGACCCAGGAGGCTGGGCGCGGAAGATTGTCGGGCAGCCTGGTCGCCAAATCACCGACCGCATCGGCGATCTGACTTGGCACGAGTCCCAGTGCGGTGCTTAAATCGGCGCCCCGGAGGTCGGCGCGGCGGAGGAATGTGCATGCCAGGCTGGCATCGCGCAAATCGGCGCCAGACAGATCGGCGGAGAACAGATCGGCGCCGTCAATTCTTGCCGACCGAAGGTCGGAGCCGCGAAGGTTGGTCTTGCGCATGATTGCCCTTTCGAGGATGGCGCCCTCAAGATTGGCGCGTTGAAAATCGGAGTTCAGTAGGAAGGCCCGGTGCAGGTCGACGCGAGCCAACTGGGCCTCCGCAAGCAGAGCGCCGTTGAGCATGACAACGCCGGGATTCTGGCCGCGAAACGCGTTCCAGCGATCAGTGCCGGATTCCAGCAGCTGAATGAGTTCCTTCTTGTAAACCAAATAGCCCCCATTTTTCACTTCGGGGAATCGAAATCCTCGAGGACTAATCGAGCATTATCAGGAAAGTAACCGTTACGTCAAACAAATTCGCGCAAAGCGCAATAGCAGGATGCGGCTACGCGCGGTGTGCCGAGAGGCCCAGGCGGGATATGAGCTGCACAAAGGCAGGCGTGGTGTGCAAAACGTCGTAGCGTGGATCGACGTTGACCCACACCAGCTGGCGAATGCGCTTTTCATAGGAATCTTCGAGGCAGTCGATCGCGGCATCGTGGTTTCCGAGCCCAACATGGACCAGAGCAGCGCTCAGCGGTGAAACCCACGCCTGACCCGCCTGCCGGTGCAATTCCTCGAGTGTGGCAAGGGCAAGATCGCGGCGGCCCATGCGCGCATGGCAATAACCGACCTCAGCCAGTCCCGCGGGAATCTGCCCCATAACTTGCAAGGCGCGCTGAAAGCATTGGAGGGCCTCGTCATCCTTGCCCTGCTCGACGAGCACGCGACCGAGCGACCAGTGCGCGTGTCCGAATTCAGGGTTTGTGTGGAGGGTCCCGCGCAGCGTCTCCGCAGCCTCATCCCATCGCCGCATTCTGTAGAGACAGCCGCCGACTGCGGTGTGCACAATGGGAGATAGAGGGTCAAGGCGGAGAGCTTGATGAAGCTCGCGCAGCGCGTCTTCGAGGTGGCCGCGCGGGGTGAGGAAGTCCAATCCGTAGTGGAAATGAACCGAAGCCAGGCCGGCTCCGGCGGCTATGGCTCGATTGAAAGTGTTGCCGGCAGCGGTCCAATCCCAATCCCAGCCCGCTTGCGTGATAGCCAGATTGCACAGACCGGCGACGGAGTCGGGTTGCAGCCGCAGCGCTGAGGCGAGGGCAGATCGGACGGCGGGCACCGCTTCAGAGGCCGGCTCGAGCCCGTACCAGTCAAGCCGCATGTGCGTCTCGGCGATTCCGATCAAAGCCGGAGCGAATGTGGGATCGGTGGCCGACGCGCGGAGGAACAGATCGAGAGCCTGCTTGAATCCCTCCGGCGTTTCATGATTGAAAGCAAATCTCCCCTGCAGATAAAGATTGTATGCATCGGAGGAGGGCATGTTCCGTGCCGCTTCGAGTCCGGGAAATCTCGCTCCCAATTGCACGCGTAGTTTTTCCAGCACCGCGGCGGTCAATTCGTCCTGGAGCGCAAACAGATCGGTCACTTGCGAATCAAAGCGCTGGGACCAGATTTGATACCCCTCGTTCGTCTGGCTTAATTGCATGGTCAGACGAAGGCTGCTCCCTGAGCGGCGAAGGCTGCCATGCACAAGAAGGCTGGCCCCCAGGCGACGGCCGGTCTCTCGCACGTCCGAGATGGTTCCCTTGCACTGGAACGAGGAGCTGCGCGAGACTACGCGCAGACCTTCAATCTGCGTGAGGCCGTTGATCAGCTCCTCAGCCAGTCCGTCGCAAATGTATTCGTTTTCCGGGTCGGGGCTGATATTGATCAGCGGCAAAACTGCAATCGTCCGCGTATCGGCGGCTGGGGCCGGCGCGGAGCTAGGAGTGGTATTGACCCATGTGGCGTTTAAATCCGCGAGCATCTCACGGATCGACTGGTATCGGTCGGTTGCCTTCTTTGCCAGGGCGCGGCGTACCACCATCTCAATCGATGCGGGGATTTCCGGCCTGGCATCGCGCATTGGGTCGGGATCGACCATCTGCATGGCATACAACAGGGCGACCGCATTGACGCCACGGAAAGGCAACCTGCCGGTAAGCAATTGGTAGAGGATCACTCCAAATGAGAAGACATCGGCGCGCTCATCCACGTCTTCGCCACGGGCCTGCTCCGGCGCCATGTAGCCCATGGTGCCCACGGTGAGGCCACCGAAGAAGCTCATGGCCTGCGTTTCGGCATCAGGGGAATACGGCCGTGAGACCCTGGCTACGCCGAAGTCGAGAATTTTGATCTGCCCATCGTCACGGACCAGAATGTTTGCCGGCTTCAAATCCCGGTGGACAACTCCTGCCGCATGCGCAGCCGCGATGGCATCGCAAATTGCGGCAGCCATGGAAACTGCGCGCTCGATGGCCAGGCCGCCGTCCGGGATCAACTGCTGAAGCGGCCGACCCTGAACGAATTCCATCACGATGCAAGTGGTGCCGCCGTGGAAGAGAATGTCGTAAATCGTTACGATGCCGGGATGATTGAGCGAGGAGGTCAGCTGCGCTTCACGCAAGAGCGCCGCCTCCAGCACGGGGCTGGAAGCCTTGGCCGGAATGATCTTGATGGCGACATTGCGTTCGAGACGAGTGTCGCGCGCCTTATAGACGACTCCCATGCCCCCGGATCCGATGTGCTCTTCAATCCGGTAGGGCCCCAGCAGGGTCCCGACAGAGAGCTGTTCCGCGCTCATGCCGCTCTCTTCAAAGATTGCCGCGGGGCGGAATCGGCAGTGGGAGAAGCCGGAGGGAATTGCGTGGTGAGAAGTGGATCGGGAATTCGGGAGTGAAGGTATCCTTCATCGCCGTGGAATCGTTCGGCCTCCAGCTTCCTCTTGGCGCTGGGATCCCCTGCCAAAGCGGAATTCACTAACCTGCCAGGCAGAGCTCCCGGCTGCTCTCGGGCAGCCGCGGGCAGATCCGCGATCCGGGTCTGGCGCGCACGGGCCATATTTCTAGCATACAACTGCGATGCGACGTTTTTGTGCCTGCCATCGATTGAACGTCAGAGGCGATGCGTATACGCAGTGCACGGGGATCGGCATCTGAGGGTGGAGAAGAATGAGGCTCTGGGTGCATTGCCGGCCATGAGGAGATTGAGGCAGGACAGCGAATTATTCGGCAAAGGTCCCGAGCGAGCGGTACGGGTTCGACGGCGAGAATGGCTACCTGTATGGTGCTCAAGTCCGTTACAACGTGAGGCCGGATGTTCCTCTTGGGTCATGGAAGGTTGCATGGAAGAATGCACTCAAAATAGCCAAGGTCGAATGCCGGTGGCATGATCTGAGGCATACCTTCGTCTTCCGAATGGCTGAGAGCATGGCGAGCGACGCGACAATCATGGCGCTGTCGGGCCACCTTAGCGTGAAGATGAAGGAACGCTACTCTCATGTTCGGGCGGAAGCGAAGCGGCAGGCCATTGCGACTCTTGATAGGCCATCCCTAACACTCCAGTGAGCCCGGCTCCTGCTTCCTCTCACGTCGCACGTCGGCGAGCTCTGCCTGCACTTCACAGCAGAGTCTTACCGCTTTGTACTCCCATTTTTCATGTAGGGTGGGCACAAAACTTGGCACATGCCGAGCCCGGTCGGGGAGACTCGATTAATATCTCATTGATTTTAATGGTAGGCGAGGCGGGAATCGAACCCACAACCCCCGGCTTAGAAGGCCGGTGCTCTATCCGATTGAGCTACTCGCCCATATCAATATTGTAGCTGCGAAGTGAACCCCGCGCGCGGCTCGGTTGCGGACGGCTCACCCGCGGCAACAGCCTGAAGGTAACGGACGACAGTATCTTCTGCCCAGTGGGCGGCCCAGTGATCGCCGGCGGAACAGCGCGCCAGAAACGCGCAGTGGCCGCCGTGGCGGGTCTCGACAAAACGGATGTGCGGGTTCGAGAGAATGCGCGCGCGGGTCTGGGGCGTGAGGCGGATGAAGGGATCGTCCGCGGCCGAGAGAATGAGCGTGGGCACGGCGATGCGGTCGACGACGCGGGCGCTGGCGGCGCGGTCGTAGTAGTCGTCGGCTGAGCGGAAGCCGCAGTGGGGCGCAACAATCTTCTGGTCAAACTCGCGAATGGAACGGAGGGAGCCGATGCCGTCGATTTGATAGAGGCCGGGAAAGAGCTCGGCTTTGCGGCGAAGGCGGCGCACCAGGTTGCGCAGGAAATGCCACTCGTAGATGCGGTTGGCCGGTTCGTGGAGAGCGTCGGCACCGGTGGCGAGATCGATGGCGGGGCATACCGTGGCCACGGCCACAAGCGGCGGCCGCGCGCCCCACTCGCCGGCGAGCTTGAGCACCATATTGCCGCCCATGGAGTAGCCGACCAGCGCCACGCGTTCCAGCCCGAAGCGCGCGGCGAAGTGACTGACCACGGCGCCCAGGTCCGCCGAGCGCCCGGAGTGATAAAGCGTGGGAGTGAGCCGATCGCTGCCGCCGCAGTTGCGCATGTTCATGCGGACAACGTTCATGCCGGCGGCGAAGGCGCGCGCGGCGATGCCCTTCATGTAGCGGGAATCGGAAGAGCCCTCCAGGCCGTGCACCAGCACTGCGGTCAGCCGCGCGGCGCGCTCCGGCTCAGGCTGCCAATGGCAGTGGCAGAGCACGCGGCTCGCATCCGAGGCATCGACCTCGACGGTTTCAGCGGTAGCCGGCAGGAGAAACGCGGGCCGGGGAAGAAAGTTGCCGGCGATGGTCTGCAGATGGCCGTTCGCGAGCCATGGATGGGGTTCGAAGGCAGTCAGCCAGGCGGGAGGTTCCGCGGTTGCGGGCGGGGAAGAGGCAGCCGACGTCACGGAGGAAGGCACGACGGATGAAGAAGCGAAACCCTCGTCTTCCATAGATACAGGATAGATGAATTCCGAGTTCCGGACCGCTTTCTCCGCATGCGCTCGAAATAGGGCAAGAGGAGGCATCCATATTATCTGTTTTGCGTGCTGACCCACCCAAGGGCTAAGGCGCGGTTCGAACCTGCGGCCGATCCCGGTTTCCACCCAACGGTGGAGGAAACCCCCGAGAGATCCACGGAAATTGAACCAAAATTCGACCGGATCGACCATCATGGACCGCCCATGACAACCCGGCTCGCGGCTTAGCGCATGCCGGCAAATCTTTCCCAGGGTAAACGTATACCTAAAAGAAAACAAAAGGGTTAAGCGCGGAGGGCGCGGAGAACGCAGGGCCAGATTAGCCATACGATGTGTCCGCTGCGGGTCCGATTGCCAAATAAATCGCTTTTCTATTGGGCAAAAATGAATTTTTCGTGTTGACAGCCGTGCCGATTGCCGTTTATAGTTCGCACCGCTGGCAGTAACCAGCGTTTTACAAACTTGAAAGGCGTGCCCGATGTGTGCAATCCCGCGCATCGTGCTCTGCCTAGGAGGCAACATGTTGCAAAGTAACTGGCGTTGGATCTCCTGGAGAACGGCCTGTTTGGCGTTGTTCCTGGCGATTCTGTGCTTGAGCGTGCCGTACGTTGGACATGCTCAGGTGACGGCAACGCTGACCGGAACGGTCCAAGACTCGACCGGCGGCGTCATTCCAAACGCAAAAGTCACACTGACCAATGAAGACACAAAGGAGGGCCGCACCGAGACGACGAATGGAGCCGGCCTCTATGCGTTCCCGTCGTTGGTACCTGGTATTTACGACATCAAAGCATCCGCAAAGGGCTTTGAGGCCAAGGTCGTCACCGGCATCGTGCTGAACGCCGGCGACTCCAAGACGGTTCCCTCCCTCTCTCTGACGGTGGGCGCTGAAACTCTGACCGTAACGGTCTCCGCTACGGAAGAGATGATTCCCGTCGAGAACGGCGCACACACCGACGTTCTCACCTCCAAGGATATTGACACTCTGGCGCTCGAAGGCCGCGATGCCTCCGAACTGCTCAGAGTCCTGCCCGGCACGGTCACTGCGTCCGGCGGCCTCAACCAGACCGCTCCGATGTTCAGCGACCTTACGGTCACGGTCGATGAAGGTGCCGAAGGCGACGGCATGTGGACCAACGGCTCGATCTACCGCGGCGGCACCTCGATCCTGGTCGACGGCGCGGAAACCATCGACATCGGCAACATGGCGCAGTCGCTGGTGGTCGTCCCTCCTGAGATGACCTCGCAAGTCTCCGTGCAGTCCTCCAACATGAGCGCCGACCAGCCCTTCGGGCCGATCGTCATCAGCACCCTCAGCAAGTACGGCGGCGCCAACTTCCACGGCGAAGGCTATTTCGACGCGCGCAACAATGTGTTGAATGCCAACGGCTGGCAACAGAAGGCTGGCGGCCAAGCGTTGGGTGCGCAGCACTACTACTATCCCGGCGGCAATGCAGGCGGGCCGGTTCCAGGGACGCACAAGCACCTGATGTTCTGGGGCGGCTACGAGAAGTGGCTGCAGAACCTGGGCAATGGCAGCATTGCGACATCCTACATTCCCACCCCGGAGATGTTGGCGGGCGACTTCTCCACGGACAATGCCGACAACAAGGACATTTGTCCCAATGGGTTCTACGTAGGTGCAGCCCCGAACGGCCTTGGCAAAGGTGCGTGGTGCAGTGACCTGGGCGGCACGATTCTCGCCAACGGAACAACTACGAAACAACTGCCGCAACTGGCTGCATCTGGAACGGACGCCGGCCAGTCATTTCCTGCCGGGTTCATCGATCCGGGAACCAAGGCCATGGCCAGCCTCTGGCCCAAGGCGACGAGCAGCACTCCGTTGAGCGTCTGCGGCGGATGCAACTACTACTTCCCGGTTCCGAATCAACCCAATGGTTGGATCTATCGTTTCCGCATCGACTATCAACTGGGCGACAACACCAAGATCTACGGCAGCATGGAGCAGGCCTACGCTATCAACCTGGCCGGCAACGTCGGCTCGCACCTTTACTGGACGCCGGGCAACTCCGTCCCGTATCCAGGCGGCGCAGAGATCGAGTCCGACAAGGGCAAGGTTCTGGCCGGTCATATCGTCCACAACTTCAGTTCCACAACCACCAACGACTTGATGGCGGCCTGGGCTTTTGGCAGCTATCCGTTCGTGACCCCGGATCCCTCGGCGGCGTACAAGACCACGGTGGGCTACACCTACGGCAAGGTCTTTACGACTCCGTCTCTGAACATTCCCGCGTACAACAGCAATGGATACACCCCAGATTTCTCGCAGGCTTCGATCTTCGAGAATCCTCCAGGGCAGTATGGCGTGAAGAAGGAAGCTCCACAATTCGCCGATACCCTGACCAAGGTCTGGGGAACGCACACCATCAAGATCGGCGGATTCACGCAGACCACGGATAACTGGCAGAGTTCGTTCGGCTATTACCTGGACGGGAACCTTAGCTTCAACGCCGGGCAGAATCCGGACACCTACGAGGTACCGGTACCGGGCGGCGAAGGAAAGATGGTCCCATCAGTGACCGAGGAAGGCTCGCCGAACAATCCCGTCGCCCAATGGGTCAGCGGCATTGCCTCCAGCTACAGCGAGAACAGCGCAGCTCCTATTGGAGATGTAGCCGAGCTCAACACTGCTGGATTCATCGACGACACCTTCAAGGCCAGCAAGAAACTGACCCTGGAACTCGGCCTCCGCGTGGAGCACGTCGGCCACTGGTACGACCGCGACCACATTGGACTGGCCGTCTTCTACCCGAACCGCGTGCAGCAAGACTGGGAAACGGGCAAGTACGCTCCCGGATTCTACTGGCATGCCATCGATGCCGGCGTACCGCTCAGCGGCCAACCCAATCGCTTTGCCTATGCCGATCCTCGTCTAGGCTTGTCCTACGACCTCTTCGGCACCGGCAACACCATCCTTCGCGGCGGCTGGGGCGTCTATCGCTTCGTCACCCAGGTCAATACCGTCGCCAACGGCGAGGCAGCGGGCACCGCGGCCTCCGTGTTGGGCTACGGCACGCCTGGCGGCACGAACATCCAACTGCAGAACATCGGCAAGCTGGCTTATTCGGCCTGCCCGAACCCGCTGACCGGAGCGCCGCCGCCTTGCGGCGTTCAGGGCGGCCAGACCGGACTGGACGCGAGCAACTTCGGCCAGCCCATGACCCAGGCCTACAACCTGACCATCGACCAGAGACTGAAGTGGAACACGCAGATCGAAGTTGCCTACGTGGGAAGCCAGAGCTCCCAGCTCGTGCAAATGAGCGAAGACATCTCGGCTAGCGACTTCAACGAATTGGCCAACGTGAATAAGATGCCGATCGGCGCCTTGTTCACGCCCGATCCGGTAACCGGCATGAGGTCCACCAACCCAGAAAACGTCGGAACGAACCCAATGGGTCTCGGCACTGCCACTCCGTCGGGTGTTCCGACGGGGAACAACTATGCAGATTGGCACCCCTACGGCTATGCCTACGGCACCAACTCAGTGGTCGTGCAGGAAAACACCGCGTGGGCCGACTACAACGGTCTCCAGGTCTCCTGGATCAAGAGCACCGGACGCTTGACCTTCGACTTCAACGGAAGCTGGGCGAAGGCTCTGGGAACCACCCTGCAGGCAAACCCGTACAAGGAGGGTGCAAACTACGGCCCCACGGCCCAGGACCGGCCGTTCGTCTTCAACTCCACCTACACCTACAACAGCGGCACGCTCCATATGGCGAACAGGGGCCTGAACATACTGGGTAGCGGCTGGACCATCTCCGGCATCTCCACCTGGCAGGCAGGCGGCTACGTTCCTGCTGAGCTGGGCAACGGCGTGCCGAACTTCGGTTTGGGCACCCAGTACGCAAGCGGTATGCCGCCAGACACAAACGGCGCGTCCTGCTACTCGTCGGGCAGCTACGTTTTGGCCAACTGCAGCCTGGCGAAGGACGCAGGCGTCACCACTGGCATCTCGCAGAAGTCATACTTCGGCACGGACGAGTCGGGTCTCCCGATCATACCCGTGCTGACCTGCAATCCAACCAAGGGCCTGGCCACACACCAGATCCTGAACGGAACCTGCTTCAACGCTCCGGCATTGTCGTTCAACGGTCTGGCATCCTCGACCGGGACGGTTCAAGCGGTCTCCGCACAAGGCGGCCAGGCCTTCCCGTACATGAGGACCACGCCGTACTTCGACAACGATCTGGCAATCTACAGGACGATCAACATTCACGAAAACCAGAATGTCCAGCTCCGCTTAAGCGCGTTCGACTGGCTCAACCATTCACTGCTGACGTTCTCCAGCGGCAGCTACTACACCGTGAACTACAACCAGAATTACTCGACCAGGGCGATTACGCCGAACTACACCACGGGCGCTACCGGCTTCGGTTACATGGCCGACAGGTCGGCACTACCCTACGCCAGGGTCCTCGAACTGGATCTGAAGTACAACTTCTAGTTCAGTTCCTGAACCACAGCGGGAGGCGGGCTTTATGGCCGCCTCCCGCTTTTTGTGCGCCCAGCATGGGCGC
>PLSB01000093.1 GCA_003165005.1 Acidobacteriaceae bacterium | reverse complement strand
CGCGTACAATTGAGAAGGTGCTTGCGGCAACCCCTGAGGCCCACCCCGCGACCATTGCGGAGGTGCTTGCCGCGGACCGCGAGGCGCGGGAACGAGCGCGCCAGATGCTGGCCTGATCCGCACACCGCAGAACCGCATAGAGGAATTACGCTCGCATGTTTGGCATTCACATCGATCCACATCAATTTGATCTGCGCGCGACCATCATCGCGTTGATCTCGTTCCTGGTTCTGATCGGCGTCATTGTCGTGGCGCACGAACTGGGACACTTCATCGTCGCCAAGCTCTGCAAGGTGCGCGTCGAGGCGTTCAGCTTCGGCTTTGGCCCGCGGCTGTTCGGCTTCAAGCGCGGCGAGACCGATTACAAGGTCTGCCTGTTGCCGCTGGGCGGCTACGTGAAGATGACCGGCGAAGCCGCCGAGCAGAATCTTCAGGTGGGCGGCGATCAGCCACCGCCGGAGTCCGAGTTGGCCAGCGACCCCGGCTCGCTGCTGGCGCGTCCGCGCTGGCAACAGATGTTGATCGGGGTGGCGGGCCCGGCGGCGAACTTCGTGCTGGCCTTCGTGTTGATGGTCTTCTACTTCGCCTTCATCAATCAGATTCCGGACATCCGCACCGTGAACCTGGAATGGATCAAGCCCGGCTCGCCCGCCGCACTGGCCGGACTTCGTCCCGGCGATCAAGTGAGCAGCTTTGCAGGCGTCGCCAATCCCGACTGGCAGACCTTCCACGACCTCGCCGATCATCATGCCGGACAAACGGTTCCGATCGCCGTCAAGCGCGGGGATCAATCGATCCAAACCGCCGTTCAATTAAAGGGACCTCTTGGCGGCGACGGGACCGATCTGGAAGAGACCGGCATCTTCGAAGAGATCTTTCCGGATCCGATCGTCATCGCGAACCTTTTATCGGGAGCCCCGGCTGAGCAGGCGGGCCTCCAATCCGGCGACCAGATTCTGGCCTTCGACGGCCACGCATTTCACTCCTTCGTACCTTTGTTCGATTATTTGGCAGATGGCAAGGGCGCGCCCATTGCCCTCACCGTGCGCCGCAACGGAGCCGTCCTGCCGCCCATCGTGGTCAAACCGTATGAGGTGGACTCCACTTGGCGGCTGGGTTTCACGCGCGGACCGATGAAGGAACCTCCCTTGCGCTTCCAGCCGATGCCGATCGGCCGCGCCGTGGCTTCCTCAGCGGACTTTTGCAAGGATAGTTCGCTGATGATTGTTGACCTGCTGAAGAAGCTCTTCACGCATCAGGCTTCGATCAAAGAGGTCTCCGGGCCGATTGGCATTATTCAAGTGGCCGGCGATGCCGCCACATCGCACAGTTGGGATTATGTCTTTAAGCTGTCCGCTGCCATCAGCATCAACCTGGGCATCGTCAACTTGCTTCCCTTCCCGATCCTCGACGGCGGCATGATTCTCTTCCTGCTGATCGAGAGCGTCCTGCGCCGCGCCATCAATATCAAGGTGAAGGAGATCATCTATCAAGCGGCCTTTTTGATGATCCTGGCTTTCTTTCTCGTCGTCTCCTTCAACGACATCGCCCGGCTGCCGATCTTTATGCACTTCAAGCCGTGAAAAACGGAGATCAGGTTTCAGGGGTCAGGTGTCAGGGATCAGGTTTCGGGTTTCAGGAGAGGCTGCTGAAGCTTCAATCCCTTCTCCGAAATCTGTTTCAAGAGCGAGTTGTCATCCTGAGCGAGCAAGAATCGGATGTCATCCTGAGCGACCGGAGCGCAGCTGAGGGAGTCGAAGGATTTGCGGTTGCTTTTCAACATCCTTCGCACCGAAGAGCCCTGATCGCTGACACCTGAACCCTGACACCTGAACCCTGGAAAGCCATGCCCGTTACCACCCAAGTCCGTGTCCGCTACGCTGAAACAGATCAAATGAGCGTGGTCTACTATGCCAACTACCTGGTCTGGTTTGAGCTGGGCCGTATGGAACTGCTGCGCTCGGCAGGCCTTGCCTACAGCCAGCTCGAAAGCGACCACGGCTGCATTCTGCCCGTCATCGAAGCGCGTTGCCGCTACCGCTCGCCCGCCCGCTACGACGACGAGATTCTCATCGAGACAAGTCCCGCGATGCTGCGCGGCTCCGTCATTAAGTTCGCCTACCGCATCTATCGCAAGCTCGACCAAAAGGAAAAACAGCGCGAGCTGCTGGCCGAAGGCGAAACCGTGCACGTGGTCTGCGACGAGCAATTCAAGCGCAAGCCCCTGCCCGCGCACTACGCCGCGGCCCTGCGCCAGCTGATGGCGCAAGAGTAGCGCGCCGCAACAACTGTGCAGACAATCAATTGCCGGTTCGGCTATCCTATTGTTCATGGAACTTATCTTCGAGGTACGCGAGGCGGAAGAGGGCGGCTACGTGGCGCGTGCGCTGGGCCACTCTATCTTTACCGAGGCCGAGACTTGGGAAGAACTGCGCGGCAATATTTTGGAGGCGGCAAGTCTGCATTTCGAAGATGCAACCGAGCGCCCCAAATTCGTGCAGTTGCATTTCGTCAAAGACGAACTGATTGTCCTTGAGGCGGCTTGAAACTTCCGCGCGGGATTTCCGGCGAGCGGCTGATACGCGTCCTTGAGCGCCTCGGTTACTCCGTGATCCGCCAGAAAGGAAGCCATATCAGGCTCCTTCATCCAGGCCCGCCCGTCCACTCGATCTCTGTTCCCTTGCACAATCCATTAAAGACAGGAACCTTCCACGGAATTCTTACTGATGTCGCTCGGGAGCGGTCTGTTTCTGTGGAGAGCATCATAGAGATGCTTTAGCCGATCTCAATTCCAGAAGACGGAAATTTGAGTTGCTGCTCGCTCGATTGGCGCTCCGCGCGGAATTTCCGGCAGGCTTCGATCTCATCCGGAATCAAAACGCGGTAGAGAGTGCCATCGCGGTTGGGCTCGCCTTCCTTGCGAATAGCGCCGATGCTTTCGAGAGCGCGCAACGTGTCCTGCACCTTGCCCAGCGAAACCGGATTTTCTTCGAGCTGCGAGTAGGAGGACTTGACCACCGCGGTGCGCAGATGGCGCGTGCTGACGCGAAGATGCGGATCGCCGTCTTTGGCGACGGAGTGGCGGAAGAGAAACCAGTAGAAGGCTGCGTCATAGGGCGAGAGCTGCGGCTGCAGATCGTCGACGATTTGCTGAATGATAGATAAGAAAGCCGAGAAATCGCGATCGCCGCCTCCGGCGCCCGGCCTCATCTCCATCTCAAGCTCGTTCAGCAGCTTTCGTACTTGCGCGAGTCGCTCGTTCATGTTGCACAGAATTCTACGCCTAATTCAAGGGCGCGCACGCGAATTTGCGGGCTTCAGCGCAGAACCACCGCCATCGCGAAGCCGTCGAGGCCTTTCACGCCGACGGTTTGCAGGGCGACGGCGCTCAGCCGCGGATGCGCGGCCATCATCTCCAGGCAGCGGCGCGTGCCGCGAATGCCGCCAGCACTGCTTTTGGCCTCGATCACGTTGCCGTGGCGCGCCACGTTGTCGACCACAATCACCGTGCCGCGCCGCGAGAGCTTGAGCGCCCATTCGAGATACCGCGGATTGTTTTCCTTGTCGGCGTCGATAAAGATCAAATCGAACGGTCCGGCGCCCTCGGCCTTGAGAATCGGAAGGCTCGCGAGCGCCGGTCCCACGCGAATGTCGACACGGCGAAGCAAACCCGCGCGGCGCAGATTGGCGCGCGCAATCTGCGCGTGGCGCGGGGCGAATTCCAGAGAAATGATGCGTCCGCCGCGAGGCAACGCGCGCGCTATCCAGATTGTCGAGTAGCCGCCCAGAAGGCCGATCTCAAGCACGCGCCTGGCCTGCGTCATCTTCACGAGTACGTGCAGGAATTTGCCCTGCAACGGCGTAACATCGATGGCGGGAAGCCGCGCCGCGCGATTGGCCTTGATCGCGGCATCGAGATGCGCGTCATGCGGAGCAAACAGATCGCCAAAGTAGCGATCGACCGCGGTCCAGAGCGATGCGGAGTCTTTTTTCATTGGTATATTGAGCCATTAGCCAGTAGCTGCGGCCGTTCGCGGTTTGTAGCTTGCTGTTCGTCGTCGGCTGTTCGGTGTTTTCTATTCCCTATTCCCTAGTCCCTAGTCCCTGCTCTTTCACTTCTCCCGCGCCACCACAAAATCCGGAACCCAGAGCAATGCGCGCTTGTACTCGGACTCGGGCAGCGGGGCCAGCGCCTGGCGCGACTGCTCGGCATAGCGATCGGCGGCGGCCATCGCATATTCGACAGACCCGTTGCGCACCAGAATCTCGCGAATCTGCTGACGGCTGACATTCTCGAAGCTGCGATCGTCAAGCACGCGGCGAATGGCCTTGCGATCCGCGGCGGTGCCGTGATCGGCAGCGTGAATCACGGCCAGCGTCGCCTTGCCCTCGCGCAAATCGCTGGCCACGGGCTTGCCCAGCACCTCTTCGCTGGCCGTAAGGTCGAGCACGTCGTCGACGATCTGGAAGGCGAGACCGACGGCGCGGCCGAAGGTGGCCAGGCTCGTCTCTTCCTCTTCCGTGGACCCGGCCAGCACCGCGCCCAGGCGCATCGTAACCGCGAAAAGACACGCCGTCTTGCGGAAGATCAGGTCGTAGTACTCGGCCTCGGAGACGGACTTGCCGAGTTTTTGAATCTGCAAGAGCTCGCCCTCGACCATCTGCTGCGTGAGGCCGATGAGCAGGTCGAGCACGCGCAGGTTGCGCTCTTCGAGCGCCACCTTGAAGGCCTGCATGTAAAGCCAGTCGCCGGCCAGCACGCATTTCTCGTTGCCCCAGGTGGTGTTGGTCGAGGGGCGTCCGCGGCGCGTGTCGGCGCCGTCGATAATGTCGTCGTGAACCAGCGTGGCCGTGTGCAGCATCTCCACCACCGCGCCCAGGCGGATGGCGCCGTGGCCTGAAAATCCCAGTTGATGCGCCGCCAGCAGCAACAGCGACGGCCGCAGGCGCTTGCCGCCGCCCTCGCGGAGGTATTCGGCGATCTCCGTGATGGTGCTGACGCTGGACGCCGCATCGCGGCCCAGCTCCTGCTCTACCGCGACGAGATCTTCCCGCAGAAGCTCGAAGACCTCTCTCGCCGCGGCTATGGTCAGTGTGCTCAAAGCTCTCCGATTTTATAGCATTGGTTGGGGAAAAAGCGATTCTCGATTGGAGGCCAGCTAATTGGTCCGGTAATTCGTGAACTGCAACTCCAGCCCCATATCTTTGCCGCGCAGCATGGCGATGATGGCCTGCAGCTCGTCGCGATCCTTGCTGGAGATTCGCACCGTGTCGCCCTGGATGCTGGCTTGCGCCTTTTTCTTCGAATCTTTGACCAGGCGCACGATCTCCTTGGCCTTTTCCACGGGAATGCCCTGCTGCAAACTGATCTTCTGGCGCACGCTTTGTCCGGCAGCCGGCTCGATCTTGCCGTAGGTCAGGTTCTTGAGCGAAACACCGCGCTTCACCAGCTTCTGGCAGAGGATGTCCTTGACCGCCTCCAGCTTATATTCGTTGGCCGAGGCGAGCTGGATGGCGTCGTTGCCCTCGAGATTCACCTCGGAGTGGGTGTCCTTGAGGTCGAAGCGCTGGCGAATCTCCTTGATCGCCTGCTCGATGGCGTTGCGGACCTCCTGAATGTCCACTTTGCTCACAATGTCGAATGAGTTGTCCTGTGCCATGTTCCTCACCCTCGTTCGCCGGAAACCACCGTTGCCGGCCAAAGCTTCATCAGTCTTTCGCGGAAGTGGTTTTGTAACAGGGCACGACTTCTAGCCTGCCCTGAGCGTAGCCGAAGGGTGCCGAAAACGCTTCAAACAAAACCCGGGGCTTTAGCCCCTGCGGGATGCTTTTGTCCACTCCCCCTTCGCCTGACTGTCATCAGTTTCCCACGTCTTGCCCAAGGTGAAACAGCCGCAAGAAATTATTCGTCGTTGCGGCGGCGATTTCGGCCTCGGAGACGTTCGCGAGGCCGGCCAGCGTCCGGGCGGTCTGGGCGACGAACGCGGGCTCGTTGCGCTGGCCGCGTTGCGCGGCGGGCGCCAGCCAGGGCGCGTCGGTTTCCACCAGAATTCCGTCGAGCGGCAGGCGCGCGGCCACATCGCGCAGCGGCTGCGCCTTGGGGTAAGTGAGATTACCGGCAAAGGAGACCAGAAACCCCATATCGAGCGAGCGCTTCGCCTCCTCCCAGCCCGCGCCAAAGCAGTGCATGATGCCGCCCAATCCCGTTCTCCCCCAATGCTCGTCCAAAACCAGAAAAAGATCCTGCCAGGCGTCGGTCGATTCATTGCTCCCGCGGCAATGGATGAGGATGGGCCGCTTGCGCGCGGCGGCGATCTCGAGCTGGCCGATAAGGCCCCGCCGCTGCACCTCGCGCGGCGCGCCTTCGTGGTAGTAGTCGAGGCCGATCTCGCCGCAGGCGATCACTTCCGGCGCGGCGAGGAGCGCCTCCAGTTTGGCGAGAGCTTCGTCCCCGGCTTCGGTGGTGCTGTGCGGATAAATGCCCGCGCTCGCGTAGAGGCGCGGGAATGGTGCGCCGGCTTCGCGCTTGGCGTTGAACTGGCGGCAGAGATCGAGCGCCTGATGCATCTCCGCCGGGCCCTCCCCAATGCCGATCGAGAGCACGGCGCCCACGTCTGCTTCCCAGGCGCGGCTGAGCACAGCTTCGCGATCGCCGGCGTAGCGCGGACTGTCCAGATGAGCGTGAGAGTCGATCAGCAAAGGCGCCTCGCGGGGGGATTGCGGAGTGTGTGCATCCTCTGGATTCAGTGTAACGGGCGGAGAAGCACGTTCAAACCGGGCGCACCCGGCTCCTCTCGTCTACCATCGGAGCAGGTGCCACACAAACCTAAGCTCGGGCAAAATTTTCTGGTGGATGCCGGCGCCGTCGCGCGTATCGTGGCCGCGCTCGGCGATCTGGCCGGGCGCACGGTGGTGGAGATTGGTCCCGGCCGGGGCGCGATCACCGATGCGTTGGCCGCGCGGGCCGGCCATGTCGTGGCCATCGAGTTCGATCGCGAGCTGGCTGCGGGATTGCGCCAGCGATTCGCCGCGGAACGCGTTACAGTAGCGCAGCAGGATGCGCTGCAATTCGATTTTGCGGCAGCGGCAGCACACGCCGGCGAGCGGCTGCGCGTAGCGGGCAACCTGCCCTATTACATCACCTCGCCGATTCTGCTCAAGCTCGCCGCCAGCCATGCCGCGCTGGACCTGGCCGTGCTGATGGTGCAACGCGAGGTTGCGGAGCGCGTGACCGCCGCGCCGGGCTCGCGCGATTACGGGCTGCTCTCGGTGACGGCGCAGTTGTACGGGCCGGCCGAGCCGCTCTTCACGCTGCCGCCCTCGGCGTTTTCGCCGCCGCCCAAGGTGCACTCCACGGTCTTTCGCTGGCGCTTTGCGCCGCGATTCGTGGAGTTGGGCCTCGACGAGAACGGTTTTCTGCGCTTCCTCCGTCAGGCCTTTGCGCAAAAGCGCAAGACGCTCGGGAACAATCTGCGCGCCGCCGGCGTTGCGCCTGCCGCCGCCGCGGCTGCGCTCGCCAGCGCAGGCATCGAAGCACAGGCCCGCGCCGAAGCCCTGCCCGTGGAAGCACTGGCGGCGCTCTGGCGGGAATTGAACAAAGAATAGGCATCCAGGTCGGGTTTCCCGCTCGCGCCGTTGCGCGTAAGCTATCAAGAGGGATGGCCAGAACTGGCATCGACCCGGAACTGGCGCACGCAATTCAGAAGCCCCTGGGCTCTCCCGCGCATCGTATCGATAAGGAAGCGATGAATCCGGTCACCGAGCAGGCCCGACATAACACCTTTCAGCAGACGCTCGACAGCGCGCGCCGGACCATGCTCATGAGCGAAATCCTCAAGCTGGCCGCGGATAGCTTCCGCGCCGGCAAGACGCGCTTTGCGCTCACCGCCCTGGGCATGGTCATCGGCACCGCGTCGGTGATTCTGGTGGTGACCATCGGGCTCACCGGCAAGCAATACGTACTCGCCTTGCTCGAGAAGATCGGCACCAACCAGGTGGAGGTGGAGTACGCGGGTGGAGGCGCAACCCAGGAGGAGCGCGCGCGCTACACGGACAACCTGACACAAGACGACGAGAGGATCGTGGACCAGCAGGTGCCGGGCGTCATGTACTCCTCACCCGTGCTGGCCATGCACAACCCCGTCAGTTTCCCCGGCGGCATCCAGAAGGACACCGTAGTGCTGGGCGTCGATCCCGCGTACCAGTTCATCCGCAACCTGATCGTGACCGACGGCCGTTTCTTCGACCAGACCGACGACGCCATGCACATCAAGTGCGCCGTGGTGACCACGCTCTTCGCGCGCGAGCGTTACGGCAGCCCGGACGCGGCCATCGGCCGCACCTTCCAGATTCACGGCATTCCGTTCACCATTGTCGGCGTCTTCAAGGAAAGCGTCTCCGACTTCGGCATGTCGGAGATTACCGACGAAACCATCCTGGTGCCTTATTCGGTGGCGCGTTACTTTACCGGAACCGAGCGCGTGAACCAGATTTATTTTTCCATGCAGAGCATGGACGAGGTGAACGACGCCGCAAAAGCAATTGTGCGCGTCATCGGCCAGCGGCACCGGAAGAATTCGGTTTACAAGACCCAGACGCTCACCGACCTGCTGGTGACGGCGGCCAAGATCGCCGATGCGCTGACCGCGATGCTGGTGCTGGTGGCCGCGGTCACGCTGGCCGTGGGCGGCGTGGGCATCATGAACATCATGCTGGCCAACGTGCGCTCGCGCATCCGCGAGATCGGCATCCGCAAAGCCCTCGGCGCAACCCATCGCGAGATTAAATTGCAATTCCTCACCGAAGCCGTGCTCATCTCGCTCACGGGCGGGATGATCGGCAGCCTTGTCGGCCTCGCTCTGCCGCTTTCCATCCGTCTCTTCACCGACTATCAGTTTCCCATCTCGTGGCTTTCCGTTCTGATTGCAATGGCCGCAGCCACCATGGTAGGCGTGGTCTTCGGCACCGTTCCCGCCACGCGCGCGGCGCAGTTGGATCCCGTGGATGCCCTCAAGTATGAATGACGCCCAGCGCCCCAGGGCCGGCGGGAACGACGCGGCCGACCGGAAAGAAGATGGCGGCGAACCCTCCGAAGGCCCCAACCTCGTGCTTCTCTATAGCCTCATTGCCCTGGCGCTCGCCGTCGCCATCGCTCTTGCCGCGTTGATGGTGCTGCCGTTTTACCGGCGCACTTGAGCGGTGGATTGGCTGCGGCATCAAAGATCGCGCCGATGCAATCGATCGCGGGTATGGATTCGGCAGATTATCGATCCGGCCCGATTGCGTGAGACCGTGCATTCCCACCCTTTCCGCAAAGAACGCGGAAAGGATGGGGCACGGCGGCGGTTTTCTGTTGCCGGATCAGTCGTTCTTGCTGCTGGCGGCTTCGGCCCGCTCCACGATAAGCGCCGGAATGCCGTCCACGATGGGATAGGCGCGATGGCAGGAGGCGCAGACGAGGCGCGCCTCTTCCGAGCGCAAATCTCCGTGGCAGGCCGGGCAGGCGAGCGTTGCGACGATTGACGCGTCGAATGCAAGCGGAGTCGCGAGATTGGCGGGCATGGAGTTTGCTGTTCCGGCTGTCGGCGACGAGTGGTTAGTGGTTAGTAGACAGTGGACAGTGAGCCGTAGAACGTGATCCTGCGAGCTACGAACTGCGAACTGTCTTCTGTTCCCTGTTCCCTGTTCCCTGCTTTTCTCAATGAATCGTCGCATCTGGGGGAGAGTCATGATCCGCGCGAGGCTTGGGCCGGCCGGCAAAGGCTTGTTCGATGCTCGCGTTGGCGCCGGAGCGCGAGAACTCGTAGGCCACGCGAATGCCGTTGAAGATGGCGCGATCGTTTGAAGAGCCGTGGCCGATGATGCACACGCCGCGCACGCCCAGCAGTGGCGCGCCGCCGTACTCGCGGTAATCGAGCCGGCGGCGGAAATCGTTGAAGGCGCGGCGCGAGAGAAGCGCGCCCACCTGCGCCGTGACCGTGCGCGTGAGCGACTCGCGCAGCACCTCGCGCACAAAGCGCCCCACGCCTTCGCTGGTCTTGAGCGCCACGTTGCCGACGAATCCGTCGCAGACAATCACGTCTGCCAGGCCGCTGAAGATGTCGCGGCCCTCCACGTTGCCGATGTAGTTGATGGGCAGGGCCTTGAGCAGCGGCTGTGCCTCGCGGGTCAGGTCGTTGCCCTTGGTCTCTTCCTCGCCAATCGAAAGCAGGCCCACGCGCGGCTTGGCGATCTTGAGAACGCTGCGGGCGTAGGTCTCGCCCATCACGGCAAACTGCTCCAGGTTGTGCGCCTTGCAATCCACATTGGCGCCTACGTCCAGCAGCACGCAGGGATGGCCGCTCGAGCTCGGCATGGGCGTAGCCAGAGCCGGGCGATCGACGCCGGGCAGCCCGCCCAGAACCATCTTGGCCGTAGCCATGGCCGCGCCGGTGTTGCCGGCGGTGACAAAGCCCGCGGCCTTGCCCTCGCGCACCATCTTCAGGCCCACGCGCATGGAACTGTCGTGCTTGCTGCGCACGGCATGGACCGCTTTCTCCTCCATGGCAATGCGCTCGGAGGCGTGATGGATGACGATGGGCAGGTCTTCGTCCTGCAAGTACTCATCGAGCTGGTCGCGCAATTCGGCTTCCGGCCCCACCAAATGCACCCGCACCGGCAGCGCCCGGCACGCAAGGATAGCGCCACGGATCTCCGGCTCGGGAGCCTTATCGGAGCCAACCGCGTCGAGGACGATGTCGGTAAGCATTGGGATTTCGATCTACTTGGCTTCCTTCACATCCAGAACAGCGCGGCCCTTGTACATTCCGCACTTGGGGCAGGCGCGATGGGGCAGCTTTTTCTCGTGGCAATTGGGGCACTCTGAGAGCCCGACCGCGGTAAGAAAGTCGTGGGAGCGGCGGAGGGCGGTGCGGCGCGTCGAGTGGCGC
>PLSB01000207.1 GCA_003165005.1 Acidobacteriaceae bacterium | reverse complement strand
AAGATGAACTTCTTTTGCCAGCGGCTGTAGTAGCGCGTGGTGACGGGAACGGGCTGGCGGTTGCCGGACTTCACAAACTCCAGTTGGCCCATGTCGACCGTTTTGCGCACCGCGTTGTACACAAATGTTTCAGCATAGGGCTGCTCCATGGCGGGCACGATCTCGGCAAAGGTGAGCGTGACGCTGGCGGAGATTTTGGCTTCGAGGTCGTGCGCGCCGCCGTCGGCCAGTTCGAGTTCGCCGTGAACGATGTAGGTGTCTGCGCCGGAGGTGGAGCGGTGGAAGGGCCACGCGAATTTGCCGAAGGCCATGGGCAATCCGCCCAGGGTCACGTAGCACTCGGGCCGCGGATTGCGCAGGCGCTTGGCCTCGGCGGCGAGGTGGGCTTCCATCTCGGGCAGCAGATTCGGCTTGTCGAAGTCGAAGGCTTCGCTCAGTTCGAGCTTCAGTGAGTGGCCGGCGGCTGGATTGCCCGAAAGGCCGAGTACGAAGACGGCGGTGGGCCGGCCGTTCGAGCCCGAGCCCTGAGTAGCGGAGACAAGCGCGAGGCCGGCCTTGGCGGCGGCCGATTCGAGCGAAGTGACGAGAGAAGATTTCAGTTCGGTAGCCATCAAGGGGAATCCTGCGTTGGATATCGGTGCAGACTTATTGTAGCTTTCCAGAGGCGTGCCGGACTCTTTTGGGAGAGATGGTCTGTCGATCAGGCCTGGAGGTGCGGGCCGGGAGGCCCGCACGACAGCCGGTCAGGAGACCGGCGCTACGGCCGCGTGCCAACGCAACGCAATCACGCAGAAGATCCAGGGTTGGGCGAGGCGGGTAGTCGCGGCTGCCCATTTACAATGGCAGACGTGCCGCAAGAACAGTCGAATCCTATTATTGTTGCCGAAAACCTGACTAAAGTGTACGCGGCGGGCCGCATCCAGGTGGCCGCGGTGCGCGGGGTAACGCTCGCCGTCGAGCGGGGCGAGTTTGTCGCCATCGTGGGGCCGTCGGGATCGGGGAAGTCGACCCTCTTCTATTTGTTGGGCGGGCTTACGCGGGTCACCGAGGGGCGCGTCGTGATTGACGGCGTGGATTTTGCCTCGCTCAACGACGCCGAGCGCACACGGCTGCGCAAGCACCGCATCGGATTTGTCTTTCAAAAGTTCAATCTGCTGCCCACGCTCTCGGGCCTGGGCAATATCGAGATCGCCTACGAGATCAGCGGGCGCGGCTCGGGTCCAAAGGGTGTGCCAATAGACCACGCATATCTCGATCATCTATGCGAGATGTTGTCGATCGAGGGGCGTCTCGGGCACCGGCCCTCGGAGCTGAGCGGCGGCGAGCAGCAGCGCGTGGCCATCGCGCGGGCGCTCATCACGCGGCCGGCCATTTTGCTGGCCGACGAGCCCACCGGCAACCTCGACACCAAGACCTCGGCCGCGGTGCTCAATATGCTGCTGCGCTCGAACCGGGAGCTGGGGCAGACCACGCTGATGATTACGCACAATCCCGAGGCGGCGGCCATCGCCGGACGCATTTTGACCATGCGCGACGGGGAGATTGTGAAGGAAGAGGCGGGGAAGGCAGCTTCCAGCTTTTAGCTAGTCGCTTTCAGCCAAATCTAGTCTTGACATTCATTCGTCTATAAACGAAAATAGGTCGTGTACGAGATCCGCCATTATCTTGCTCTGAACGGCAAGGACATCTTTTCGGAATGGCGGCGGAGCATCCGCGACGACCGGGCAAGAATTGCGATTGACCGGCGAATCAACCGGATGGAGCTTGAAAACTTCGGAGATCACCGGTTCTGCCGCGACGGAGTGTGGGAGCTGCGCATCGATGTTGGGCCGGGGTATCGCGTGTATTACGCAATCGCCGGAACAGAGATTGTTTTGCTGCTCCTGGGCGGCGATAAAAGGAGCCAGGACGCGGATATTGATCGAGCCTGCGCGTACTGGCAGTATTGGAAAAGAAGAGGCGAGGGATGAGAGACCGGGCGCACGACGAAGCGATGGCCGCGGAGTTCCAGAAGGATCCGGCGTATGCCGTCGCAATGCTGAACAGTATTCTCGAAGACGGCGACCAGAGCGAGCTGCTGATTGTGCTGCGTCAGATGGCAAAGGCCTTCGGCGGCGTGCAAGGCGTGGCCGAGAAGGCTAACCTGAACGCGACGCAGCTCTACCGCACGCTGTCTGAAGAAGGAAATCCTGAGTTGAAGAGCCTGACGGCGGTTCTGAAGGCGATGGGGCTGAGGTTGGCGGTGGAGCGGGTAAAGGCGGCCTAGTGCTACAAGTTGTGCTGCGATGGGCCCGGGCCTAAAGGCCCTCTTTTCCGCGGCCTTTTCAGGGGCCTGAAGGCCCCTGCTCCCTCCGTAGAAACCTATCTGCAGCTGTATTACCAGGCCTGAACGGCCGGCGTAAGCCTGGACCTTAATTGACTCATCCGGCGTTTTCCTGCTATCTTTTAAAGGTTCGCAAGAACGCAGCTAGTTGTGTGTTTCTACTCTGGTTGCGTAGGGAGATGCCTGGTCCGGCTGGCCAGTTGAGGCTGGATGGATGGGGCGAGTTTCCCAGGGCCAGGCGAAGTTAGCCGGCCAGACAGGTTTCCGAAGTGGCTCTCTTCTTGCGGAGGGCAGGAAACACGCGGCAACACTCGCGGCAGCACTCGCATCGACGGCACGCGCGTTCCCCACCTTGGAGGGACTATGCGGGCCGGAAGCGGGATACGGCGCTGGCCTTTCCTCAGATTTCGCGGAAAGCGACCGGCAAACCGTCCCGGTTCTCGTCTGACGATCGAAACGAAGACAGACGTGAAGCGGTAGCCACAGGGGTTCTGTGCGCCTTGGTTGGAGCGATGTGCTGCTCCAGGGCCAGAACAGCCCGAAGGGCGGCCTTGTGGGATGGATGTTAAGGGTTTTTGAAGTAAGGAGTTGCAGTTTGCCAACGTTTAATCAGCTGGTTCGCAAGGGGCGCACGGCCCCGCGTTACAAGACGGCGTCGCCCGCATTGCAGGCCTCGCCGCAGCGGCGCGGCGTGTGCACGCGCGTGTATACGCAAACGCCCAAGAAGCCGAACTCGGCCCTGCGCAAGGTAGCTCGNNCCTGCAGGAGCACTCGATTGTGCTCATCCGCGGGGGCCGCGTGAAGGATTTGCCGGGGGTGCGCTATCACGTGATCCGCGGAACCCTGGATTCGGTGGGCGTGGCGGGGCGCAATCAGAGCCGGTCGAAGTACGGCACGAAGCGTGCCAAGGGCGGCGCGGCGAAGAAATGAACTCCGTTCCGGGGACTTTTGGACGAGTTCCCAGGGAGACGATGCCGGCGGCTTTCGCGGGTTGGAGCTGAAAGCTGACGGCTGATAGCTGAAAGCTGATTTTGAGGGATTTATGCCAAGAAAAGGGCACATTGCGAAGCGGGAAGTNNTCGATGATGTGGGGCGGCAAGAAGTCGACTGCCCAGGGCATCTTCTACCAGGCGATGAAGACCCTCGAAGAAAAGGGCGGCGGCGACGACGCGCTCAAGCTCTTCAAGAAGGCCGTGGAGAACTGCAAGCCGCTGCTGGAAGTGAAGACGCGGCGCGTAGGCGGCGCTAACTATCAGGTGCCGATCGAGGTAGGTCCCGATCGCCGTACCTCGCTCGCCATCCGCTGGCTGATCTCGTACGGGCGCGGCCGCGGCGAGAAGGGCATGACCGACAAGCTCACCAACGAACTGCTTGACGCGGCCAACGGACGCGGAGCGGCGATGAAGAAGAAGGAAGACGTGCACCGCATGGCGGAGGCCAATAAGGCCTTTGCGCACTACCGGTGGTAAGAGCAGGGACTAGGGACTAGGGACTAGGGACTAGGGACTAGGGACTAGGGACTAGAACCTGACTCCTGGGGAAGTTTTGGAAGAGATTGAGCCGGCGAGTAAGGCGTGTCCGGCGCGAGTTCCCACCTTTTTCGCAAGGAACGCGAAAAGGATGGGGCACGGAAGACGGAACGAACTGGCTGGACGAACGAATGAACCGCGAGCGAATGCGCTCGCCAAGGATGAATTGACGTGGCTCGCACCGTACCTCTGAATCGTTGCCGGAACATCGGTATCATGGCGCACATCGACGCCGGAAAGACGACAGCGACAGCGCGCATCCTGTTATACACGGGCATCACGCACCGCATCGGCGAAGAGCATGAGGGCACGGCGACAATGGATTACATGAA
>PLSB01000298.1 GCA_003165005.1 Acidobacteriaceae bacterium | reverse complement strand
CCTCCGCATCAAGGCTTTCTTCGGCGCCAGCGAGAACGCCGTCAAGACCCAGATCTGGATCGCCATCGCCGTCTACGTGCTCGTCGCCATCGTGCGAAAACGGCTCCAGCTGGATGCCACTCTCTACCAAATCCTACAGATCCTCAGTGTTATCCCCTTCGAGAAAACCCCCATTTTGCAGGCACTTCAGGCCTCCGACTCCCAATCCGACTTAGACGAAAACTCCACACAACTGATTCTGTTCAACTTATAGCCGGACAGCAGTGACAGGTATTATGAAAAACCATGGGAAGCGTATTCGAGAAACTGAACCTTGGGAGCCGGCAGGAGATCGTGGTGCTCGACGCGCCGGAGAGCTTTCAGCCGGAGCTGGCCAAACTGCCGGTGATTACGATCCATCACCATCTGGAATCGGTGGCTGAGGCGGAGTTCTGGCTGGTGTTTGTGACGCGCAAGAGCGAGGTGGAGCGGCTTGCGCCGCTGGTGGCGCGCCGCGCCAAGGGCGATGCGGTGGTGTGGTTCGCTTATCCCAAGGGCACGTCGAAGAAGTACACCTGCGACTTCAATCGCGACACGGGATGGGCAGCACTGAAGAAGCTGGGGTTCGACACAGTGCGGGCCGTGGCCATCGACGAGGACTGGACGGCGCTGCGCTTCCGGCGGAAAGAGTTTATTAAGCGGGGTTAGCGGAGCTAGCGGAGTTAGCAGGGTTAGCGGAGCTAGCGGAGTTAGCGGGGTTAGCGGAGCTAGCGGAGTTAGCGGGGTTAGCGGGGTTAGCGGAGCTAGCGGGGTTAGCGGGTTGGCGAGTTCGCGAGTTGGCGGATTGGCGGGGCCGGCCGTGAGGGTGCGGGTCAGGAGGCCGGCACTACAGCCGGTCAGCCACCCCAGCGAGCAAAGATCGCTCGCCTGAGGCCCCGGTCGGGAGACCGGCGGTACAAAAAACAACCATTGAATCTGGAACGGATCGAGACCATCGAGACGGAGAGGAGACCTATGCAAAACATCGCAAGGAGACTACAACCTTCGCAAAATGAGGTTCAACGGGCTGCACATGACCAGGATCTGGTTGAGGTTCCCAAGCGGGCTCAGCTTGATCGCGAGGCCGAGGGAAGACGGCTCGATCTGCCGAAGCTGGACCAGGCGGAGAAGTGAAGAGCAGCTTCTAGCTTCTAGCGTTCAGCTTTCGACGTGGAACAACCCTGGGAGAACCTCGCCGGCTTTGCCTTCTACGATGTGGGTGAAGGCGGTGGCGTTGAACGGCGGCTCGGGACCGATGTAGACCGTTCGGGCGCCGGCCTGGCGGGCCCAGTGGACGAAATTGGCTGCCGGGTAGACCGAGCCGGAGGTGCCGACGACGAGCATGAGCGTGGATGCGGCGATTTCGCGCTCGATGCGCGGCATTTCGAGGGGGATTTCTCCGAAGAAGACAATGTGCGGGCGCAAGCGGCCTCCGCAGGGGCACCGGCCAACCTGGTCGAGGCTCGCGTAGACGGCGTGGTCTTCGACGGGCGGTCGGCCGCACTCGCGCTCGCAGCGGGATTTCGCGAGTTCGCCGTGCATGTGGACTAGATTCTTGCTGCCGGCGCGCTCGTGCAGATCGTCGACGTTCTGCGTGCAGAGAAAAAAGCGGCCGGGGAGCTGGGCTTCGAGCTCGGCGAGGGCAATGTGCGCGGGGTTGGGCGCGACTTTTGCGCAGTCGCTGCGGCGCTTGGAATAGAAATCCCAGACCAGCGCCGGGTTGCGCCGCAAAGCTTCTGGGGTACAGATTTCTTCGACGTTGTATCCGGCCCACAAACCGTCGGACGCACGGAAGGTGGGCAGGCCGCTCTCGGCGCTGATGCCTGCGCCAGTGAGGACGAAGAGGCGGTCGGATGGAGTGATGGAGATGGACATGATCGTGAGTCGTGGTTCGTGATTCGTGATTCGCGGCTGGCGTTCGGCATTTAGCTTTTAGCTCTTAGCTCTCCGAACCGAAAGATCGAACTTCTGCAATTCGCGCAATTCGCCGCTATTGTCACTGTCTCTTTCCTGATGCGAATCAAGCTAACAGCTAAAAGCTAGAAGCTGTTTTCACGGCACGAGCAGAATCTTGCCGGTGGTTTTGCGTTCTTCCAGGTCGATCTGGGCTTTAGCGGCTTCGGCGAGGGGGTAGGTGAACTCGGTGCGGAGCTTGAGGTCGCCCTTGGCCACCCAGTTGAGCACTTCGCTGGAGCGCCATTCGAGCTCGGCGCGCGTGGCGATGTAATGCCAGAGCGTGGGACGCGTAATGAAGAGCGAGCCTTTGCTGTTGAGTTGAACGAGATCGAAGGGCGGAACGGGGCCGCTGGATGCGCCGAAGAGCGCCAGCAGGCCGCGCGGGCGCAGAGAGTTGAGACTGCCTTCAAAGGTAGTTTTGCCCACCGAGTCGTAGACCACATCAACGCCCTTGCCGCCGGTGAGGCGCTTGACCTCGGCTTCGAAGTCTTTTTTGGTGTAAAGGATGACATCGGAGGCGCCGGCCTCGCGCGAGAGCTCGGCTTTGGCCGGGGTGGAGACGGTGGTGATGACGCGCGCGCCTTGCGCCGTGGCGATTTGCGTGAGGAGCAGGCCCACGCCGCCGGCTCCGGCGTGCACCAGCGCGGTGTTGCCGGCTTTGAGCGGATAGGTGGAGAAGGCGAGATAATGCGCCGTCATGCCCTGCAGCATGGCCGCTGCCGCCTGCTCCATGGTGACGCCTTGGGGAATCTTGACGAGCTGCGCGGCGGGAACCAGAGCGTACTCGGCGTAGCTACCGATGACGGCGCAGGAGACGACCGCGTCGCCAGCGGCGAATCCCGTAACACCGGGGCCGAGTTCTTCCACCGTGCTCGCGGCTTCACTGCCGGGGATCAGGGGCAGCGCGGACTTGTATACGCCTTTGCGGAAGTATATCTCGATGAAGTTGACGCCGATGGCCTCGATGCGCAGCAACACCTGGCCCGGCCCCGGCTCGGGGATGGGCAGGTCGGCAAGTTGGAGGACTTCGGGTCCGCCAGTCGAATGAAACTGAATGGCTTTCATGATTGGATAAGGATGAACCCTAAGGGCGGGGGAAAGCAAGGGAGCAAAAACAGGGACCAAGGGAACAAGGGACCGAGGGAACAAGAAGGCGGGACTACGGGACTGCGGGCTACGAGAGGACCTGTTCGCTGTTTGTCGCTCATCGGCAGTGCGAACCCACGATCGATGGAGCAGGTCTGCCGTTTCTTCGCGGGTTGGCATGGCTTCGCGACATGGCGAGTTGGCGAGTTCGCCCGACGTTTCTTCTTAGAACCGAATGCATCATTTGGGATGCTTCGGCGAAGACCTTCCCTCAGCGGCTAAAGCCGCGTGAATTGTGTAGCCCCGTGCGGCACGGCTGAAGCCGTGCCCTTTCAAAGCACATTTTTGAAACATTCGGCAGCTACTTGCCATGAGCTGTTCGTTGTCTATTGTCTACTGTTCACTGCCCGTCGTTTGCCTGGTCCCTCGGTCCCTGCCGGGATCCCCGGCGAGCGATTTGGGCTCGCTGGGGTGGCTTGGTCCTTGGTTTTACAGCATGCCGTCCTGGTGCTCTGAGAGCAGGCTTTGCTCTTCGGCGGAGACGAGGCGAACCAGGCGATCGACGGTGTAGGATGTGGGGCGCTGGCTGGAGTAATAGTGGCGCACCTGCAATTCGCCGAGCAGGCCGAGGGCGAGCAACTGAATGCCGGCCACGATGAGCACCGAGGCAATGACGAACATGGGGCCGTGATAAACCATCAGGCTCATCTCCGGATGGGCGAGCTTGATGCCGAGAAGAACCGCCGCCATGATGCTGCCGGTGAGCATGCCGAGGATGCCGAAGCCGCCGAAGAAGTGCAGCGGCCGGCTCATGTAGCGCAGCAGGAAGCGAATGGTCATCAGGTCGAAGAAAACGCGGAAGGTGCGTCCCAGGCCGTAATGGCTCCTGCCACGCTCGCGATTCACGTTGCGGATGGGAATCTCGCAGATGCTTGCGCCGTACCAACTGGCGAGCGCGGGAATGAAGCGGT
>PLSB01000078.1 GCA_003165005.1 Acidobacteriaceae bacterium | reverse complement strand
TGCCAGACATCGTTGCCGAGAAGGATTACGGGCGCGGCGCCGGGGCGGTTGTCTTCGTCGCGGAAGAGGCGGCCAAGAATCGGCTGCACGTGGAAGACGCGGAGGAGCCCGGCATCGGTATCGGCCCGCTGCACCTGAAGCCTGCCGCCAGGGCCAACGACGCTGGCCCACGAGCCGCCGAGCTGGGCACCGATCTGGAAGTTCGCGCCCATGGCGTCACGCAACTGCAGCATATTGGCGTAGGTCATGGCGTAGTAAGGCTGATTGGTATCGAGCTTGACGGTGACGATGCGATCCGGCTGCGCATAAGGCAGAGGACGCAGCAGAATTCCGTTCAGCACCGTGAAGACGGCGATGTTGGCGCCCAGCCCGAGCGCCAGCACGGCCACGGCTGTGAACGTGAATCCCGGCGACTTGCGCAACTGGCGCAGCGCGTAGCGAAGATCCTGAAGCAGCGTGTTCATCCTCTTTCTCCTCGAAGGTGTGAAAGCTTCATTCAGCGCGCAGAGCTTGCATGGGTTCAACGGAAGCGGCGCGGCGCGCGGGAACAACCGAAGCCACTAGCGCAAGCAGAAAGATCGAGATCGCCGCTAACACAAGAACAAATGGGTCCAACGGATCGACTTGGAAGAGCATCGAGCGCAGCAGCCGTGTGGCAAAGACGGCTCCAATCGCTCCGATGCCACAGCCGGTTAGGCCCAGCTTGGCTCCGGAGATGAGAACCAGCCGCATTACGCTTGCGCGCTGTGAGCCGAGCGCCAGGCGAATGGCCATTTCCTTGGTACGGAGGGCAATGGAAAACGCGATGACACTGTAGATTCCGAGCAAAGACAGGAACACTGCCGCAGCAGCAAAGCTGGAGATGATCACGGTATTGAAGCGGCGCGAGGCCTGACCATCGGAGACGACACTATCCATGGATTCAACTTGCGTGAGTGGCAATTGTGGATCGATGGATCGAACCACCGCGCGGAGAGAGTTGACTAACTGTTCTGGCGGCTGGCTGGACCGAATCACGAGGGAACCGGCGTTGCCGATGAGCGTGTCAGCGGAGAGAAACGAACCCAAAGCAGCACCGTATTGGGTGACGGGCTGATAGAGTTGTTCAACTGTGCCAGCGTCCGGGGAGCCTTGTTTGATATTTCCGATCTCGCCAACGACTGTCATCCAGGGTAAGGCGGTCTCTTTGAAACCAATATGAATGCGTTTGCCGATGGGATCTTGACCTGGCCAGTAATGCTCCGCAAGCATTCGATTCACGATCACGACCAGCGGGGAACTTGCGGTATCGGCAGACGTGAATTCGCGTCCACGGAGAATGGGAATCCCCGAGGCGGCGAAGTAATGACCGGAGACCTGGGGATTCCAGGCCAGGCTCATGGGCGCACCCTTGGGCGCTACATACCCCTCGGCGTAGAAAGCGTTGGTAAAGTTTTGACCGGAAGCGGGCAGCAATAAAGTAATTCCAGCAGCCTGTACTCCGGGAATCTGTTCAAGCCGTGCGATGACCGTGTCACTGAACGCGTTGACAGCGGCCTGCGTGGAGTATTGCTGCTGTGGAAGGGAATATGACGCAGTGAGAGTGTGATCCGTATGAAATCCCATGTCGACTTCGCGCATCTTTTCGAAGCTGCGCAGCAACAGGCCAGAAGCGGTGAGCAATACGAGCGCAATGGCGAGTTCGGCGACGACCAGAATGGACCTCAGTCGTGTGTGGTCGCTGCCGGTGCTGCCTGTCCGCCCACCCTCTTTGAGCGCGTAATTCACGCTTGTCCGCGAAGCCGCGTAGGCAGGCAGCAGTCCACACAACAGCCCGGTGAGGAGCGCGATTCCGATGGTAAAAAACACCACCTTCCAGTCAAGTCCGATTGCGTTGATACGCGGAAGCGATTCGGGCAAAAACCTGACGCCGGCGCGCAGCAGACTGAGCGCGAACGCAAGGCCCGCGAGCCCTCCCACGACACTGAGCATTAGCGCTTCAACAAGGGACCGGCGCAGTACCGCGGCGCCGCTGGCTCCAAGCGCAAGGCGGACTGAGATTTCGCGACGACTGCGAATAACGCGCACCAGCAGCAGACCTGCGAGGTTGGCGCAGGCCATCAACAGCACCACAACCACCGCCAGAAAGAGAATCCAAATAAGCCGCTTTGCACTGGCAACAGTTGTCGCTCCCAGCGATTGAACGACTGCGTGTAGGCGAATGCTGGCCAATGCGGGAGGCAGGGTCAGCATAATCTGTTGCGCGACACGCTGCGCATCTTGCCGCGCCTGCTCGGCAGAGATGCCGGGCTTCAAGCGACCGACCATATTGAATCCAAAGCTTCCAACCTCTGTCAGTTCGCCGCTGGAGAAGCTCATCGGCACCCACAGCTCACTGCGATTGAGTTGCCCTGGCACGAGTGGGAATTCGAAGTCGCGCGGCATAACACCGACAATTTCATATGGCTTGCGGTCGAGCAGAATTTTTTGACCGATCGCATGAGGGTCGTCATGCATCCGGCTGTGCCACATCGGATAGCTGATAACGACTACCTGCTGGCTGCTTTCGTCTTCCTGCCGCGTAAACGCGCGACCCATCAAGGGCGAGACGCCGAGAGTGGGAAAGATACCAGCGGTAAGGCGCGAAGCATTGATCTGTGCTGGCTCATCGACACCGGAGAGTCCAAAGCTGGTCTGCTCGTAGCCACCGAGGTTGGCGAACGCGCGTGTGTCACGGGAATAAGTGTTTACCTGGGAGGCCGAAACTGTAGGCGCGCCATTCGCGTCGGCTCCATCCGCGATGTCGCCGAGCACCACTAGACGTTCCGGCTCGACGAACGGCAGAGGGCGCAACAAGACGCCCTCCACAATGGAGAAGATGGCAGTAGTCGCGCCGATACCGAAGGCGAGCGTCAGCACAGCGGTCAGCGTGAATCCCGGCGACTTGCGCAACTGGCGCAGCGTGTAGCGAAAATCTTGAAGCAGGTTTCCAAAGAACATCTCTACGCCTCCACTTCCTCTTCCAGCTTCTTCAATTCGGTCTCGGAGACGACTTTGCCGTCGAAGAGGTGCAGCTCGCGCTCGGCGTGGCGGGCGAAACGCGGATCGTGCGTGACCATGCAGATGGTCGCGCCCTCACGGTGCAGATCGCCGAGCAGGCGCATCACCGCTTCACCATTTTTCGAGTCCAGGTTGCCGGTGGGCTCGTCGGCCAGCAGGATCGAGGGCGAGCCGGCCAGCGCGCGCGCCACAGCCACGCGTTGTTGCTGACCGCCGGAGAGTTGCGCCGGATAGTGCCTCATGCGGTGCGCCATGTTCACGCGCTCCAGCGCTTCCTTCACGCGTTTCTTCCGCTCCGCCGAGGGCATTCCCGCGCGATAGGTCAGCGGCAGTTCGACGTTCTCCTCAACGGTGAGGTCGCCGATGAGGTTGAAGCTCTGAAAGATGAATCCGATCTCCTGGTTGCGAATCCGCGAACGGTCGCTGAAGCTCAGATTCTCCACCGGCTTGCCGTTGAGCAGATATTTCCCGCCGGTCGGAGTATCCAATAGGCCGAGAATCGAAAGCAGCGTGGACTTGCCGCAGCCCGACGGGCCCGACATGGCCACGTACTCGCCGCGCGCGATGGTCAGGTGAATGCCGGAGAGCGCATGGGTCTCCACTTCGTCGGTGTAGAAGACTTTGGTTAGGTCTTCGATTTCAATCAGTGTTCCGTTCGATGCCATTGCGTTCTCCTGCGGTTGTCAGTGGTCAGTGGTTAGTGGTCAGTGGTTAGTGGTCAGTGGTTAGTGGTTAGTGGTTAGTGGTCAGTGGTCAGTGGTCAGTGGTTAGTGGTTAGTGGTTAGTGGTTAGTGATCCGCGGTCACGGTGCTGGCCCCTATTTCCCTAGTCCCTAGTCCCTCAGTCCCTGTTTCACTCCAGCCGGATGCGGTCCACGTTGTCCCAGCGCGACATGTCGGAGAGGATCACCGTGTCGCCCTCCTTCAGGCCTTCGATCACTTGAATCTCATTCACCGAGGCGCGGCCGACCTTGACCGGAACGCGCGTGGCGCCCTTGCCGTCGGGATCGGCCTTGAACAGGCTCAGCGTGGAGTCTTCATTGCCCAGCGCCGGACGGCCCACGTAGAGCACATCCGTCATGCGCTCCAGGTCGATGGTGCCGTCGACGCTCAACTGCGGCACCGCGCCCAGCGGCAACGCCCCGTCCAGTTCTACGTCGACGGTTCTGGTTCCGTTCACGACCGAAGGGTCAATTCGCACTACATGGCCGGGAATCACGCCGTTGTGCGTGTCGATCGAGGCCGGTTGGCCGATCTGAATGTCGCGCGCCTGCGTCTCGGCAATCTGCAGAGCGGCCTTCAGCTTGTCGCGCTGGATGACCTCGGCCACACTGGTTCCCGCCGTCACGTGCTGGCCCACCTGCACCGGCATGGCCAGCGGCGCCAGCGTGCCGGTAATCGTCGAGTGCACCTCGAGCGCCTGCGCCTGCTTCTCAAAAAGATCGAGCAATGCCTGGGCCTGATCGATCTTGGTCTTCTGCGAGGCAAGCTGCACTGCGATCGCCTTCTGGTTCACATCGAGCTGCTGCTGGCTGAGCTGGTGCTGCGCTGTCAACTGGTCGGCCGTGCTCTTCGACTTCTGGTAGGCCAGGCCGGAGATCACGCCCAGATCGTAAAGCGCCTTGTCGGTCTGGGCCTGCAACTGGTCCTCGGTGTAGTCGGCATTCACCTGCGCGGCGGCCGTCTTCTTGTCCATCAAGGTGCTTTCAAGCTGCGCCGCAAAGCTCTTGTAGTCGGCTTGCGCCGCCTTGAGCGCGAGGCGCGCGTTGAGCAGTTCCTGCTCCAGTTGCGGATCGGTGAGATCCATAATGATGGTGTCAGGCGTGACCTGGGCTCCGGGCAGGATGCGAATGCGCACCACGGTGGCGTCGGTCTGGGCCGGGATCAGTTCGATCGAATCCTCGCGCGGCGCGAGAACGCCGGTCGACGAGCGCACCTGGCGCACCAGCGGGCCGCGTTTCACGGTGTCGGTCCAGATGGTCGAGCGATCCACCTCGGGCGCGGCAGGTTTCAGGCGCATGACGATCGCGGCCAGCGCCGCAACGGCCACCACCGCGACGCCAGACCAGACCAGCATCTGGCGTTGCTTTTTTCGCTTAATGTCGGGCCGAGCGATATCCATCGCCGTAGATGGTAGCAAGCGGCGCGCCAAATCGGCGCTCCCCGAGCGCGTTGAAAACAAAATACCTACGTGCAGCCGCATGACCATCATGCGCGGCAGGATTGACCGATTCCGGCGAAGGACTGTTCGATTTCGAACAGTGCGCTCTACGGCGGAGCGCGATCCTTGAGTCCCTGTGCCGATGGTCTCCTGACTCGTTGACCTGCGAGCCCGCCGGGGGCGCTGTTCGAATTCGGACACGAGCCCTCAATTGCGAACAGCGCACAGTTTTCCTTGCCGGCATAACTCCTTTGCTTTCAAATTCTCCATTTGGCCCAACAGATGCTGGAACCTGCGCGGAGATGTCCGCGTATCCCACCTTCAGGAAGGCGACGTATGTTCAGCGATTTGAGAGTTGCATTTCGTCAGTTGCGAAAATCACCCGGCTTCACCGTCACCGCAATTGTGACCCTCGCGCTCGGCATCGGCGCCAACGCCGTGGTGTTCAGCGTTCTGAATGCGCTGGTGCTGCGGCCGGTGAACGTGCCCAACGCCCAGAACCTCTACACCGTGCAGCTCCCCCAGGGGCCGTCGCAGTCGTATCTCAACTACCTGGACCTGCGCGACCGCAGTCGCAGCTTCGAGAGCTTGGCCGCTTTTGAGATTGCGGGCGCGGTGGGCGTGGATACCGGCGCGAATCCTTCGACCGCATGGCCATATCTCGCCAGCGGCAATTACTTCGATGCGCTGGGCATCAAGCCTTATCTGGGGCGCTTTTTCCATGCAGCGGACGAGAAGGGCTACGACAGCGCTCCCTATGTCGTCCTGAGCTATGCCTACTGGAGCAGCCATTTTCATCAGGACCCTGGCGTAATCGGCCGTAAGGTCGACATCAACAAGCATCCGTTTACGATCATCGGCGTGGCGCCGCCGGAGTTCCGTGGCACGGAACTGTACTTTGCGCCGGGGCTTTGGATTCCGCTGGTCGAGGAGCCCACGGTCGCGGGCGCCAACAATCTGCAATATCGCAGCGCGAATTCGATGCTTGTTGCCGGCCGGCTCAAACCGGGAGTGACTCCAGCCGAGGCCACGGCGGACCTGAATGCCGTCGGCGCGTGGCTGGCGAAGACCTATCCCGCCGACGATGAAGGCATCAAATTCAGCCTGGCTCGCCCTGGGCTTGCCGGCGACACGCTGGGCGGACCGGCGAAGGCGTTTATGGCAGGGTTGATGCTGCTCGCCGGGCTGATTCTGCTGGCGGCGTGCGCGAATCTGGGAAGCCTGTTTGCGGCCCGCGCAGCCGACCGGGCTAAAGAAATTGGCTTACGCCTGACTCTCGGTTCGCGGCGCGGAACGATTCTCCGCCAACTGCTTACCGAGGCGCTGCTGGTGTCTGTTGTGGGAGGAGCGATCGGGCTTGGCTGCTGCATCTTCATTCTGCGCGCCCTCAGTGCATGGAATCCCATCTCCGGCGTGCCCATCAATGTACCGGTGAATCCCGACTTCCGCACCTACGCCGTGGCCTTGCTGCTGGCGCTCGCCAGTGGACTGCTTTTCGGCATCGTGCCCGTCGGCCAGGTGTTGCGCGCCGATCCGTGGCAGGTGATGCGCACGGGATCGGCCGGCGCCGGCGGAATGAAGAGGTTTACGCTCCGCGACTTGCTGCTCGTCTTCCAGATTGCCATCTGTGCCCTGCTCGTGACCTCGTCGCTCGTCGCGGTGCGGGGCCTGATGCGGTCGCTCGAAAACAAGTATGGATTCGCGCCGCAAAATGTAACTCTGGTCAATACCGATCTTCAAATGGCAGGTTACTCAAAAGACGATTCGCCCGGGATGCAGCGGCGCATGATCGACGCAGTGGCGGCGATTCCGGGTGTGACGGCTGTGGGGTATATCGACGCGGTGCCGCTCGGCCTGAGCGGAAGCGACTCCGGTGTCTTTTCCGATGCCACCAGCGATTATCGGCCAACCCATTCTGCTGCCGACGCGATGTTCTACAACGTCTCGCCGGGCTATCTTGAAGCCGCGGGCACGCGGCTGCTGGCGGGCCGGGACCTGAGATTCGACGACGACGGGAAGGCCCCGACTGTGGCTCTGGTCAACCGGAAATTCGCGGTGAAGGTTTTCGGATCGGTCGAGAAGGCCGTCGGCGGGCATTTCAAGTTCTGGAGTGGAAGCCGCGCGGAAGTCGTCGGCGTGGTGGAAGACGGCAAATACCGCACCCTGACCGAGGATCAGCAGCCCGCGATGTTCTTCTCCTTCCAGCAGCATCATGATAGCGGGACGTGGCTGCTGGTGCGCTCAAAACGCGATCCGCAGGAGATGGCGCAGGCAATCGAGCACACATTGCACGGATTGGATGCCAGCCTGCCTCTGGTCATCGGTCCCTGGACCCAGGAGTTGGACACTGCATTATTCACGGCGCACGTGGCAACGGTGGCGCTTGGCGTGCTCGGGCTGCTTGGCGCGATGCTGGCAGTGACGGGCGTCTTCGGCATGGCTTCCTACGTGGTCAGCAAACGGCTGCGCGAGTTGGGGATTCGCGTGGCTCTGGGCGCGGGGCAGCGCGAAATCCTGCGCACAGCGTTGGGGCGGGCTTTTCGCTGGCTCTCTGTTGGTTCAGCTGTCGGCGCAGGAGGCGGATTGCTGCTCACGCGCGTACTGTCCCACATCGTTTACCAGGCCACGCCCAAAGATCCGCTCGTGCTGGGCGGCGTAACCGTAACCATGCTGCTGCTAGGCCTGGTGGCGGCATGGATTCCCGCGCGCCGCGCCCTTACCGTGGACCCGCTGATCCTTTTGCGCGAAGAGTGAGCTGGGAGAAAGCTCGCGGAGGCGATATCGATAACTGCGCGCAGCGCAGGCTTCCGCTCTTGAGGAGATTTCGAGTGCGATGCGTCGCCAATCGTCGGGGATTTCGCTGCGGTGCAGGCAAACTGTTCTTTCGCCCCCCGTGGGGGCTAGCGTTTGCTTTCGAATCCATTCCCCAGGCTTGCGCCTGGGGCTACCGTCTCTTGCCCGCTGAAGCGGGCTTTCTCCTCTATCCACTCATCACCCTCGAATTGAATGACGCACCACACTAGTGTGGATTCCTGGAAGTTCGTACCATAAGTCGAATCCATGAGATGCAGATCCTTCGACTCGTTTTGGTGCGAAGAGCGCACCAAAACTCGCTCCGGATGACGGAGTGATCTTGACGCGAAGCTCAGGGGCTGGACACGATGATACCGACTGCCGGCGCGTGCCAATCACCAGCGCACGCACGGAGCAAATCTCGAATTGCGGGCATGACGCCGGCGATGAGGTCAATGCCCGGTCACCGGCGAGAATCCGTCAAAGATTGGCATCGGGATCGGCATCGATGACTCGCCAAGGATCTCTTTCGCGCCCGCTTACTCGTCGCGGAGAGCGACCATAGGGTCGATGCGCGCGGCGCGGCGGGCCGGAAGCCAGCTTGCAAAGAGCGCCACAGTGGCAATGATGGACGCGATGCCGCTGAAGACCAACGGGTCGTCGGGACGCACGCCGACCAACAGGCTGGCGATGAGACGCACGAGGCCGAAGGCCAGCAGCAATCCGGAGACGAGGCCCGCGCCTGTAAGCCACGAGGCGCGGCCGAGAATCATGCGCAGCACGTCTTCGCGCCGCGCCCCCATGGCCAGCCGTACACCGATCTCGCGGGTGCGCTCGCCGACGAGATTGGCCATCACTCCAAAGATGCCGATGGCCGCCAGTAGCAGGGCAATCAACCCGTCCGTGACGAGCGAGCCCGCGGCGTACTTGAGCCCCGTCAGGTTGTCGTCCTGGAGCTGCGCATAAGTCTCCACGGTATTGAGCGGCAGCAGCGGATCGATGGAGGCCAAAGCCTTGCGTGCCGCCGGCGCCAGAGCGAGCGGATCGCCGTTCGTGGTCACGGCGTACTCCGTGCCGCCCGGCGGTAATTGCAGGGAATCCATGTAAACCGCGGCATGGGGCGTCTGGTCCCAAAGCGAATAGCTGGTCTCTTTGGCAACACCCACGATCGTCAGCCACGGCTCATGATCGATGCGCCCGCCCATGCGAATGCGACGGCCGATCGGGTTCTCGCCGGGAAAATACTGCGCGACGAAGCGTTCGCTCACTATGGCGGCCGGGGTCGAGCCGAGGGAATCGCTCTGGTCGAAGACGCGGCCGGCAAGGATGGGAATGCGCAACATGGGAAAGTAACCCGGAGTCACGGGAAGGTTGAGCGCGCTCTGGGATTTGCCGGCGACGGCGGGGCGATTCTCGATCTCAACGTCGCGGACCCATCCGTAATCGTTGTAGGGCAGCGCCGAGGTGAGCTCCGCATGGGTGACGCCCGGCAGAGCACGCAACTTGGCCAGACTGTCCGTGTACCATTGCGCTTGTTTTTGCGGTGTGTCGTAGCGGGCCGCCGGCAGGTTGACGTTGAAGGTGAGCATTTTGTTTGGCGCGTAAATGTCGGCCGTGTGCAGCCAGGCGTTCATGCCCTTCGACATCAGCGCCGCACCGATGACGAGCGCTACGGCGAGCGCAATTTGCACTACGGCAAAGATGCTACGGAGGCGGTGAGCGCGGCGGGAGCCGATGGCGGAGCGCGAACTGGCTTTGAGCTGATCGACGAGATTGACGCGCAGCGCGTCCAGTGCGGGAGCGACGCCGGCGATGATTCCGGCAAGAGCCGCAAGCAGGAAGGAAAACGCCAATACGCGCGCATTGAGGCCGGTATTCTGCCAGCCAGACATGTAGCGCGCCACTCTCTCCGGCATAGAAGCCAGCAGGTAATGCCCATAGAACTGCGCGATGCCAATCCCGCCCACCGCGCCGACGAGGCTGAGCAGGAGATTCTCCGTGAGCAACTGGCAGAGGATGCGGGAGCGTGGCGCGCCCAGCGCGGTGCGCATGGCGATCTCGGGCCTGCGGGCGATGCCGCGCGCCAACTGCAGGTTGGCAATATTGGCGCAGACCACGAGCAGAACGAACAGGGTTGCGCCGAGAACGAGCCGATAGTAGAGCGGCGTGTAGGGGCCGTTGATGCCGTCGAGAAGCAGCTCGACGTGGGCCGACCAACCGGCATTGGTGTCGGGATAGGCCTGGGCAAGGTGCCCGGCGAGAGTCTGCATCTCGGCCTGCGCCTGCTTGACGGTTACGTTGTCGCGCAGGCGCGCGGTGACAAGGTAGTCATGCGAGGTACGATCGGCGAGCTGCTGGGGCGAGGGCGCAAACGGCAGGTAGACATCGGCCAGTGACGGGTATTGCATCATCTTCGGCATGACGCCCAGGATCGTGTAGGTGCGCTGATCGAGCTCGATGGTGCGGCCGAGAATCGCGGGGTCGCCGCCAAACTTCCGCTGCCATAAGCCATAGGCCAGAATGGCAACCGAGTTCCGTCCCGGACGGCACTCATCTTCGCTGTACAGGCGGCCCAGAAGCGGACGAGCCCGGAGAACGGAAAAGAAATTGGCCGAAGTGAGCGCCGCTTCCACCTGCGCGGCATCTCCGCTCCCGGTCAGCGTCCTCGGAACTTCGCTGCGGACGGCGAGCGCTTCAAACGAACGGCTCTGGCGCGTCCAGTCCTCGTAGTCAGCCAGCGTCACGCGCTCATTGGCGCCATGCGAACTCTGCTCGGCCACCGTGGCCACGCGGTCCAATTGAGGCACCGCCAGGGGATGGAGCACCACAGCATCCATGCTGCTGAACATGGCGGTATTGATGCCAATGCCGATGGCGAGCGAGAGCACGGCGGCGACAGTGAATCCGGGCGACTTGATGAGCTGTCTGGCGGCAAAACGAATATCCAGAATCCACGTTGGCATTGGCTCTCCTCGCGAAGGTTGTCCATCTGGGTGTTGCATCTATATCGCCAAAGAGCGCCCCGGCTGCAATGCTGATAGAACGCCACTTAACCCTCCGGGGAGGTAGGCGCAGGTCCCTGACCCCTGTCCGATTTCATTCGGGATCGTTCATTATCGGACAATGCGCAAATGGCTCAAGATCGTGGGCTGAAGCAAGCCGGGCTGCGGCGGGAATTGGCAGTTCTCCCGCAATCGTTGGCCGACTTTGCGTCGAACTATAGTTTTATGTGCTATAGTTCATAGTGTTAGAAGGCGCGATGCGAGTCTTCAAGACGAGATGGTTCGCGCGGTTTGCCCGGAGTGAAGGGATCGGGGACGGAAGTCTGCGTGAGGCCATCGGGCGGGCCGAGCGAGGCCTGATCGATGCGGATCTTGGCGGCGGGCTGATTAAGCAGCGTGTGGCCCGGCCAGGACACGGACGATCCGGCGGATATCGCGTGATCGTTGCGTATCGAGCAAGGGATCGAGCCATCTTCCTTTTCGGATTCGCAAAGAACGAACGGGAGAATATTAGCACCGATGAATTGGTGTTCCTTCGGGAACTCGCGAAGAACTGGCTTGCCGCCGACGCCGTAACGATTTACACGGAAATTGAGGCCGGCAATTTAAAGGAGATCGGCAATGACGAAGAAATTTAGCAGGTTGTCCGAGGCAATTCTTGAGATGGCTGGCGACCAATATCGAATCGGCCTGATGGACAAGACCGAGTACGAAAAGATCACTGTCCGCCTGCTCGGCGCGCAACCGCTTCCCACGGCCAAACCGATCAAGGCCAAGGAGATCCAAAAGATGAGAGAGAAGGCCAACCTGAGCCAGGCCGTCTTCGCCCGTTCTCTCAATCTGAGCGTGGGCTATATCTCGCAGTTGGAGCGGGGAATCAAGCAGCCGAAAGGACCGGCGCTGGCGCTCTTGAATGTGATCAAGCGCAAGGGGTTTGAGGCGATCTTGTAGCTTCAGCGGCGCTCGATTCCTCTGCCCCCGCGGTTCGAGTTCCTGGAGTCTGTCAAGAAACTTGTGAGTGGATTTTACAGGGCTAAAGCCCGCCCTCATATTGTGACGGTTACGGCACGAGTAAACTCGTGCCCTTTTACGTTGAAGAGCCGGATGCATAGTTTGTGGACAGATTCTCAGAAGATCCTGTAGCTGATGCCGACGCTGCCGCCATTTGGCCAGAGATCGTCAGGCACCACGCGCCACTGCTGATACTCGTAATCGATGACGCGAACGGTGAACTTCCGGCTCAGCCGGTAATCCACGCCGGCGCCGTAGGTGAAGGCTAAAGCCTTACCATCCAGATCGGCCATGGTGGCCCATCCGACGAGCACTTTGCCGTAGGGAGTGAAGCGGTGGAAGGTAATGATGGGAATGCGCGGGCCGATCGAGTAGGTATTCTGATAGATCCCTTGGGACTGGGGGGGGTGGAACTCGTTGAAGTGCAGGAAGCGGACCTCGGCCTCAATCTGCGCCCAGCGGTTGAAGCGCGCGTCGGCATAGGCGCCGGCGCCATACAGGCGTTGGGGGCCGATCTCCGCGAATCCACGACCCGCGTAGTCGGGCTGAAAGACCGAGCCCAATCCGCCGACCTGGAGCCCGAATGAACCCTTGAAAGCCGAAGGCGCGGTCTGGCCGTGTGTGGAAACGATTGCCGCGGACGAAAGCGCGATAAACAAGAAAGCCGAGATCGAACGTTTCATGAGCACAGCCCAAATTCACTTCCTGTGAATCGTCGAACGGCGGGGAAACCAGTCGGACTCACGCTCAAGAGCCCGGCGGAGTGCGCTCGAAAATCGGGGTGCAGCACGCCCGGGCTCGGAGGGTTGATGGTGTTGCTACTGCGGATTCTGGGCAGCCGTTGACTGCTGATCCGGTGCGGGCGCCGCGCCGCTCTGGGGTTGCGGCGGCGGTTGTGCCGGCGGAGTGTTGTCGGGCGCCGCGGCCGGCTGTTCGCCGTTGGCCGGAACTCCCGTGGCCGGCGGGGTTGCCGCTGCCGCGTCATAGTGCTGCAGCTTATAGAAGATAGGCGTGACCTCGAACGGCATCTTGTCGCGGGCATTCATCGGCGCATAACGCTTGGCGCTCAGCATGTGCACCTTGTCGTCCCAGGGATCGGTCTTCAGCCAGCTTCCCAGCGGCAGGGCCGCGGTTTGCGCCATATCGTCCCAGTTGATCTGGGGCGCCATGGGCACCAGTCCGGCCAGCCACGGCGTACCATCGGGCCTCAGCAGCGAATCGCCCAGTGTGGGCGTATTCAGCCCCTTGAGCACCTTGGCGCGATCCACGAGCTGCTTGAAGTAGAGGCCCGCGTTCGCCAGCTTGTCCTTGTACATGGAGGCCTCGAGATACTCCATGGCCCGCTTGGAAGCGGTTCCGTTGTCCACTTCGGTGTGGTTCATATCGATGCGCTGGAAGGTGGCCGTGTCCGGAAAGAGCAGGCGGTCATTGAAGGCGTAGCGGGTGTCGATGTGATGGCCCATGGCGATGTGCGCCAGTTCCATGGAGATCACCGAAGCGATGGCTTCTTCGCTGGGCAGGCTGTCGATGAGCCCTTTGCTGATGAGAATGGTGTTGCCTACAGTGGTGACTTCAACGGTGTCGGTGAGCAGCACGCGGCAATGAATCTGGTCGGTGAAGGCCAGGTTGTTGGGCACCACCAGGTTGATGACGATCTGACCCAGGACCTTTTCTTCATAGCCGCCGGGATCGAGAGGCGCCACCAGGCCGGCCTCCACCAGGCGGTCAATCACATTATTCTCAGCCTGCGTAACCCACAAGCGCGAGGCCTGCAGCGGACCCACATCCTGCGAGTCGTCGCTCTTGTCCACCGCGTTGTCTACCCGGACGCTGACGTTTTCGCTGTCGCGCGTGGGCAGCTTGAGCGAGTAGCCCCAGAAGTGGGTCTGCGCCTTCAAACCGATGCTTTCGCCCTCGCCGCGCTTCGTCTCTTCGACATACACGGCCACGGGCAGCCAGATGCCGGGCTGTACATTCATGCGCCAACTGTCGAAGTGGAAGAACTTGCTCTTTGATTCCGGGTCCTCCGCGCTGGTGTAGGTGCCGTTGAAGCGCACCACGTTGCCGCCCTCGTCCTCGACCCAGATGCGCCCGTAGAAGCGGCCGATTCCCTTCACGTCGGCCTTGGGATGCACGTCGAAGACCCAGGTGCGCACCGATCCCAGAAACTCGGGCCGCACGAAGCTGAAGACATAGTGCTGCTGGTCGAACCCTGTGGGATCGAGGAACATCATCTGCATGAAGCCGGTGTTCGAGTAGACCCACTGCTGGTCAAGATGCAGCGCCTTGGTCAGATCGGTGATGGCTTCCATCGAGCCCTTGAAGAAGCCATGCCGGCTCTTCTGCTCCTTTGGCGTATAGGCCTTGTCGAAGAAGGTCTTGCCGAAGTCGACGCGGCTGAGCATGTAGTGATCCGCGATGGGAACCTCGTAGAGCTTCACGTCCGGCTTGGTGTCCTGAATGTAGGTCTCCACCAGCGGCGTGCGCTGCTGGATGTTCCTGATCAGCACCTTTTCCTGGGCAATGGCCCTCTCGACCAGTGCCGCCTGCTCGGGGGTAAGCTGGCGGGCGGGCTCGAATTTCGGTTCCTTTTTGTTCCTGGCAAACGCGCAGCCCGCACTGAGGGTGAAGATCAGCAGGGCTAGGGGGATCTTCCGAAACGTCATGTGCAACTCCTGGTTGAAAACTAGCTGGCTTTCGTCTCCGCTAAAGCGGCTTGCGGCGCGTCGCGGATGAGGACGGGCCACGGGAGATTTACATCCTTGATGCTACGCCAACTGGAAGGTAATGGTAATGGTTGTCGTGGTATCCACGGGCCGGCCGTCGCGCGTCGCCGGGCGGAAACGAATCTGCTGCGCCACGCGGCGCGCCTCCTCATCGAGCCCATGGCCCAGGCCGTGCACCACGCTCTCGACCACCACGTGGCCCGAAGCCAGGAAGGTGACGCGCAGAACCACATCGCCCTGGACTCTCAACTGCCGCGCCTCCGCCGTGTACGCAACGGGAGGCTTGGAAAGCACTTCGAGGTCGGTAGAAGCCTGCGCCGCAACCGGCTTGGGAGCCGCAGCAACCGGAGTGGTGGCGGCAGGAATTCCGGCCGAGGCAACCTTCCCGTAGTTCGAACCCGAACCGCCTGTGCCGGTTGCGCCGGGAATGCCCGCCGACGCGACCTTGCCCGTCACGCCGTTGCCCGAGGTGGGCCTGGTGTTCGTCCCCAAACCTGTCGATCCCGGCACGCCATGCGGCGCGATGGCCGGGCCCTGATTGCCGCCGTAGGGATTGCCGATGGCAGCCACGTTGGCCGGGCGCGTGGAGTTGGGATTGGGGGTTACACCAAAGGTATCCCCAAAATGCACCTGGCCTACCTTGGGTTTGACCTGGTTGTTCTGCGCGGGCATGGCGTCGTTGAGCGCTGCCTTGGGCTGCGGCGCCAGCGTAATCGTCTGCTGCTTGGTCACCGCCGGCAAATTCACCTTGGCTTCCAACTGGACGGGCTTCGGCTCCGGCTTCGGCTTCGGGACTTCGATCTGGCGAATCTGCGGCTGCAACTCCACCTTCGGCTGCTCAGGCGGCGGAGGCAGTTTGGGCGGCGGTGGCTGCTTGACTTGCTCCGGCGGCGGAGTGCTGGGGACAATCAACTCCGTCATCTCATAGTGCTGCTGGATCACTTGCTTGGCCATCATGCCGGCGAGGATGAGAGTGACAAGAATCGCCGAATTGAGCGTCGAGCTGATGACGAATGAAACCGATCTTCCCTCCGGCTCGGGCAGAAGGCCCAAGTTGATTCCTCCTGGGGAGTACTTCATCGACATGATTGCATCCTCGCTTCAGGCCGCTCAACGGCGGCGCACAAACCCTTCAACTCTTACGAATATCGGCAAGAACAATGGCGAACTTGCGCCAGGAATCCCGAATTGCGCTCATTACTTTCGGAGTATGGCCCTCCGGCCGCGCGGAAAGCGATTCCGCCCATGGAGATAGGACGCAAAAAAAGCCGCCGCTTCGTTCGAATCCCCGGTTCCCAACTGACCGGCAACGTCTGCGTTTTCCGGATGATGGGAGCCAAAGCTGGTCGATCGCCCCACCCGGAGGTCCGATCCCCGGCCAAGGAGGGGGGAGTAACTATTATACGTATGCCTGTACTCCGGGCCCAACTCCTGGTTGGGGGATCGGCTCGCCCAGTTGGGGGATTGGCCCGCGAGGATCCGTCGCGGCGCTTTGCTGGCACGCAGATCTCGCTACCGGAACGACCCGATGACCGGCCTTCGGACATGCAGTCTCTCCACCCAAGGCAACTGCGAAAGAATCGCGCCCTTGCCTGGGGCAAAGGCGATGATTCCAAGATACAGAATCGGGGTTCCGGTTCTCCACGCACGCAATACGATAACGGCGTGGATCAGCCTCCCGCGCGAGCCTGTGGGCCGGCATCGGTAATGACTGGCGGGAGCTTTTCTCGCCGCCCGGTCAGGCACTGCTCCTATAGACTCAAAGTAACTCAAATCGATATGGAAAGGACAGTCCTTTTGTGAAGATTCTGGTTACCGGCGGCGCGGGGTACATCGGAAGTACAGTTACGGGACTTTTGACCGAAAAAGGCCACAAGGCCGTGGTTTACGACAACTTGAGCCATGGCCGCCGCGACCTGTTGCCGGCCGCAGTGGAACTTGTCGAAGGCGAGCTCAGCGACCGCGCCCATTTCGAACGGGTTTTTGCCGCAGCCCGCGACGCCCAGGTGCCTTTTGATGCAGTTCTTCATTTTGCGGCGCTCATTGAGGCCGGCGAGTCGATGCAGCGTCCGGAGATTTATTTCCGCAACAACACTGCGTCCACGCTTTCGCTGCTTGAGGCGATGCTGGCCTGCGGTGTGCGGAGACTGGTTTTTTCTTCGACCGCGGCGGTCTACGGCGAACCTGAAGTAGTGCCGATTCAGGAGGATGCGCGACTTGCACCCACCAACGTGTACGGCCAGTCCAAGCTGCTTGTTGAGCAGGTACTCACCTGGCTCTATCGCATTCACGGGTTGGAGTATGCTTCGCTGCGCTACTTCAACGTGGCTGGCGCCGCGGAGGGCCCAGAGGGCATTGTGAGGGGCGAATCACACCAGCCCGAAACGCATCTGATCCCCCTGGTTCTGGACGTGGCTCTGGGCCGGCGCGCCTCGATTCGCATCTATGGCGACGACTATCCGACGCCCGACGGGACCTGCATTCGCGACTACATCCACGTCGCGGACCTGGCCGACGCGCACCTGCTGGCGCTTGAGGCGTTAAATATAGGCGCGTTGAATATCGATGCGCTCGCCGCCGGCAGCGGGCAAAAGGCTCCGCTCATCTACAACCTTGGTAATGGCAAGGGATTCAGCGTTCGGGAGGTCGTCGAGTCTGCGCGGCGCGTCACAGGCCATCCCATTCCGGCGGAGATTCATCCCCGGCGGCCGGGCGATCCGGCGGTGCTGGTCGCGAGCTCCGCCAAGGCCATGCGCGAACTGGGATGGAAGCCACAATACACAGATCTCGACGAGATCGTTCGCACCGCGTGGATCTGGCATCAGAAACGCTACCGCGGGGCTGACTAGAGGGTAATTTCCGAGTGGCGACAATCCCCCGAGGCTTGCAAAATGGTGCCAAATCGGAGTTGCAAACCTGCCTCGGGCTGTTTCCGTCAAGCAAGAATCGAGTAAGATTCGCCTATCGGAGGTTCCCATGCGGAAGAATGATTGCAAGCTCATTGCATTGGTCTTCCTTGTTCAGCTTTGCCTACCCGGCGCAACACGCCAGGCACCGGCGCAGGCAGAGAAGACTGCGTATCCGGCCATGGCTCCCCTGGATGAGTATTTGATCGCTGACCAGAATGCGGAAGTCGCGTTGGCGCGCAGCGCTGCTCCGGCATCGATTTCGGATAGCGCCGAGGTGATGGTGCTGGGGAGAACAGGATTCACGACCGCAGTAAAGGGCACAAATGGCTTTCTCTGTATCGTGGAGCGATCATGGGGTGCCGCGACCGACGAACCGGAATTCTGGAATTCCAAAGTTCGCGCCCCTATTTGCTTTAATCCGCCGGCCGCAAGAACTTTTGCGCGCATCTTTCTGATGAAGACCAAACTGGCGTTGGCAGGGAAATCGAAAGCGGAAATCCTCGCGGCAACTGCTGCGGCAATGGATAACAAGGAACTGCCCGCGCTTGAGCCGGGAGCAATGTGCTACATGATGTCGAAGCATCAGTACCTGAACGACCGCGGCTTGAACTGGCACCCGCACCTGATGTTTTTTGTCTCGGGCGACGCGGCAAAGAGCTGGGGAGCCGACCAGCCAGGTTCCCCGATTATGGCCGCGAATGACCCTGAAGAGCGGGTGACCATCCTCATGGTCTGGGTTGGCAACTGGTCCGATGGGTCGCCTGCTCCGCCGATGGAGCACTGACGCCGCATCAATCGTTTAGGAAGGCGGCCCGCAAACGGAGACGCTACCAGGACTGAGCATGCAGCGCATCTACTTGATTTCGACTGGCGGGACCATCGAGAAGGTCTACTCCGAGCAGAGCGGCGTGGTGGAGAATCGCGCCGCCAAGCTGGAGCGCTATCTGCGCATGCTCCGCTTGCCCGATGCCGAAATCCGCGCCGAGCACTTGATGAACAAGGACAGCCTGGAGATGACCGACGCGGATCGCGTCGAGGTGAGGGATCGCGTGGCGGGGCTGCTTGCCGAAGGCGCACCCATCGTGATCTCGCACGGCACCGACACCATGGTTGAGACGGGCAGGTTTCTTGAGGAGTCGTTTCACGATCTCAAGGTTCCAATCGTGCTGACCGGGGCCATGACGCCGCTGGGTTTCGAGGGCAGCGACGGCCTGCAAAACCTGACTGAAAGCCTGCTTGCCGCGCGTTTGCTCGCGCCCGGCGTTTATATCGTGATGCACGGACAGGTCTTCCCCGTCAGCCGCGCGCGCAAGGATAAGGACAACGCCACGTTCGTGTGGGCGTAGAGACGCCTTGTAGCGCCGGTCTCCAGACCGGCTGTACGGGCGGCGTCCACGCCGCCAGATTCCGCGTGCGGGCCAGGAGGCCCACAC
>PLSB01000314.1 GCA_003165005.1 Acidobacteriaceae bacterium | reverse complement strand
ACCATGACGACATCGCCGCCGCGGCCGCCGTCGCCGCCCGAAGGACCACCGCGGGGAACAAACTTCTCACGCCGGAAGGGCATGCAGCCGTTGCCGCCGTCGCCGGCTTTGACACGAATTTTAGCTTCGTCGATGAACATGAGAAACAGTGGTCAGTGATCAGTCGTCAGTGATCAGCGATCCGTCAGGCGGGCGCGAATGCGTCACCCCGTCTTCTCAGTGTATCGAACTGCCGAGGCCGGTCACGCTCTCTCGAACCGCAGCATTCCTCGCCGAGCTCGATCTGGCGGACATTGAGACCGAAACCGATTCGCCAAGGCTCCGGCAATCGGTTGTCATAGCTCAGGCACGTAGCTATGGCTTGACCGCCTGCGGCGCGATGTACCTGGAGCTTGCCCTGCGCCGAGGCGCTCCGCCAGCCACCTTCGATTCCCAATTGGCGAATGCGACGCGCAAGGCCGGCGGGCGGGTCTTCGGCGACCGGCCGTGTCGCTTTTTATTTCTCGCCCTGCTGCTTGAATGCCGGATTGGTCAGCAGCCCCTTCAGTTCAGTCCTCACGGCATCGGGCGCATCGGGCGAGGCGATGAGGAAGTCGATGTAGTCGGCGGCCAGCGGATCGGTGCGCTGGAATGAGCCCAAGGCCCAGCCCGCAGCGCCGTAGCCGACGGCTCGACCAATCGCGGGGGTCCATTCCTTGGGCGGGTTGGCCGATTCGCGAGCCTTGTCAAATGCTTCCCAATCCGGTCGCCATGCAAGCGTGCTCGCGATCTTCTGGATTGGTGCGAACTGGCCCGTCGACATAAAAATCGACCACAGCATATCGAGCCGGGTCCCGATGTCCTCGACGTGCGTAAGGTCGAATGGGTCGGGAATCACGGGATGGCGCGCGAACTTTTGCCGGTCCTCTTCACTCATCGTATTCAGGACGGGCTCGATATCGAATCCGCTGTTGAGAAGCGTGAGCAACCCGAATGCGCGCGTGAACCCAGACTGCTTTGAGAGCCGATCCATGAAATCCTTAGCCGCGGCGGGGTTCACCTTGAGCGCGGCCCCGAAAGTTGCCGCTGTGGTCTCGAGTGATCCGGTTTGAGAACGCCATTTCTCGTCAGCGGCGAAAAACTGTAACGCGGGAAAGAGGCGCGCCGGGTTGGGTTGGTAGTGATAGCCCATCAGAAACGCTTCAATTTCCTCGTCATTCTTAAAAGAACGCTTGCTGCCGGTCTCGAAGCTCTCGATCTGGATTTTGGCGCGTGCCAGTTTTTCGTGGCCGCCGGGAGTCTCAACCTCCGCGTCGATGACGGCGGTTCCATCCTGGGCATCGGCAGGGACGCACCAGTTGTCTGTCGAAGCGCCTATCGAGTGTATTTTTGGGAACTCGTCTTTGACGTGAGCAGCCGCCATCACCTGAGCGATGACATCGACGCCTCCCGGCCCGATTTGCTTGATTCCAGCAAGCGGCGCCAGCGGATGGCTCTGCGTCTGGCCGGCGAATTCCACACGGAACGAGAGCTGCGACTTCTCAAGATAGGTGTCGCGGTCGTCGCCGGTGGCAGAGATACCGACGCGAACACATTGCCCAGGATTCAGTAGCTTGAGATCTGGCGGCTCATGGACGACCTTTAGGGTGTGGGGCCACTCCTCCAGCACGACAGACTCCGGAATGATAAGGATTTTCTTGTCGATCCTCGGCGGTATGGGTTTTAGAGAAGAAGCAGCGGGAGCTTGCGCCGCAAGCGAGGAGGCGAGCAAACAAAAGAGGACGACGTCGAGGCTGCGCACGAAACGTGCAGCGAGAGCAGACTTTGCACATTGCATGATGGTAGCTAGTATAGCGCCGTTCTCAGTGCATCCCCTCCGGCGGGGCCACGTGCTTCGTCGGCTTTTTGAAGAGCCACGCGGCGCAAGCGCAGATCACGGCCAGCACGGCAGTCCAGCGGAAGACATCGATATACGCAAGCATGGCCGCCTGCTGCTGCATGAGGCCGTAGAGCAGGCCGAAGGAGCCGGGGCGCGCGGCGGCGGGGCCCACGTGGTGGCCGAGGTAGCCGGCGATCATGGCCGACTTCTGCTGCAGCACCGCGCTCGAAGGCGAAAGGCTGGCGCTCAATTCGGTCTGGTGCAGGTCGGCGCGGCGGATCACAGCCGTAGTGGCCATCGCAATTCCAACCGAGCCGCCGATGTTGCGCAGCATGTTCGCGAGGCCCGTCGCCGCGCCCATGTTCTTGTTGGTGATGGTGGCCATCATCATCGTCGACATGGGAACGAATACAAAACTGAGGGCGAATCCCGTGAGCATGATGGGAAGCAGAAGGGTGTAAGGGCCGATGGAAAGATCGACCGTGCCGAAGATAAACGAGCAGACGGCAAAGCCCAGAAAGCCGGCGCAGAGCAGCTTGCGGTTGTCGATGCGCGAGCCGAGGAAGCCGATAAGGGGCGAGCCGATGAACGATCCGATGCCGCGCGGGCCCACCACCAGGCCGGCTGTGAACGCGGTGTAGCCGAGGATCTCCTGATAGTAGAGCGGCAGGATGGCGATGGTGATGTA
>PLSB01000044.1 GCA_003165005.1 Acidobacteriaceae bacterium | reverse complement strand
AGCAGCTTGAGGCCGAAGGTGGTGGGCTCGGCGTGGATGCCGTGGGTGCGGCCGATGGTGGGCGTGTGCTTGAACTCGAGGGCGCGGCGCTGGAGCACGGCCATGAACGCCACGATGCCTTCACGGATGATCGCGGAGGCTTCTTTGATCTGCAGCGCCTGGGCCGTGTCCACTACATCATTTGACGTGAGCCCGTAATGCAGCCACCGGGACTGCTCTCCGAGCCCTTGCGTTGTGAGGCTCTCTGCGACTGCCGTCGTGAAGGCAATGACGTCGTGCTTGACCTCGGCCTCAATCTCCGCGACGCGCGCGGCAGAGACGGTGGCCTTGGTGGCGATGGCTTCGGCAGCCGCGGCCGGAATGATGGCGTCCTCGGCCAGCACGGTGCTTGCCGCCGCTTCCACCTTGAGCCAGCAGCGGTACTTGTTCTCGTCGGTCCAGAGGTCGCCCATCGCGGGGCGGGTGTAGCGTTCGATCAATGGAAGTCCTCTCGTGATTCGTGGGTCGTGGACCGTGGACCGTGGGTCGACCTGGAGGGCAGATTACGATCCACGGTTCACGGACAGTTACGATTAAATTGTACGAGGGAAGCGGGTTTATTCGCGAGAAATTCCCAGGCGCTGGTGCAATTCGTCGATCAGCAGGCCGCGGCCGGGCTTGTAGGGCTGGAACCACTCGCCATCGATGACCAATTGCGGGACGGCGCGCTTGCCTACACGCCGCAATACTTCGTCGGAGGCGGCAGGGTCGGCGTCCACGTCGATCTCGGTGTACGCAATGCCGTGCGCATCGAGAAACTGCCTGGCCCGGCGGCAATCCGGACACCAGCTTGTGGCGTACAGCTGGACGTTCATGGCGTTATTTTACTGTCGCCCCGCTGCTATGCTCTGTGATGAAAGCCACTCAGGAGAATGAGGAGGACGATGACCGCAGAAGAGATCAAGGCGCTGCTCGGGCTGGAGCCGCATCCGGTGGAGGGCGGATGGTTCCGGCGCACCTACACCTCCGAGGGCAATGTGGAACTGCCGCGCGGCGTGCGGGCGCACGGCACGGCAATTTACTACCTGCTCGAAGAGGGAACCTTCGACGAGATGCACATGCTTGCCTCCGATGAGATCTTTCATTATTATCTCGGCGACCCGGTGGAGATGCTCCTCCTCTACCCCTCGGGCAGCTCCGCTGTTTTCACTCTTGGACCAGATTTGGAGGCTGGCCAGCAGCCGCAAATTCTTGTCCCCGCCGGCGTGTGGCAGGGCGAGCGGCTCATGGAAGGCGGAAAACTGGCGCTCTTCGGTTGCACGGTAACGCCGGGCTTCGACTTTGCTGATTACCGGAGCGGAAGTTACGCGGAGCTGGCGGCAAAGTGGCCAGCGGAGGCGGAGCGGATCAGGAAGTTGACGCGGAGGTAATGGAGATAGCGAGTTCGTGGCGCTGCGCGCCTGATCGCAGGTTAGCAAGTTCGCGGACCGAAGCGAACTTACCGCCGGTCGCGAAAGAATCCCCGCAGCAATTCGGCGGATTCTTCGGCGGCGATTCCCTGGGCGACTTCCATTTGATGATTGAGCTGGGGGTGGTTGAGGACGGCGAGTACCGAGCCGCACGCGCCGGCCTTGGGATCGGGGGCGGCGAAGACCAGGCGGTCAAGGCGGGCGTGGATCATGGCTCCGGCGCACATGGCGCAGGGCTCGAGCGTGACGTAGAGAGTGCAACCCGCGAGCCGGTAGTTGCCAAGAGCCTTGGCCGCAGCGCGCAACCCAACCATCTCCGCGTGGGCCGTGGGATCGACGTCGCGCAGGACGCGATTCTGCCCGCGAGCAATGATCGCGCCCTCGCGCACCACCACCGCGCCGATGGGGACTTCGCCGGATTCGGCGGCAAGGCGCGCCTCAGCTAGCGCGGCTTGCATGGCTTCGAGATCGGTCATTCGCGAGAATCCTTAAATGAGTTGTTGCAATTTACGCAAATCGCCAAAATTAAGCACAGGAATGCCCTTGCTCCTCAATGCGCCAGAAAGACGGTAATCCTCAGTTACAACGAGTGCATCTGAGGACAGTTCAGTCACTGCAGCGTCTGCGATGCCGAAGGCCAGGAATTCAGGGATTTGGGCTAATTCAGTTGCTGGCGTCCATCGCTCTCGAAGGCCAGGTGTATCCTGCTCAGATGCAATGAGCGCAGCGAAATTGCGCTGCCAATCTGGCTTCAACCATTCCGGCAGGCTATTCGCTAAGTTGCTTACCTCGGTAAGAATATGCGGCGTGGTCAACAGCGTGGTAAAGGCACTGAGCAGCCGGACGAGCAATTCATAATCGTCAAGCGTGTAGGTGCTTACCCGTTTGAATTGTCTAAACAAGTGTGGGCTTAGGGAACCCGCAAGGAAGACGAGGAGAAGGTTGGAGTCAAGCAGAATGCTTTTTCCCCTATGGCGCGCGAAGAGTTCCTCTTCCAGGGTCATAGAATTCACCCAGGCCTAGAATGGAGGCGGATTTCTTACCGCAATCAGTGCGCCGTCATCAGCTCCTACGGAAACTACCTTCTCGACTCGTTGCCAACGGAGGAGATCTGCTAGTGAGGTAGCGTCTGCCTTCTGCACTCCTTTAAGCGCATAGAAGGTAATTTTCCATTCGGAGGACTTGGGAACCAGCACCATTTCTTCTACCTTAGGCTCCAGCGCCGCGAACTCTGGCACCACCTCACCCAGGTAGACTCGCGCTTTGTCTATGGCCTCACTAGGTGCAAGCATATTCAAACCTCTGTGACCCGGATTATATCCCAGAAGGAGACCTGCCCGCCGGCTGCTGCTGGGTCATGCAGTGCAGTGCGCCGAGGCCCCAGATCAGGTCCGTCGAGTGGACGCCGATGACTTCGCGGCCGGGAAAAACCTCGGCGAGCGTGTTGAGCGCAACGCGGTCGTTGGAGTCGTGGAAGGTGGGAACGAGGACCAGGCCGTTGGCGATGTAGAAGTTGGCGTAGCTGGCCGGCAGGCGCTGGCCGCGAAAGAGCACTGCGCGCGGCATCGGCAGTTCGACGATGTTGAACGGCTTTCCGCTGGGCGTGCGCGCGGCCTTCAAACGCGCGAGATTTTCGGCGAGCGGCGCGTGGTTGGGGTCGCTGGTGTTGGGCTCGACGGCAGCAATCATAGTGTCACGAGCAACGAAACGGGCAATGTCGTCCACGTGGCCGTGCGTGTCGTCGCCCACAATGCCGCGGCCCAGCCAGATGACCTGGTCGATGCCGAGATAATCTTCGAAGGCCGATTCCAGTTGCTCGCGGCTGAGACCGGGATTGCGCTGCTGCACTTCGCTCAGCAGGCACTCCTCTGTGGTGAGCAACAGGCCCGCGCCGTTCACGTCAATCGATCCGCCTTCGAGCACGACACGGCGCTTCGCACCGTTCTTGTCTTGGCACTTCGTGCCGTTTTGGTTTTGGACGAGAGGTTGCCAATGCGGACAGCCGAGCAGCTTCGCCACGCGGCCGGGCAGTTTGTCGTCGAGACGCCAGTCGTCGTACTTGGCCCAGGCGTTGAAGCGCCAGTTAGTAAGGGCGACCTGGCCTTTGGAGTTGCGCACGAAGATCGGGCCGGAATCACGAGTCCATCCGCGATCGGTGGGCCAGCGGTGAAAACTCACCCGATCGAGATTGGCGCCGGCGCGATGGAGCATTCCCCGCACCCGTTTTTCGGCGGCCGCATTCTCGACGATCAGGTGCACGGGCTCGCGCGCTGCGAGCAGGCGCACAATTTCCGCGTAGAGCCAGGGGATGGACGCAAACTTGCCGGGCCAGTCCACGGAATTGTGCGGCCAGGCGAGCCACGTAGCCTCATGCGGCTCCCATTCGGCGGGCATGCGGTAGCCTAGCTGGCGCGGGGTTTTTGTCTGTTCGTTCAAAAATCCCTCAGGGGCTAAAGCCCCGACTCATTTTATGGGTTTGGATCGGCACGACTGAAGTCGTGCCCTTTCAAAACCGGGTTGAATCAGCCCTCTGATCACTTCTCAGTCGAGCGCGTCGCATCGAGAAAGCGTTGTGTAATCCCGGCGTAGGCGTCTACGCGGCGGTCGCGGAGGAAGGGCCAATTGCGGCGCGTCTCCTCGATCAGCGCACGGTCGATCTCGCCGAGCAGGATCTCTTCCGCATCGTGGCTGGCTTTGGCCACGATGCGGCCGAAGGGATCGGCCAGGAAGCTGCCGCCCCAGAACTCCAGGCCCGGCCCTGAGGCGCGATTGCCGAGGACATCGCCGTTTTCGTGACCCACTCGGTTCACGGCGGCCACGTAGACGCCGTTGGCGATGGCGTGCGCCCGCTGGATGGTCTGCCACGCATCGTACTGCGCCGCGCCGAATTCGTCTTTTTCCGCAGGGTGCCAGCCGATGGCCGTGGGATAGAAGAGGAGCTCCGCTCCTTGTAGCACTGTCAGCCGTGCGGCTTCTGGAAACCACTGGTCCCAGCAAACCAATGTGCCCACACGGCCGGCGCTCGTGTCCACCGCCTGGAAACCCAGGTCGCCCGGCGCGAAGTAATACTTCTCGTAGTAGAGCGGATCGTCGGGAATGTGCATCTTGCGATAGATGCCGGCGATCTCGCCGTCGGAATCGAGCGTGACGGCGGTGTTGTGGTAGAGCCCCGGCGCGCGGCGCTCGAACAGCGAAGCGATAATTGCCACGCCTGTTTCGCGCGCGACTTCGGCGAGTTTTTTGGTCGAGGGCCCCGGAATCTCCTCCGCAAGGTCAAAGAGCGCAAGCTCTTCGCGCTGGCAAAAGTATTGGGTGCGGAAGAGCTCCGGCAGGCAGACAATCTGCGCGCCGCGGCCGGAGGCCGAGCGAATGTGCCGGACCGCGGACGCGAAGTTCGCCTCCGGGTCCGGGCCCATGCGCATCTGCACCAGGGCGACAGTAAATTTGGGCGCTTGGTTCATGGTGCGTCTTTCGATTCTCCGGAATGGATGGCGGCGGCCTACACGGCAAGGCCAACCCCGCGCGGGCGGA
>PLSB01000165.1 GCA_003165005.1 Acidobacteriaceae bacterium | reverse complement strand
ACATGCGTTCCGTGAAAGGCATCGACCTGCACCATCGTTTTCCCGGCATCAGCGCGTTTCTGGCGAAGTACGGCCTCGACCTCGGACGCGACCTGATTCCCGTCCGTCCGGCGGCGCATTATCTGATGGGCGGCATCAAGACCGACCTCTTTGGCCGAACCACCCTGCCCGGTCTCTACGCTGCTGGAGAAGCTGCCTGCACAGGCGGCCACGGCGCCAACCGCCTGGCCTCGAACTCCCTGCTCGAAGGCCTCGTCTTCGGCGCGCGCGCCGCGCACTCCATGCTCGACGACGCGTCGCCGCTCGCCCACGCCGCGCCGGATCCAGGCCCCGCTCCGATGCCCTTGCCGGCAACGGAAGAAGAACGCGTGGAGAATCTCATCGCCGCGTTGCAGGCCTCCATGTGGGCCAACGCCGGCCTGTTGCGCGAAGCGCCTTCTCTGCGACAAGGGCTGGCCGCGCAAGCCGCTTGCGAAGCAACCCTCACCGAAATCGCCTTGAGCGGCCACGCCAGCCGCCGTCTGGCCGAGGCGCAGGCCTTGAGCCGCGTAGCTCAAGCCATTCTCGTTTCCGCGGTCGCCCGCACCGAAAGCCGCGGCGCGCACTTCCGCTCCGACCATCCCCGCCGCGACGACGCGAACTTTCGTAAGCACTCGGTCATTGGCCGCGATGGCAGCGTTCGCTTTGAAGCGTGGTGAGATGCTCCAGCAAGTGCCGATAGGAACTCCCGCCACCCCGCAAAGCGTTGCGGTAATTCAAGAGCCTCAGCACGAAGACGCGCGCGATTATTGAATTCTCTTCCCCGTAACTTGCGCTTTCACCAGCGCTTTTTTTGTAGGAACGGAACGCACGCCGTCGGCGGCACACTGCTCGAACAGCCAGAAGACGGCCTCTTTGTGCTGCGCCCAGGCGAACCCCATAGAGTCCATGCACAGCACGGCTTCTTCTTTGCTCCCAGGCGAGTACATCTCCGGAAGCTCCTCTGGAATCGGCATCTTGGCCGTCATGTACTGCTCCACAAAATGATTTGCTTTGCGGGCTTGCTTGAGGGCGGCGCCCGCGGCCGCAAGGTCGCCGGCAAGAAAACGCTCGAGCACGCGGCCCCAGGCAAAGTTAGCCATTGAGTCCTCTTTGTACTTCCTCAGCAGCCTGCCCGCTCCAGCCAGGTCATCGACGGCCAGGTACAGGCCGAGCAATGGATCGCGCACCCCCTGGTTGTCGTTCGGATTCAGTTCCAGCATCCTCTCGTAGATGCGGAGCGCATCCATGTGCAGCCCAGCGCCTTTCAGCGCGGCGGCCAGTTCCCCCAAAGCGCGCATCCAGGGCCGCGTCTCGATCAGCATCCAGAAGTGGCCCGTGTTCTCCCGAATGAACTTCGCGCCCAGCGACCGCTCTCCGGCCTCAACCGCTTTCTGCAACCCGTCAATCACTTCCCGTCGCGTGCGTGAATCGAGTCCGGTCATCAATACCAGCGCATCCACACAATCCGGGTCGAGCTTGAGCGCGCGTTTCGCCAGCTTGCGCGCTTGCGCCTTGTCTACGGCCTCCAAGGCGTCGAAGGCGATCTGCTGCGCCTCGTCTTTTGCGTCCGCTTTCGCGCTGCCCAAGTGGTCATAGGCAGAGGGGCCGCTAAGGGAATTCAGCAGCGCACTCAAATCGTCCTTCGTGACGATGGCATCCCCGCCTCCAAGCATAGCCACAAATTCGCGTAACGTTTTTTCCATTCCTGCGGGTGAAGGCGGCGTCGATTTCGATTTCGCTGCGGGCTTTTTGTTCACCTTCTTGCTCATTCAGACCTCATCTCAATTTGCCGGATAGCGCCATTGCGGTGCGCTTTTCCCTCCAAGGATCGCACACGCCCCGCGCGGAAAAGTATCCGGCACGGAAAAAATCTCTCAAGGCCCCATCAATAGGCTCCGCTAACTCGCTGACTTGCCGACTCGCTGACTCGCTGCACTTGCCACCGCGCACACTGCCAGAATTCCACCAATCACCACCAGCGTAACGGTGGCGGGCACCGCAATCCACTGCGCCGCAAGCATTTTGAGCGCAGCAAAGGCCAGGATCGCGCCCAGCCCATAGTGCAGATTGCGGAAGCGATCGAGCATCGCGGCCAGCGCGAAGTAAATCGAGCGCAGGCCCAGAATCGCCGCCACATTCGACGTGTAGGCCACGAATGGATTGTGTGTGACCGAGAGAACCGCGGGAATGGAGTCGGTGGCGAACACGAGATCGGTGATTTCGACGGCCAGAATCACCGGCAGCAAAGAACCCTTGGCCGGCTGCATGCGCACGATCCACTTGGGAACGATGGCGTGCGCCGAGCCGCCGCGCACCAGCCGCCAAGCCGCGTAAAGCAGAAACACTCCGAAGACCCACGTGACCCAGCCAAAACGCCGCAGCAGCGTAATGCCCGCCGCGATAAAAAGCGCCCGCAGCACAAACGCGCCCCACACGCCCCACAGCAGTGCCGTGTGCTGGCGCTGCCAGCTGATGCGGAACCCCTCGAAGAGCACCAGAAACACAAACAGGTTGTCGATGCTGAGCGAGGCCTCGATCGCGTACCCGGCCGCGAATTCGAGCGCCGACTGGCGGCCCTGCGCCACCGCGATCCAGCAGGCGAAGCCGGCCGCGGCCAGCACCAAACCCGCCGTCCCCAGCCAGACGAATGCCTGCGCATGCCGCGATTCGCGACGATGGCCGGGCAGAAACGAATCCGCCACCAGCACCACCGCCACCACGGCGTGAAAGCCCGCCCACCAGCCCCATGACATGCCGGCAATCATAGCTGGATGCTATCGCAAGACAGCGGGGCTAGCGGAGTTAGCGGGGTTAGCGGAGTTGGCAGCCGGCAGTCAGCCGCATCGTGCGCGATTCCTTGTGACCTTGGGACCAACCCGCGCATCTCTCTGTGTAATGGGTGAATTGACCACACCGCCTGAGTCGAAGCAGCAGCCGCGCCGTCCCCGCGTGGTGATTGTCGGCGGAGGCTTTGCCGGCCTGCAAGCGGCCAGGGGCCTCGCGCGCTTGCCTGTCGACGTAACCCTGGTCGACAGGCGCAATCATCATCTGTTTCAGCCGCTGCTCTACCAGGTGGCGCTCGCGGTGCTCTCGCCGGCCGACATTGCCCAGCCCATCCGCTCTATCCTGCGCCGCCAGAGCAATGCTGTAGTGCTGATGGACGAGGTCGTCGGCATCGACGTTCGCGCGCGGCAGGTGTCGCTCGGGAGCGGCGCTCGGCTTGACTACGACTATCTGGTGCTCGCCACCGGCGCCACCCATTCCTACTTCGGCCACGGCGAATGGGAGCCGCTCGCGCCCGGCCTCAAGACCATCGAAGACGCGACGGAGATTCGCCGCCGCGTGCTGCTGGCCTTCGAACTGGCTGAGCGGCAGATGGTCGAGCAGGGCTGGCACTCGCCGCTGAATTTCGTCGTGATCGGCGCCGGACCCACGGGCGTGGAGCTGGCCGGCGCCATCAGCGACATTGCGCAGCTCTATATAAGCCACGACTTCCGGCACATCGATCCCGCGAAGAGCCGCGTGATGCTGCTCGATGGCGGCCCGCGCATTCTCGCGGCTTATCCCGAGGATCTTTCGGCCAAGGCCGAAGCCACGCTCAAACGTCTGGGCGTCGAAGTCCACACGCAAATGCAAGTCACCGGCGTGGGACCCGGATGGGTCGAGGCACAGGGCGAGCGCGGCAATTCCCGTATTGAGGCCGTCGTCACGCTGTGGGCCGCGGGCGTCGCGGCTTCGCCGCTGGGCAGGATGCTGGGCGCGCCACCCCAGGTGAATTTTGATCGCCGCGGCTGCGTCATCGTCGACGATCGCCTCAATCCCCCTGCGCTACCGGAGGTCTTCGTTCTCGGCGACCTCGCCCACTTCGAGCAGGACGGCCGCCAGATCCCCGGCGTCGCCCAGCCAGCCATGCAGATGGGCGATCACGTGGCCAAAATCGTCGCCGCCGATCTCGCCGGCCAGCCGCGCCCCGCCTTCCGCTACTTCGACAAGGGCGACATGGCCACCATCGGCCGCATGGCGGCTGTGGCCGATGTGAAATGGCCCTTCAAAGCGCACATGAGCGGCTTTCCCGCGTGGTTCACCTGGGTCACCGTGCACATCTTCTTTCTCATTGGATTCCGCAACCGGATCTCGGTGTTGATCAACTGGGCCTGGACTTATTTCAACTTCACGCGTGGCGCGCGCCTGATCACCGGCGACCAGAGTCTGCCCGGCTGGAAGGAGCAAACCGAGGCCAAACCCGCACAGAGCAAAACCGAAGCGGCCGATTGAAGGAAGCAGCTTTCAGCTTTCAGCTCTCAGCTTTCAGCGCGTAGCCCGCGCAGCGGGCGCCAGGCGGTAGCCCAGGCGCGAGCCTGGGGGGAAGCAATTGAATTCAGCCAATTCAGCCCCCGAAGGGGGCGAAAGAGCTTATTCCTCTCAACACGCGCTAAACCTGCCAAACGCTTTCTCCCGCCCTCATCCACTAAAATAAAGAAGAAATGCTCGACTTAGGATTTGTTCGCGCCAACCTGGAGTTGGTGGAAGAAAAGCTTCGCGCGCGCGGGGCCGACCCGGCCGCGCTGCTAGGCGATTTTCGCGCCCTCGATCGTAGCCGGCGCGAGGCCATTACCCAATCCGAGCAGCTTAAGGCCCGCCGCAACGAGCTCTCGCAGCAGGTGGGCGCGCTCAAGAAATCCGGCCAGCACGACCAGGCCGCGGCCGTGATGGACGAGACTCGCGCCCTCAAGGACAAGCTCGACGAGCTCGACAAGGCCGCTGCCATTCTCGACGAGCAGTTGCGCCTGGCTCTGGCGCGCGTTCCCAACCTCACGCGCGACGAAGTTCCCACCGGCGCTTCGGAGGCCGACAACAAGATCGTCAAAACCTGGGGCGAGCCGAAGAAATTCGATTTTGAGCCCAAGCCGCATTGGGAGATCGGCGAAGCCCTCGGCATTCTCGATCTGGAGCGCGCGGCCAAGCTCTCCGGCGCGCGGTTCGCCGTCTACATGGGCGCTGGGGCGCGGCTGGAGCGGGCGTTGATCGGCTTCATGCTCGACATGCACACCGGGAAGCACGGCTACAAAGAGGTGCTGCCGCCGTTCATGGTCAATTCGAAATCTCTCTTCGGCACCGGCCAGTTGCCCAAATTTGCCGACGACCTCTTCCGCTGCTCCGATGCCGACGCCGAGGGTGTTGCACGCGGCAACTTTTTGGATAATGACCATTGGTTGATTCCCACCGCCGAAGTTCCCGTCACCAATCTCTATCGCGACGAGATTCTCGACGAAGCGCGGCTGCCCATCTCGCTCACCGCTTACACGCCGTGCTTCCGCGCCGAAGCCGGAGCCGCGGGCAAAGACACGCGCGGCATCATTCGCCAGCATCAATTTCAAAAGGTCGAGCTGGTCAAGTTCACGCGCCCCGAAGAATCCGACGCCGAGCACGAAAAGCTGACCCGCGACGCCGAAGAGATTCTCGAAGCACTCAACCTTCCCTATCGCCGTGTTCTGCTTTGCACGGGCGACACCGGCTTCTCTGCGGCCAAGACCTACGACCTCGAAGTCTGGCTGCCGGGGCAGAATCTCTACCGCGAAATCAGCTCCTGCTCGAACTTCGAAGCCTTCCAGGCGCGGCGGGCCAACATTCGCTACAGGCCAAGCGGCCCCAAGGCCAAGCCCGAGTTTGTGCACACGCTCAACGGCAGCGGCCTGGCCGTGGGCCGCACCTGGCTGGCGATTCTCGAGAACTACCAGCAGGCCGACGGCTCGGTCCGGATTCCCGAGGCCCTGCGCGCGGCCATGGGCGGACTCGATAGAATAGTCAGGGAGTCCTGATGGCATCATCCGCACCCAACGCAGAGCCCGCTGAGCTCAAGCCCGGCTTCCAGCAGATACTGAAGAGCTATTTCTACTGGACCTACTCGCGCGGATCGTTCCACTACGACGTGCTGGTGACGCTGATCCTGCTCTTCATCTTCGTCACGCCGCATCTGTGGAATTACGGCGCCAAGCCGCCGCTCGCCGCCGGTCCCATGCATCCGCTGCAGGTAGTGGCAAGCGGACGCGGCGTCATCGTTACCATCGAGGCTTCGGATGTGAACATTCCCGCGGGCGCCTCCGGCAATCAAGTCAAGAAAGCGCTGCGCCAGGCTATTGAGCCCGTGATGGGCGATTCCTCCTTCGTGGAGAAGTGGGAGACGGTCAAGGACGCCCAGGGAAATCTGGCCTGGAAGATTTGGGCGCACCGTTAGGCTCGTTTTCCGCGTCTTCCGGGGGCCAATCAATGTCAAGTTAGGAAAGCCATGCACTCACGCAATCGATTGATATTTCTCGCGCTGCTCGCGATCTCATTTTTTCCGTTCCGGCCCGCACAGGCTGAAGATCCGGCCTTGGCCGCAGTACTCGCCAAGCTCGATGCCGCGGCGCAGAACTTTCATACCACGACCGCGAACTTCGAGTTCGACAGCATTCAGACCGATCCGATTCCAGACACGGACGCGATGACTGGAATCACGTATTACGACCGCAGCGGCAGTCACTTCCGGTGGGGCGCTCATGTCTCCCGGCACAATGGCCGGCCCGCTCTCAAAACCTACGTCTATTCCGGCGGCGTGCTCCGCGTCTCCGATACCGGCAAGGAGAGCGACGCCAAAGGGTACAGCCAGGCCGGCAAGTACGAGAGCTATTTCGCCCTGGGCTTCGGCGCCGGCGGCAAAGAACTTGAGGAGCAATGGACGATCCGGTATCTGGGGAAAGAGAAGATCGGCGATATTGAGACCGACAAGCTCGAGCTGGTCGCCAAGGACCCGCAAGTCCGCAAGAACATTCCCAAGGTCACCGTCTGGATGGACACCGCGCACGCCGTGAGTCTCAAGCTGGTCTTTGACGAGGGCGAAGGCCAATCGCGTGTCTGCATCTACTCGAACATCGAGGTGAATCAGCCGCTGCCGAAGACCGCCTTCAGCTTCGACAAGTAAGGCCGATCAATCAACCGCGAAATCGCCACTCCTCCCAGCGCAAACAGCATAGGAAAGCACTCGATCGTGTAGCGCGTCTCGGGCGCTTCCACCGTCCACAGCAACGCGCTGCGCAGGAGCATGTACGCGAGCAGCGCCCACCAGAACCGCGGCCGCATGCACAGCCCCGCAATCGCCAACAGCAGGTAAACCGCATTCAACCCCGCGTAGGCCCAACTGAATTCGGTCTCCACATGGTGATGCGCGTAGACCCACCAGTCGAGATCGATGGGCAGGTTCTCGATGCGCGGACGCAGACCCATGTCGGCCACGCGGCCCAGCGGCAGCCATAGATAGTAGCGCAGCGGGTGCGCGGCGATGCGCTCCGCGGCCAGCCGCGCAAAGCCCGCGTCGATTTCCGGTGTCAGTTCCATGCCGTGCGTGTTGTAGTCGTCCGCCAGCGCCACCGTGGCCGCGTACTCGGCCGGCGTATCGAAGGCGCGGCTGGGCAGCGCGCTCACCTCGAGCTTGTCGCCGGGCACGTTCCAATAAATCTCGTAGGTCGAGTTGAAATCCAGGCACCAGCTCTTCACCCAGCGCTCCCATCCGGGATTCGTTCTCTCGCCGGGATCGTTGGCCAGCCGCGGCGCCAGCGGCTCAACCACGTGAAAGATGCGCCAATTGCGCCACGTCCAGACGGCAAAGGGCGCCAGCGCCAGCAGCACGCACACTGCCCCCATGCGGATGAGCTTTCGCAGGCGAACCCCATTCTCACTACGCTCTCGTCTAAGACCAATAAAAAGCGCCAGCGCAAATGCCACGGCCGCCAGCGCGCCATCGGGGCGCAGCAGCGTGGCCGCGGTCACCGCGAACGTAAACCAAAGCGCATTCACCCAGCGCGGATTTCTCCCCCGTAGATCTTGGCGAAACCGCGCCATGGCCCACATGGCCAGCACCAGCATAAAAAGCGTGAGCCCTTCGGCAAGCGGCAAGATCGCATAGGAAGCCGTGAAGGGGCAGAGCGCCGCCAGCCACAACGCAGCGAGCGCCGCCCGACGGCTTGCCGGCGCGGGCACAATGCGGCGCACAAATCCGGCCACGAGCAGGCAGCCCAGCAGATCGAGCGCAATCTGCACGCAGGCCGCGGCAAAGTAGTTCTCCATGCCGAAGACCTTGAAGCAAAATGCAAGAAACAGCGGATAGCCCGGCAGCCGGATCAGTGTGGGAACCATCTGCCCGCCATCGCCGGTCAAAGCAAACTGGCCATGCAACAGCAGATTCTTTCCGAGGTCGCCGTAGATGAGCATGTCGCCGTTGACGTAGAACAATTCCCTGAGCATCCACAGGCGCAGCGCCAGGCCCGCCACGAGGGGCAGCGCCACTGGCAGGGCCGCGCGCACGCGCCCCGCCGCCCCCTCGATCGATTGACTCTCTCGCCCAGCTTCCATACGATTCGTACTGTATAGCCTACGGCATTTCCGAGGGATTGCGCGCCTCTCCGAAGTTGCACCGGAGCCGCCATTCGGGGTTGCCGTCGCTTTTTTGCGCGATCTTCGCGCCGGAGTCAGTAAAGACCGCTCATGCCCGACCGGCAAATCTTTTTCGACCCGCAGCGCAAGCGATGGAAACGCCTGCGCCGCATTCTGGATATAACCGCCGTGGTCTCCACGCTGGTGGTTGCCGGCTTCATCTTCAATGTGCTGCGCGGCCAGCACCTGCCGGAACTCCTGCTTCCGCTCCCCAAGCACAATTACAAAGCATTGCCCGACCCTTCCGCGCTGCGCAACGCCAAAAACCAGCGTCCCGCGCGCCGCAAAACCGAACGCAAGCCCTCGGAGATTCCCCTGAACACCGGTGAGGGTTTGCGCGCCGCCTATTACGTGCAGGACGACGCGGCCAGCTACTCCTCGCTCAAGGAACACGTGCACCAGATCGACATGCTCTTTCCCCAGTGGCTGCATGTGGACTCGCCCGAGGGCACGCTGATGATGATGAGCGGCGACAACCTGCGCGAGTATCCGGTGATCGAAGGCGCCACGGTGCACGATGCCGACTACCTGAACAAGATCAAGCACGTCATTCAGGTCAACCACGCCGACACGGAAATCTTCCCCGCCCTCAACAATTTCAATCCCCATACGCAGGAGTGGGACACGGGCGTCGGCGACGTGCTCCAGGACCCGCAGAAAAGCACCTCGTTCCGCGAGCAGATCGCGCGCTTTTTCGCCACGTATCCCGTCTATCGCGGCCTGTCTCTCGATATCGAAAGCATCCCCGACGAAGACGATGACGCCTACCTCAACTTCATCCAGGCGCTCTACAAGGAGATGCACGCGCGCAATCTGCGGCTCTATGTGAACGCCGCCGTCGCCACCAGCGACAGCGACCTCAAGACCATCGCCGCCAACTCCGACGGCATTATCCTGATGAACTACGACGAGCACCAGACCACGAGCAATCCCGGTCCCGTGGCCAGCCAGTCGTGGTTCGTCGCCAATCTCGTCCGCGTGCTCAAGGTGGTGCCCAAGGAAAAAATCATCTGCGGCGTGGGCAACTACGGATACGATTGGACGCTCTCCATTCCCGACCCCAAAGACCGCCATCACCCCAAGCCGCTGGTCCTCAATACCGACAATCTCTCGGTCTCCGACGCCTGGGAGCGCGCCTCCGACGCCGACGCCGATCTCGACCTCGACTACGACACCCTCAATCCGCACTTCGAATACATCGACGAGGACGCGAACCAGCGGCACATCGTCTGGTTTCTTGATGCGGTCTCGCTCCTGAACGAGATGCGCGCCGCGCGCGAACTCGGCCTGCAGACCTTCGCTCTCTGGCGCCTCGGCGAAGAAGACAGTTCGCTCTGGAACATCTGGGACCACCCCTCTGACCAGGGCGCGTTCACGGCACTCGGCACGGTCGAGCCCGGTCACGACGTGGACACCGAGGGCGACGGCGACATCCTGCGCATCACCGGCCTGCCCCAGCCCGGCAAGCGCACCCTTGAAGTCGATACCGACGAGCCCGATCCGCGCAAGAAGCTCGTCGTCGACGAGCACATGGATGTCTATCCGCACACCTACACCGTCGAGCAGTACGGCTACCATCCCAACCAGATTGCGCTCTCCTTCGACGACGGCCCCGATCCCAAGTGGACGCCAAAAATCCTCGACGTTCTCAAGCAGCATCGCGCCACCGGCACATTCATGCTCATCGGCGCTGAAGCCGCTGACAACATCAGCGTCATGCAGCGCGTCGTCCGCGAAGGCAACGAGATCGGCAACCACACCTGGACGCACCCCGACATCAGCGAAATCTCCTCGCGCCAGCTCTACCTGGAAGTGAGCCTCACCGAGCGTTTGTTCGAAAGCAAGCTGGGCATTCAGCCGCTCTACTTCCGCCCGCCCTACGACATCGACGAAGAGCCCGACACCGACGACGAGGCCGAGCCCGCGTGGCGCATCCAGCAGGACGGCCTCACCATCATCGGCAGCAAGATCGACACCGACGACTGGAACGAGCATCCGCGCAAGACCCCGCAGGAGATCGTCGACTCCGTCCTCGCGCAGTTGCAGACCATGAAGATCAAGCCGCAGTTCCGCGGCTCCATCGTCCTGCTCCACGACGGCGGCGGCGACCGCTCCGCCACCGTGGCCGCGCTCGGTCCACTCATTGACGCCCTGCGCGCCCACGGCTACACCATCGTTCCCGTCTCCGCCCTCATGGGCAAAACCACTGCGCAGGTCATGCCGCCGCTCACCTTCTGGCAGCGCGTGCGCACCCTTCCCGACTCCCTCGCCTATTCCGCGCTCGACATCGTCGGCAACTTCATCGTCATGGTCTTCTTCGTGGGCGATATTCTCATGAGCGCGCGCCTTATCATCGTCGGCATCTTCGCCGTCATCGACCGCCTGCGCCGCCCGCGCTACCCTGTCTCTTCGGCCTTCGCCCCGCCCGTCGCCGTCCTCATCCCCGCCTACAACGAAGAAACCGTCATCGTGCGCACCATCCGCTCGGTGCGCAACTCCGACTACGCCAACCTCCACGTCATCGTCATTGACGACGGCTCCAGCGACAGCACATACGACATCACCCGCGAGTCCTACGCCGCAGAAATCGCCGCCGGCCACATC
>PLSB01000315.1 GCA_003165005.1 Acidobacteriaceae bacterium | reverse complement strand
TGAGACCGCCAGCACTGACTCGCTGGTTTTTTGACCCGGCTGACGCGCCGGCTTGCGAACTCGCGAACCCGCGACGTCGCGAAGCGACGCGAACCCGCGAAAATGTGAGACCGCCAGCACTGACTCGCTGACTCGCTAACTTGCTGACTCGCCGGCTCGCTAACTCGCCGCTTTCAAATCTCCGCCGCTTTGCCCCACTCCGAGAACACGATCTCGTCGAGCGGCTTGCGCGTCCGTGCCGCGATCTCGCGCTCAATGAGCACGGCATCGCCCAGCGCCGCCGGTTCGCCCTGGTAGCCCAGCGCAATCACCGCGCCGATTGCGTACTCGTCGGGAATCCCAAACGCCTTGCGCGCCGCCTCCTGATCGAAGCCCGCCATCTGGTGCGACTTCAATCCCAGCGCCGCGGCCTCCAGTGTCAGATACGAGCTCGCCGCGCCCAGATCGTACACCGCATATAGATTCTCCGCTCCGTTGTGGCTGAAATGGGTCCGGGCCGCGCCCAGAATCAGCACCGGCGCGGTTTGCGCCCACTTCTTGTTGAAGTCGCCCAGCGCAGCGAAGATCTTCTGCCACGTGCCGTCGCCGCGCCGCCCCACCAGGTACCGCCATGGCTGTTCGTTAAACGACGAAGCCGCCCACCGCGCCGCCTCAAACACCTTCTCGAGCGTCTCCTGGCTCACCTCGCGATCGGCAAACGACCGCGAGCTCCAGCGCTCGTGGATCACCGGCAACACCCCCTCCACCGGGGGCGCCTTCTTCAGTTCATGCACTTCACTGGCTGTTAAACTCATCGCGCTCTTGCTCCTCGGGACCCATGGGTATCCCATCGCTTTGCCCCTTTTGATTCGCCGATCCACTGCGAAGATTCGTCCGCCCGTTCAATAGTTGTTGCAACAGGCAGTGCCCGGGATTAGCGCACCAACGTCCGTAGCCTTTCGGACCACCGCCTGATCCCTGATCCCTGTTCCCTGATCCCTGTTCCCTGTTTTACGGGTACATGCGATTCAGCATGCGCGGAAACGGAATCGTCTCGCGCACGTGATCGAGCGCGCACACCCACGACACCATGCGCTCGATGCCCATGCCGAAGCCCGCGTGCGGCACGCTGCCGTAGCGGCGCAGGTCGAGATACCACTCGAAGGCCTCGCGCGGCAGCTTGTGCTCGTCAATGCGCGCGCTCAGCAACTCGTAGCTCGACACGCGCTGCGATCCGCCGATCACCTCGCCGTAGCCCTCCGGCGCCAGCACGTCCACGCACAGCGCATACCGCGGGTCCTTCGGGTCGGGCTCCATATAGAACGCCTTCACGTCCGCCGGATAGCGATGCACCATCACCGGCCGGTCGTATTGCGAGCTCAGCCAGGTCTCGTCCGGCGAGCCAAAGTCGTTGCCGTACTCGAACGCCTGCTCCAGTTGCCCATTCTTGTGCGCCTGGTTCAGCAGCTCCACGGCCTCGTCGTAGCGCAAGCGCGGAAACGGCGCCTTCACCGTCTCAAGCTTCGCCACATCGCGCCCGATCACCTCGAGCTCTGCCGCGCGATTCTTCACCACGCTCTGCACAATGTGCGAGATGTAGTTTTCGGCCAGCTCCATCAGCCCCTCGAGGTCCATGAAAGCCACCTCCGGCTCGACCATCCAGAACTCCGTCAGATGCCGCCGCGTCTTCGACTTCTCCGCGCGGAATGTCGGCCCGAAGCTGTACACCTTGCCCAGCGCCAGCGCCGTCGCCTCCACGTAGAGCTGCCCGCTCTGCGTCAGGTACGCGGGATCGCCGAAGTAGTCCACCGGAAACAATGTCGAAGTGCCTTCGCACGCCGCCGGCGTCAGAATCGGCGGATCGGTGCGGATGAACCCGTTCATGTCGAAGTACTCGGCCGCCGCGCGCATGATCTCCGCGCGAATGCGCAGAATCGCCGACTGCCGCGGGCTACGCATCCACAAGTGCCGCCGCTCCTGCAGAAAATCCACGCCGTGTTCCTTGAGCGTGATCGGATACGGGTCCGACTCCGGCACGCGCTGCACCACCTGCACGTCTTCCACGTCCAGCTCGTACCCGCCCGGCGCGCGCTTGTCGGCCCGCACCTTTCCGGTCACGATCACGCTCGACTCATGGGTCAGGTGTTTCAGCGTCTCAAACACTTCGGGCGTCACGCTCTTCACATGCGCCACGCCCTGGATCGACCCCGTCCCGTCGCGAAAGATTGGAAACACCAGCTTTCCGCTCTCGCGCAGGTTGTAGAGCCAGCCTTGCAGGGTTACGGATTGCCCCTCGTGCCGGCCAATCTCGGCAATGGTGGCCACAGGCGCGGCAGGCTTCAAGGATTCGGCCGGTGCAGCTGCGGATTCTGGAACAGGTGCGGACTCTGGAGCAGGTACGGATTCTTCAGGCATCGTTCTTCCTTTAATTGAGAGCTCGCCGAAATCGCGAAAGGGCACGACTTTAGTCGTGCCGTAAGCGACGCAAAAATCATCGTGGGCTTTAGCCCCTGAGGGATTCTTGCCGCTCTCCCGGACGTTCCAGAATAACGCGCGCGGCCGGGAGACGGCTCACGGCCATCGTCAATCGCTCCCTCGCTCCCTTGCTCCCCGCCTTCTTGTTCCCTTGTTCCCTCGGTCCCTTGGTCCCTGTTCCTCCCAATTTCGTGTGACCAGAAAAACTTTTGATCTGGACGACAATTGCCCCCCAAGTGCATCCTATGAATATAGAGGCGGCATGAACAAAGAAGCGGCGATGAGCGACCAGCTCGAAACCAACGGCGAGGAGATGCACAAAACCCAGGCGGACCCCGATACCGCCGAGCGCTTCATCACCGAGAAGCGGATAGGCGAGCGCATCCGCCGCCTGCGCCTCAAGAAATCCATGGGCCTGGTCGATCTGGGCCGCCACACCGGCCTTTCCGCCAGCTTTCTCTCGCAGCTTGAAACCGGCCGGGTGGTGCCCACCCTGCGCAACCTGGCGCGCATCGCCATGGTCTTCTCCAAAGACCTCTCATATTTCTTCGAGTCCGACCCCGCGCCCATCTTCCGCGTGCATCGCAAGAAGGATCGCGTGCGCATGCCGCAAACCGGCGTCGAGCCGCCCACTTACACGTTTGAAAGCCTGGGCTACATGGTGCCCGACCGGCAAATGGACCCCTACTTCGCGGAGTTCCTTCCCCTGCCCCCGCAAGTCGAGCCCAAGTCCCACATGCACGCCGGATTCGAGTTTCTCTATGTGCTTGCCGGCGAGCTCACCGTCCGCCACGGCGATCACGAAGCCACCCTCAGCCCCGGCGACGCCGTCTACTTCGACGCGGCCACGCCCCACTCCTACCGTTCCGCCGCCAACAAACCAACTGAAGCCATCATCGTAACTCTAAGTCAGCCGCCAGCCAGCCAGCCCCAACCCCAGCGCCAACCAGCCAGCACAGCAACCCGCCCCGCCCAGCCACCCACGCCCCCGCGCCCGCTCGTCGGAGACGGGCGATAACGGCGTTTGCCAGAACTGATCGAAAAGCCAGACTACTTAGCGTCCTGTTATCTCGTGATTAGGCTGCGGAAGGATGAGGCCCCACATTCAGAAGAGGAAGGCCGGTCGCCTCGCAGGAATCGGGATACAGTATCAATTTGGTACCAGATTATCAACAATCTACCGATAAAGTGCGTCGGTTTTCGTAGATTTTTCGCCTATACTGTCCTTGAGTTCTAACCATAATTGGTAGGGTCAATGAATGAAAACGCATGCGACAAATCTGAGATTGGTCTATCCGCCAAATGAGGATCGGGATGCTGTCGATTGTGGGCAGCCTCCGCTTTCGACCATCGATTTGTTCTGCGGCGCAGGGGGCATCACTGAGGGTTTTCGGCAGGCGGGGTTTCGCTGCCTCTATGCTAACGACTGCATGCCGGAAGCCATCGAGACGTTTGAGGAGAATCATCCCAGTGTTTGGGCGGATTGCGAGAACATTGAACTGGTGAAACCTGCGGTGATTCGCGCAAAGCTCAAGATGGCCAAGGGCGACTTGGACGTGCTTGTGGGTGGACCGCCGTGCCAAGGCTTTTCAATCAATGCACCAGAGCGCTTCCTGTCCGACCCGAGAAACAAGCTGTTCAAAGACTATGTTCGATTTCTTGAGGAGTTCGAACCGAAGACATTTCTGTTTGAGAACGTGCCTGGCCTGCTTTCTCTTGGTGACGGCAAGGTGCTTGACCGAATCCTTAGTGAGTTTGCACGCCTGGACTACCATGTGACAGCGAAGATACTGTTTGCGGCCCATTATGGCGTCCCGCAGGAGCGCTGGCGCCTCATTCTGCTCGGCTCGAAATGTGGCAAGGTCTCGCCACCGGAACCAACTCACTATGCCGTCGGTCGAGAGAACTTTCGCGGCGGAGGTGTGCTGACGTTCCAACTTGTCGCATCGGATAAGAGAAAATTGATGCCAGCAATTACTGTTCGCGAAGCCATCGGTGATTTGCCGCGTCTTGCGATGGGTGAGGGCGCGGAAATCATCGGCTATACCAGCGACAGGGCTGGTGAATATTCCCACGCGATGCGTAATCCAGAGGGCGTGACCTACAACCATTTTGCGGCGAGACTGTCGAAGCAAAACTGTGAGCGTATGAAGCACGTCAAGCCCGGGGGGAGTTGGCGCGACATTCCTCATGGACTACTGCCCAAGGGTATGCAGCGCGCCCGGAAATCTGACCACACAAAACGCTATGGGCGGCTTCGTAATGACGGACTTGCTGGCACGGTTATGACCAAATGCGATCCGCACTGGGGCACCGTTTTTCTTCCTGATCAGGATCGCTCCCTAACCGTGCGCGAGGCGGCGCGGTTCCAATCCTTCCCTGACACATACCGATTCTTAGGCCCACGCGTGTCGCAATACGAGCAAGTCGGCAATGCCGTCCCGGTGCTAATGGCGAAGGCCATTGCTTCGCAGATACGTGCCCATGTAGAGGCGCATGGAGCGATTCCGGCTGCCGAGGCAGAAGCTGCTATTGGCTAGCAACATCATTGAATTCTTTGGCTTCTCTCCGGGAGACCGATCCGCGGTCGCGACAACTTCCCGTGCGCAGAGGCAATGCCCATTTCTTCAGCACAAGTGTGTTAAGACGCTCAGCGATGGTGAAATCAGCGGTGCCTGCACGCTCAAGCAAAAGAACGGCGGGCCAGTGATCTGCTGCCCCATTCGTCTTTACGCAAAAAACTATGAAATCCTCCGCGACATTGCCCGAATTGCCTTCGGTCCGGTCATTCCACTGGTACCCTCAAACGCGACTACGCACAAAAGCGGCGAGTGCATAGCCGTATTCGGCAAAGGCTGGGGCAAAGAACTGCGTCTGCCCAACCGTGGTCACGGCGGCGGGTATTTCGTTGATTGGGTTCTGGCGCATGTCAGTGCAACCGGCGAATTGATAGATTTCGTTGCCGTCGAGGTGCAATCGATTGACACCACCGGAAATTATCGGGATGAGCGGGCCACCTATTTGCGCGAACAGACCTTCGCGGGTGCGAGCAAGTCTGGTTTCAATTGGGAGAACGTCAACAAACGCATCCTGCCCCAGATCATCTATAAGGGCCATGTACTCCGGCAGGAACCCTTGTGTCAGAAAGGCCTGTTCTTTGTCTGTCCAACGCCGGTGTACCAGAAGATCAGTGAGCGGCTGGGCGGAAACTTGCGCCCTTATCCTATCCAGCCCGGCGCACTAACAATCATTTGGTACGACATCGGAGCGGAAGCCCCTTCCGGCGAGCCGCGCGCTCTCAGGAACGTAGGCCAGCTCACTACCACCATCGATCAGGTGGCGCTCGCGTTCACCGCCCCTAGCAATCTTCCGCCGGCCCAGGTCTACGAGACGGCCATCCGCGCTTCTTTGAGTCAGCCCTAATGGACCGCAGCGCCAACATGCGCGCCATTCGCAGCAAGAATATGCGACCTGAGTTGAAGGTGCGAAGCATTGTGCATCGCCTAGGCTACCGCTTTCGTTTGCATAGGAAAGATCTTCCGGGGAAGCCCGACCTGGTCTTCCCTTCAAGACGGAAAGTGATTTTCGTACATGGTTGCTTTTGGCACTCTCACGGCTGCAGGGTCTCGCATACACCAAAGTCGAATTTCGACTACTGGGGACCGAAGCTGGAACGCAATGTATTTCGCGATCGCCGGAATGTTGAGGTGCTTAAAGCAGTCGGCTGGAGGTCACTCATCGTTTGGGAGTGCGAAACGGACGATGAAGACCGCATTCGAAAGCGTATCCTGAAATTCCTCAGCAAATGAGGACCGAGAGCGCGACTAGGTTCCCCGCTGCTCGGTTGAATCTGCCCATGTTCTCTTTTGCGAAGTCGGGAAACTGAGATGTTTAAGTGCTGTTCTCCCTTGCGGCGGACGGCCCCGATCCCGGGATATTTCCAAACCACAAATGAGGGTGCCACCGGTCCCTCGCATTCGGGGACCGGGGATGCCACAGACCTCAACCCGGAATCCGTTCGCGATGCTCCCAGCCAGTCCCCAGAAGTCGCCTTGCGCGACCTTTGCCTGGGCAAAGCCTTTCTCAAATAAGCCGCCGCAAGCCCCGGCCGTCCCCCAGCAAAAAATCTCCCGCCATTTGCCGAGTATTTCCCTCTTCCGGCGCACGATGAGATCAGGGATCAGGGGTCAGGGGCCAGAAAAAGGGTGAGCGTGAGTGGACAGTGGTCACTGATCGCTGACCGCTCACACCCACACTCACACTCGCACTCGCACTCACACTCGCACTCGCACTCACACTCGCACTCGCACTCGCACTCACACTCACACTCGCACTCGCACTTACACTCACACTCACACTCGCACTCACGCCGGTCCCTGTTTTCTGGTCCACGGTCCACGTTCCACGGTTCACGGTTCGCGGCTTCGAGTGCGCAGATGTTCCGTTAACTTCGGTGCTCAATTCCGGTGTCCTGCGGGGGTTCTTCCTTCGCGCCGGATCGGTCCGAGTGCACAGGGACTCCGCTGATAAGGCCCTGATACTCTGTGAGGCGTTTGCCCAGAATCACCACGCCTTTGGACGTGATTTCATATTCGCGAATANNACCATGATCTTGCGAAGCTGGCCGTCGATGGACACATACCGCAGCCGGACGATGTCATCGGTGAGGAAAGAAATGGAGTAGGTGCTGAACGGGAATTCAGTAAAGGACTCATCCACCTCAACGGTGCTCAGGATCGTCACCCCGATTCCTGTCAGAGCGAAGATCATCCGGTA
>PLSB01000175.1 GCA_003165005.1 Acidobacteriaceae bacterium | reverse complement strand
CGATGCCGCGCCAGGCGCGATCGGTAACTTCGAAAACTTCCTTCAACAGTTGCTGCGCCGGGCGATTGCCCTCGAAGGTGACCACGCGGCTGTAAGCGTTCTCCACTTCGTGCCGTCCACTCTCGAGCTGCAGTACCGCGCGGCGAATGCCGTCGAGCAGATNNTCCCAATAGCCCATCACGCTGCACACGTGGCCGGCGGCGAGAAAGGCCTGCACGTGATTGCCCGGCGAGGACATGATGGCTTCGATCGCGGGCGGGACGAGAACGTGCGAAACAAGCAGCGAAAAATTCTTCAGGCCGCGCCGCCGCGCCAGATGCACGCTCATGGCGTTGGCTGGAGCAGTAGTTTCAAAACCCACGCCAAAAAACACCACTTGCTTCTCGGGATTTTTGACCGCTATTTCAACCGCGTCGAGAGGCGAATAGACCACGCGCACGTCGCCGCCGCGGCCCTTCACTTGAAACAGATCGCCCTCGGTGCCGGGAACCCGCAACATATCTCCAAAAGAGCAGAAGATGACGCCGGGCACGGCGGCGATCGCCAGCGCCTTGTCGATGAGTTCGAGCGGCGTGACGCAAACCGGGCAGCCGGGGCCGTGAATCATCTCGACACTCGCTTGCGGCCCGTGCGGCAGCATCTGATCAATTCCGTTTTTAATGATCGAGTGCGTCTGCCCGCCGCAGACCTCCATGATCTTCCACGGCCGCGTGGTCGCCTGCGCAATCTCGCGCGCCAGCGCTCGAGCGATCTCGCCGTTGCGAAACTCGGTGAGGTATTTCATAGTTAGTCAGCGGAGTTAGCGGGGTTAGCGAAGTTAGCGGAGTTAGGGCTAGCACCGCCAGCTCCGCTAGCAACGCTAACTCCGCTATTTCTCACAACTCCCGTCCGGGCAATTCGACTGCGGCCGCTGGGCCGCGCGCGCGAAGGCCTCTTCTTCGCTGGCCAACTCCTCGTCGAGCACGCCCATGGCGCGGAAGTCTTCGAGCGTCTGTTTGGCGGTCTCCTCGTCGATCTTCGAGATCGCAAAGCCCACGTGCACGATGGTGTAGTCGCCGACCTCGACCTCGGGCACGTAGTCGAGGCAGACCTTCTTGACCACGCCGCCAAAGTTCACCCGCCCAATGCGGAGATCGCCCTCGTTGATGATTTCTTCGACTCTTCCCGGAATCGCTAGACACATGGTTTCTACGTTATACCGAGTTGGAGGCGGCGTATAGTGTGATTTAGATCACCGAAGATCGCCCCGTATCCAGAACTACGCGACGGCCCCGCCGACTTCCGCAAACGGTCACTTGCATTTGTTGTGAGTTTTTCAAGCGAAACGTCTCACGTTTCTGATATGATCCGGCAATTCCCATTTGGAGGAACTTCATGGGTCTGTTGAATGTGGCAAGCATTCAACGCTCGTTGCTTCAGAGCATTCTGTTGGTGATGGTATGTCTCCTGGCAGGTAAACTAGCAAATGCACAAGTGGATGATCTCGTCAAAGCGGCTCAAAAGGGCAATTTACCTCGTGTTAAGTTGCTTATAGCCAAGGGAGTTGATGTCAATGCAAGAGATAAACGTGGTGCGATAGCAATTAATATGGCTAGTTCTTATGGTCACCTTGATGTGGTGAAAGCGTTGATTGAGGCGAATGCCAATGTGAACATGATTGATGCTACTGTCGGAACAGCGCTGATAGACGCGATTCCAGATGGCCGCATAGATATTGTGAATGCCCTGCTTGCTGCCAAAGCGGATGTGAATGAATCAAGAAGTGGTCTAACTGCTTTGATGGTGGCTTCAGCAAACGGCAACTTGGAAATAGTGCGTGCATTGCTCAACGCAAAGGCAGACGTAAACGCAAAGTGCGGTCTTCAGTCATTCGAATCGCGTTCCGGTGATACGGCATTAATGAAGGCGTCGAGGGATGGCTACGTCGATGTGGTGCGAGCATTGCTCGATGCCAAAGCCGATGTGAACGCCAGGAATGATTCTGGCGATACCGCGCTGGATTTGGCCACGACAAGAGGGCATAACGATGTCAGAGCCTTATTGTTGCAGGCCGGCGCCAAACCGTGACTGCTTGGTTCTCAGGTCTCGATTCTGGGACCGATTCTGACGCTTACAGCGCCAATTCACCGCGCGGGCGGATCGGGTTTGGACAGGTCTTCCGGGAAAGGCTGAGGCGTGTCCGTCGAGACGGAGATCTGGTCGCCCTGGTAGCCCTCCTTGCTGAAACGCAGTTGAATGGTTTCCGGTTTCGGCTGCGGCAAGTGAAAGTCGAACCGTCCCCGCGCATCGGTCTTCGCGGAGGCCTGGACGTCGTTGCCCTTCATGACGTCGACCTCGACGCCCGCAATCGGCGTTCTCGAGACGCGGTCCGTGACTTCGACCTGAAAAATCCACGGCGGCAGGGGCGGGGGATGGGAGATGTGCCACGCCTCCGCGCCCAGCAATGCCGCCGCGACAACGGCCGCTGCCAGCCACGCCCCGCGCCGTCTGGCTGCCGGCCAGCCCAGCGCCGGCTTGAGCAGCGCGGCAACCGCTTTGGGGTCGGGCTCATTGATGGCCTGCAGCTCCATCATCGCCGGCAGCGGCGTTTTGTCGAGCCGCCAGGGAAAGATGCGCCGGCGAAACGCGTCGGCCTGCGAATACTCGAAGGTGACGTACTCCGAACCGCGTGTATGTTCCGACCAGCATAGCACGAGCGTGCGGGAGGCGCGAATGGCGCGGCGCAGCCGCTCCTTCCACGGGCTGCCGGGATCGATGGACTGCACGTCGAAGAAAACGCGATAACCGAGGCGGCGAAGCTCGTCGCGCAGCGGCGTCACGCGGTCGGAATCCACGCGGGAGTAGCTGAGAAAAATGTCGTACCGGGCAAACATTTCTATTGCGAGTCTACCTCGTCTGCGGCTTTCGATTCCGCGCCGGCCGAGGCGGCGTCGCCCAGGTCTTTGTGGGCGCGAGCCAGGTTGCGCATCGTCCGTGCCCAGTCCTGGGGCAAGTCGGTCTTGGTTTGCACTTCGAGCGCCTTCTCAAAGGCATCCACTGCCTGCCTGAACAGGACCGTTGCCTTCTCGCCCGTGGCGCGCTCGCCCTCATCCGTCAGCACAATGCCCAGGTTGCACTGCGTCCCGGCCCAGCTCTGCGGGAGATCGGCCTTGGTGTAGACCTCAAGCGCCTCCCTATAGGCCTCGATGGCCTGATCGAGCAGAGCCATCGCCGCGTCTCCGCTGGCGCGTTTTCCCTCGTCCTCCAGAGCGCTTCCGAGGGCATTCTCCGTCTCCGCCCACGCCTGGGGGAGATCGGTTTTCGTATTGACTTGAAGCGCGCTGCGGTACGCCTCGATGGCCCGATCGAATAGCCGGCCGGCCTTGTCTCCATCGGCTCGCTCTCCCTCGTCCCTGAGCGCGCTCCCGAGTTTCGCTTCCGTCTCGGCCCATTCCTGAGGCAGTGCGGCTTTGGTGTAAACCTCAAGCGCATTTTGATAGGTCTCGGCGGCCTGATCGAACAAAGCTATCGCCTTGTCTCCGCTGGCGCGATTACCCTCACTGGCCAGCGCATAGCCAAGATTTTCCATGGTCATGGCCCAGAACTGGGGCAGATCGGTTCTGGTGCGCACCTCGAGCGCCTTCCGGTAGGCGTCGATGGCCTGATCGAAGAAGGCTATTGCCTTGTCGCCGCTGGCGCGTTCGCCCTCGTCGACGAGCGCTGCGCCCAGATTGTTCTGCATCATGGCCCAGTTTTGAGGCAGATCGGCCTTGGTGAAAACCTCAAGCGCGCTGCGAAAGGCCTGTGCCGACTGATCGAGCAATCCCATGGCCTTCTCGCCGCTGCTGCGTTCTCCCTCGTCAATCAGCACGGCGCCCAGATTGTTTTCGGTTGTGGCCCAATCCTGGGGCAGATCGGCTTTGGTGTCCACTTCGAGCACCAACCGGTAGGCCTGAGCCGCCTGATCGAGCAGGGCCATGGCCTTGTCCTTATTGGCGCGCTCTCCCTCGTCCCAAAGCGCAACTCCGAGGTTACTCTCCGTCGCGGCCCAATCCTGCGGCAGGCCGGCTCTGGTGCGCACCTCCAGCGCCCTCTGGAAGGCTTGCGCCGCCTCATCCAGCAGGGCCATCGCTTTGTCTCCGCTGGCGCGTTCGCCCTCATCCAGAAAGACGATTCCGAGGCGATTCTCGATCTTGGCCCAGTCGCGGGGATGATCGGCTTTGGTGCATACCTCAAGCGCCTTGTTGTAGGCCTCGATCGCCTGATCGAGGAGAGCCGTCGCCCTGTCGCCGCCGGCGCGCTCGCCTTCGCGCATAAGCGCAAACGCGAGGTCGTCCTCCGTGGTTGCCCAGTCCAGAGGCAGGTCGGCCTTGGTGCGCACTTCCAGCGCCTTCCGGTAGGCCTCGACCGCCTGCTCGAACAAAGCCGCCGACCTGTCGCCGCCTGCGCGTTCGCCCTCGCTGTCCAGGACATTCCCCAGGCTGCTCTCCGTCGCGGCCCAGTCCTGGGGCAAATCGGCTTGGGTCTGCACCTCGAGCGCTTTCCGGTAGGCCGCGATCGCCTGATCCAGCAGGGCCATCGCCTTGGCGCTATCGGCACGTGTGCCCTCGGCCTGCAGTGCATTGCCCAGGCCATCCTGCGCTGCCGCTGCCTGCGGGCGGTCGCCCAGCTCCCCGTACTCATCGGCCACCGATTGGAATTCGCCGGCCGCTTGTGCCAGCAAAGGAAGGCTCTGGTCCGCTGGGGCAACCTCACCCTCCAGCCGCAGCGCATTGGACCGAGCGGAAACCGCGCGCAGCCACAGCTCGTGGAAACCCTGGTCGCCGGAATGTTTCTTGTACTCGGCTTCGGCCGTGGCCTGTGCGTTTTCGAGCGTCTGCGTGGCCTGGTGGAATTGCAGGTTCAGCTGATCCGCTCCCGCCGCCTGCTCGCTGTGGTCGAGCAGTTGCCGCAATGAGCTTCTCTGTTTGTCCAGCAGGCCCTGCTGCGCGGCTTCCAGCGCCTTCACCTGCGCCTGCAACGCCTGCTCTTCCGCGTCCTCCGCGCCAATCTCCTGCCGGTCCGCATCGCTGGCTTGATTGAAGAGTTGCGCGGCAGCGGCGTAGTGCTTCAGCGCCAGTTCCGCCAGCGCCTTCTGCTCCGCCGTGGCCTGCCCCGATTGCTTCTGGATTCCCGCGGCCCACTGCTGCACCTGAAGATCGACCTGCCCCGAGGAAAAGCCGTTGGCCTGCGCCCATGCGGCGATCGCCGCCCCCAGGTCAGGTTGCTGCGCCTGCGCCGCTCCCGCCTTCAACGCGCTCACCTGCTTCTCGAGACTGTTCACCTGCAAGAGCGTGCGGTGAAGCATGGCCTCGATCTGCGCCGGCCCCAGCAACGCCGTTGAGCCTTTGGGCAACAGGCTGACCTTGACCGTCGTGGGCAACGCAGCCAGTTGTCCGTCCGCCGGCTGGTAGACGACGAGATCGCCCGCTCCTGCAATCTCAACGCGCAGGTTGCCCCGCTGCGCCACCACTGTGGAAACCACCAGCAGCGCCTGGCCCTGCGTATTCGTCACCTGTTGCGCCTCGGTGATCTGCACCGCGCTTTCCAGATAACTCAGCGAAACGCGCAACGCCTTCACCGGCTGCGGCGGCTGGGGCAGCACGTTGACTACGATCACGGTCACGCTGAGCGGCGGCGCGGGCTTCTGAGCGACCGCGGCGAGCGCCGCGCAGCCCATGCCCACGAGAAGGAGAACCGGCAATCGAGGCCCTTCCCTCATAGCCGTACCTCCAAATGGAGTGCTGAATTCTGCTCAGAAGTCTAGCACGGATTCGTAGCGGGAAAAGCCGAATCCTGCTCGCGCCTCTTCAGCCTCCGGTGGTCACGATGGTCCTGTAGCGTTAAGATGGTGGACGTGAAAGACCAACCCAAGCCACATCGCCGCCACTGGGTTCTTCGCATTTTTGTTGTTCTGATTCTCGCTTCGATTCTCGGGTTTCTGGGATGGTCCGGCTGGGTCTACGTGCAAATTGAGGACTATGCCGGCCTGGACCAGGCAGCGCCGTCGAACGCCATCGCCGTTCTGGGCGCGGCGGAGTACGATGGACAGCCCTCCCCGGTTTTCCGCACACGCCTTGACCACGCGCGCGATCTCTACAATCGCGGCATCGCACCGCTCATCATCGTGCTGGGCGGTACCAGCGGGGATGAGTACTCCGAGGGTGCGGTGGGCCGCGACTACCTGCTGAGCCTGGGCATCCCCGAATCCGCCATTATCGCCGAAACCCAGAGCCGAAACACCGAGGAACAGGCCCACCGCATTGCCGTCATCGCCCGAGTCAACGGTCTGCGCCGCCTGGTCGTCGTCAGCGACGGCACCCACCTGTTTCGCATTCACGAAATCTGCGCCGCCGATGGCCTCGATGTGCTCACCTCGCCCCGGACACGCGTCTCCTTTGGAGGCAGCGCCGCGGAAACCGGGCGCCTTGCGCACGAGATCCTCAGCTACACCGGCTGGCGGCTGCATCTGCATCTGCCTTGAGGCGGAGTGATTGATCCGGCCATAAAATATTGGAGCCGTGCCCCATCCTTTTCCGCGCATTCTGCGGATAAGGGTGGGAACATGTGCCACTATTTACGGGCCGGATCAATAGTCCCGTGCTCATCACTGCGTCAGAAAAGAATCGCCGGGCGCCCCACCCTCTGGGTGTTTCGGCCAAAACCGGACAAATTGTCGTCTGCGCGATGGCTCAAAGGTTGCAAGCTTCAGACTCCGGCACCACGATGGTGAGCGTGTTGGATTTTACTGTTATGCTTTTCTCTGGATGTTCCGGATCGCTTTCGCGGCTCACGGTGACCTCATAGGTTCCCGGCTTGCAAAGGGGATAATCCACGTCGAAGGGCAAGTACCGAGTCCAGGAGTGGCCCGGTGGAATCTTTTGAGGCGCCACCTTACACCACTCGCTCTTTTCATTCTCTTCCCTCTTCTTGTGGGCGGCTGCGTCCTTTTCCTTTAGCGGAAGGCCGTTATACATAACCGAGACGTGAAACACACCTTGAAACTCCAGGCAACCTCGTTCAGTAAACGGTTCATTCGAAATGTTTGTCTCGTCGACCTGTATCTTACGGAAAGTCGGCTGTCCCGGCTCCGCTTGGCCAGGCTGGAAAAGATAAATCGTCAAGGAGAAGTTTGGCCCCGTATCTTGAGGATTCTGTGCAAGTACGACTACCGTTTGCATTGCGGACAGTAGACCCAGCAAATAGAACCCCCGCCTCCTCATTTGGTTTCCTCCTGTAACTCGCCCATGCGGAAAGCCTTATTGAATGCTGTATAAATAATG
>PLSB01000110.1:241-50132 GCA_003165005.1 Acidobacteriaceae bacterium | reverse complement strand
GCACACCGCTGAACGGAGTCCTCGATCTAAGCTGGGCCGATCAACTCGGCATCCCCCGTCTCTGTTGACCTCAACTCCTTGAACCGCCGGATGCGGACCCGCATGTCCGGTGGTGTGGGAGGGGAGAGGCCGTCAGGCCTCCCCCTATCCCGATCACGCTTCTGGTTCGCTCTTACCCATTTCACCCCGTTTACCGCAGTGGCATTTGGGTTTACGAATACAAAACAACAGTTTCTCGGCGAACGAATCGCGGAGGATGCAGACTGCTCCGCTTCAAGGCCGGAGGGGCTTTTGACGAGGCAAGCTTTCGAGCCATTGGCGAAAGAGATCGGGCCAGGCATCGGTGGGCAGATTCTGCCGTGTCATTCCGAAGCCGTGGCCGCCTTTGCTCATCAAGTGCAACTCGGCGGGCACGCCAGCGGCGCGCCATTGCCGATAAACCCTGACGCAATTCTTCTCGGGAGGAACGCGCCTGTCGTCGGCAGCGCACAGGGCGAACATGGGAATGGGCTGGATCTGCGGATGAGGCGCCTCCGGAGCAAGAGGCCCGTTCGGAGCAAGAGGATAGAGCAGCGCGATGAAATCCAGCGGCGCATCTTCGTCCTGCCGATAGGCAAGACTCAGGGCCAGGTAACCTCCGGCAGAGAAGCCGATCATGCCGATTCGGCCGGGATCGAGTCCCCACTGCGATGCGTGGGAGCGAACGATGCGGAGAGACTGAAGGCCGTCGGCGGCGATCAGCGGGGTCAACTGGTCCAGGACCCGATTCATGCCTCCCGGCGTTTTGAAGCGGCGAAACTCGTCGAGGAAGTAGGCGGGCCCGGTTTGGACCAGGCGGTATTTAAGAACAAAAGCCGTGACGCCGATGGAGTTCAGATAGCGCGCCACCTGGGCGCCTTCCGAGTCGATGTAGAGCGCGTGAAAGCCGCCGCCGGGGCAGACGATGACGGCGGTTCCGTTGGCCGTGCCGGGAGCAGGAAACCAGGCCGTGAGCGTCGGGTCGACAACGTTGCGCACGTACCTCTCGCCGAAGAGATGCGTCTCCGTCTCCTGCTGGGTCCAGTCTTCGGAGCCTGACGCTTTACCCGGCCATAGCCGGATCTCCTGCGGTCCGCTCACGCCGGGTGAGATCGCGGCGTTGCCGACCGGAGGGACAGGAGTTCCGCGCAGTTTGAGCCAGAGGATAAGGGCGGCAGCGGAAAGCACTAGTACGAAGGCGATCAAGGTGCACACGAGGATTCGCGCCCATCGAATCTTCACCGGAAGCCTCCGGTCCGTAGAACTGGTTGCGAAAATGCCAACGTGAAAGGGCGCTGCCTCAGCCGCGCCGAAACGTCATTTATCGGAAGGCACCCCGAGTTTTCTTAGGGACATCGGTCTGCTCTGAGTTTCGCACAAATCATGATGATCGTGCCGCGCGGCACGGTTGGAGTAAGTACCGTAGAAGTTCCTGCCGTTTTCCTGCGAAAGGACTGCGCAATAATCAACGTAGTCTCCCGCTGTTAGAAAAAGAAGATAGATGCTGGTGCCACTAACAACTCCGCGAATCTCGTAGCCAGCCCCCATCCCCTTAACGTCTCGTGCTTTTTCCGCCTGCTCAAGGTGGATTTCTCCGAACTCCGATTCCCAGTCTCCGCTGACGTTGACGAGCGCTGGATCTTGGTGGGCGTCAAGCCACGCCTGCCCGAGTTCATGCAGTGTTTGAGAGTGGGGCGAAGAAGCGAAAACCACGATCGACGTTGAAAACGTAAAGCCTAGCAAGAGCGCAGCGGGAATAACCAACATCTTTTTCATCAAAGATCTCCTTCGTGGTTTAAATGGCGGTGGCGATCTCCCTCCATCATACGGCAGCGGGTAACATGCCTATACCCAACAGTCCAGGGGGAGGGAAAGAAGGCCATCCTCTTTGCGGCCCTCGGCCGCTGACGCTATTGCTCCTGCTCCCCTGTTATTTCAGCGTGCAACTTGATGCCGGCCTCCTTCAATGCTTCTACGAGGTACTGCTGCTATCTCTTGCGCAAGGTCAATGTTCTGGATCTACTTGTGCACATGCCTGGAACAGCAATGCCTACGCGATCATGGTATACGCCAGTAAAACTGGTATCGTTGACCTGCTCCACCTCGGCGCAATAAGTCACTCTGCCACGCGTTTCAAAGGCAAAATAAAAACCCTTGCCGCTGACGACGCCCCTGATTTGATAGCCGCCGCCGTTTCCAACCACATCCCGGCTGTTTTCCGCCTGAGTCAGATGGAGTTTGCCGAACTCCGAATCCCAATCTCCACTCACGTTTACGAGAGCCCGGCTGTTTTGGGAATCAATCCACGCTATTCCGATATCTTGATGATCCTGAGCCGCTTCCTGGTGACCTGCGATAAAGAACTTCCTTCCCCCCGAACCATATACCGCAAGAATTTCATCTTGAAATCTCAAGAGCAAAGGGAAGCCGGTGCTTGCAGAAGATCTATCCGCTGCCTCTCCCGCCCCATTGAAGATATCCTGCTTGCCCCCCGGTGCTCCTCGATCCTGGCGAGAGGTCCAGATCTCAATTTTGACTCCATTCTCGTCCCCTGTCTCAACTTCGACAGGCTCTCCGATTACGTCGATGACCTGTTCTTTTGTCATACCCACAATCAGCATGTGCGCGGATATGGCTTGCTTTACCGCATCGGGCCACTCCGGATGTTCCTCCTGAAGCGGTACTTTGGAGAAAACGAGATTGAATGCCTTGGTGAAGTCATCGATATTATGGATTTGGATGAAATCGAATCCAACTTCCAGACCGGAATCTATATCCTCTCCATCGTAAGTGATCGTATCGCCGTTGAAACGCAGTTCTCCATGGTGCAGGCCCTTGTTGGGAAACTCTGCCCAGTAGATCGATGTAGAAATTGTACTGGTCACGCCGTGCTTCTGCTTCAAATCGTTGAGCTGTCGCTGATAGTCGTGTCCGTTCGGCGAAACTTCGAGCAACGGAGTAGGTCCCGTACCAAATCTTGTTACATACCGGCAAGGATAATCGATACGCGAGTACAAGGTCCCTGATACCATCTGTTGAGCTTTTTCCTTGTCTTCGTTTGACAATTGAGCCCGCAGGACGCAAGGCAGGCACAGGAAAACCAACAATAAGCATCCCATGCAGAAACGCGGCGACTTTTGAATCATGTTCCTTTTCCTCCGTGCTGAGTAGCCATCTCTCTGTTTCAATCGTCCGATGGCTTTCCTCAACGCTCCATCCATCCGACGCAAACAACAAGGCCTGCTTTTCGAGGTCAGTATACAATCTGTCACGCAGAGCGTGAAATGCGGTGCATCACCACGCACACCTTCATGTGATCAGCCCATTTGAGTGTCTCGGCCGCATTGAAAGTGAGCTAGATCACAAGCAAATATTTCTTTGACATCTCTAAACTGAGTGAGTACTATTTGGGACGATCCTGCGGAATAGACCTCGTTCTTTTGGGAATTCCAGGCCTTATTAGAAGGCCGCGAATAAGGAACTGTCGCGATTGGTTCGAAGGATTCCGCTCCTTGGTTCCAAAGAGAAGAGACAGGGAGATATTCTCGCGCGAATAGCGGCATTCCAAGCCTACCTCTTCAACACTCGCAACTACAGCTCTCACGGTTTTTCACTTTGAAGGAGAAGATAATGAGGATGAAACAGAGAGTCGGGACGTTTCAGTCGGGAAGTTGTTTGCATTTCATGCGCCTTTTTGCAGTGCCGATGTTAGTCGTCGTGTTGTGCGCTCCATTGTCGGCAAAAACGAAGAAGAAGGACTTGAATCCGCTGGATCCTTACGTCACCGCGGAAAATGCAAACGCCCCCAAGATCAACATGGACGATCTTGTGGTCAATACAATCCTCTTCGATGATTTCATCATCCCCGAGAAGTGGCAGAAAGATGCCAAGGGCCTCGTAGAAGCCACAGAAAATCAGGCCATTATGCGCCTGCAGAGCACACGGGCTTTCGACCTGGTTGGAAAGAAACCGACTCCGATGCCGAGCGGACCCTATTATCTTGTCAAGGCGACGCTCAAGGATTATCGGATCGTGAGCAACACGTCTCGATTCTTCGTTGGAATCGCGGCGGGAACCTCTTACATTGTCTACGACGTTCAGGTGTACGATCAAAACGGTGTTTTAAGGTTCCAGCGCGAGATATCCACCGAGGACAATGTGTTTTCCGGGACTTTCGGCTCGGGCGACAAGGGTCTGCCCATCTATCTTGGCAATGTCTTCGCCGATTACCTGGCTCTTCGCGCCAGAAAGGACATGGGCGCGAACGCGCTGCCTCTTACGGATCAGCAAGGCGCGACAACTACCGGGAACAAATAGACGGCCTGCATCGGACCGAGGCGCTGGTTAACCCGGCGCCTCCATCACCCGTGGACCATTGCTCATCGATACATGTTATCCAGACTTTTCGATTGAATCTACTGCTTATTGGCCTTCGTTCCTAACCGGCCGTATAAACCCTCGCTGTTATTCGGCTTTCTAGCAATCCTCCGTCGACGGCGATTACCTGTCCGGCGATGTAACTCGCCTGGGTCGAGGCAAGAAACGCCGTCTGGCATTTTGCCGAAACGATTCCAGGCGTGCAGACTCGCTGAAAGCTGTTCTTCGAATTCGGGCGGACGATTCTACTTCGTGGCTTTGCGCCGGCGCGACTTGACTCTTATCGGTCCGTCCTACGCTCATCTCGCGTGCGACAGACAAATGAATCGGGTCTGCCGGCGCAAAGCGCGATCATGCGGCACGTCCGGGCGTTATTGGTCGGTGTGCCGGGTGAGTCCGAATACTGTTAACCCACTGCCGATGGCCATCCATGCGGCGCCTGTGTACTTCCAACTGACGGAGACACAGGTGTTTCCGTTGCAACTGCTGCTGTCGCCGTTCTTCAAGCCGTAAGCCAGCATGGCGCCGCCGGCAGCCAAAACCGGAACCCCGATGTAGGTCATGATCTTGCCGCCGTGCGACCAGTGACGCTTCTTGACGCTTTGCGAGGGCGAGTTCGCCGGGTTATTCGTCGCGGCTTGAACCGCCGCCGGATCGGGTTGGGAGCTGGAGGTAGCCGCCAATTCATCGAACGGGATCTTCGGCTTCGCGGGGCCTGGACCTTCGGCCACTACCGGAAGCGAAGCGAACAACAAAGCAGCGATAACAAGAATTGCGCAAAGACGCATTACGAGACCTTCCTTTCAGTCTGAGGTGGAGTCAAACCAGGAACCTCTCATTGGTTTCCTGGAACGTCATAACCTGGCCCGGTGGAACTAAGCGCAAGAAAGCCTACACAAACCTCTTCTGGTTCACCTCTTCGATAACTGGAATGGCGCTCCAGCAGATGGCTTTCTGTGCAGGCCGAATCATAACACCGTACTCTTCTACAGCAAACCGCCATCAACGGCGATGACCTGTCCGGTGATGTAACTTGCCTGGGTCGAAGCCAGAAACGCAACCAAGGGGGCGATCTCTTCGGGCTTGCCGAAACGGCCCAGCGGGATTTCGGCAAGCAGGCGAATCTCTTCCTTTTCGATGTATCTGGCCGACATGGGGCTGGGCACCACGCCGGGGCAGACCGCGTTGACGCGGACGTTAAAGCGTCCGGCTTCGCGGGCCAGGGCTTTGGTCAGGGCAATCAGGCCGCCCTTGGCGGCGGAGTAGTTGCATTGGCCGGCCTGGCCGCGCACTCCGCTGGGGGAGACGATATTGCAGATGCTGCCGCCGCCCGCGCGCATCATGCCGATGACAGCCAGTTTCGAACACAAGTACGCAGCGCGGAGGTTGGTGTCGATGACCTCGTCCCACTGCGCGTCGGACATAAGGGCCAGCATAGCGTCGCGATTGATCCCCGCGCTATTCACCAGGCAATCAACCGGCCCCAGGCGCGTTTCGACTTCCGCGAAGAGCGGCGCCACGCTGTTGCGGCCCGAGAGGTCGGCAGCCACGGCGATGGCTTCTCCATCTGCTGCCTGAATGCTCTCAACCACCTCGGCGGCCGCCGCCTGGTTCTTGTGGTAGTGAACCGCCACGCGATAGCCGCTGCGCCCGAGCGCCAGGGCGATCTGGGCTCCCAGGGTTCCCGAGGCCCCGGTTACCAGCGCGGTTTTGTTCTCTGCCGTCATCGCGATCAGAATGGCTTGTAGAGCATCACGTTGAAGCTCCAGCGGGAGTTGTAGCGGGCGATGTTGCCGTCGATGGCGTAGCCGACGGTCCCCTGAATCAACGTGCCACGTGGACCCGCGGTGTTGAAGTTAGTCTCAGCGCCGTCGAACTTCTTGAAATGGCTTGACTCGCTGAGGTCGCGCGCGCGGGCGTAGCTGTAAAGGCCCTCAATCTTGAACAGATCCATGACGTTGAAGCCGTAGTGCGCGTTGCTCATGGCAATGGCGTCGAAGGAGTCGGTCCCGCCGGGAATGCCGTGGAGGCGCGGCGCGGAGAAGAACCCAGGGAAGTAGCGGGAGAAACGGTCGAGCTGTTCTCCGCCGTAGTAGCCAAGGTCCCATCCGCCCTTCGTGAACTTGCGGATGTAGTAATCCTTATTGAGGTCGCCGTCGTAGAGCGTGTACCCGCTCTCGACGGGTTGTAGCGCCGACGGGTAGCCGAAGGGCTTCCACGCGATCCGCTGGCCGCGCGTGCCGTCGGCGGTGAAGATGTAGCCCTTGTCGGTGAAGCGGACCTGCACGCCGGGCAGCACGGCGACGCCGTCGCGCGGCAGGACGTACTGGCTGGATGTGTCGCTGGTGCCGCGGTAGATGTCGCCCTCGAGATAGGCGTATCCGGTGAGGCTGAGATGGTCGGAGGCCAGCCATGTGGCGCGCTGGCCCACGGTCTCAGACCAATTCCAAACCTCTTCTCCGGTTTGCTCCACGTTGCCCACGTAGACGCGATTCTCGCCGGGAAGAGCGGAAACCGCGATGTCTGTGCCGTAGCGGAACCGGGTTCCCTGCTGCCGGGAATAGTTGACGGCCGCGATGGGCCCGGCGAAGAAGATGGAGAGCTGCGCACCGGTGTGGCGCCAATCGAAGTCGGCAATGCTGATGCCAGCGAAGGGAATGGGGAAATTAAAGGTTCCCGCGTACATGGCGCCGCCAACCAGGGACCGGATGCGCTTCTCGGTGCCGGTTTGGAGGACGCGCTGGTCGCCGACCTTCTTGAGCTCGCGCAGGCCTTGATCGGTGTCCTGGAACATGGGATCGCTCGATTTGTGCGCGGCGGTGAGATCGGCAGCGAAGGTGCTGCCATTGATGGAGTAGCCGGAAAATACGGCCTTGCGCTGCAGTTGGAAGTCGCGGCCGGCGACGTTGAGCGTCTGCTGCGCGTTGAAGGATTGCGGGAGATTGAACTGACCACCGTGGCCGTCGTCGACCAGGGCAAAGTTCTCGGTCTCAACGTTCACAACCACGTTGCTCTTATCGCTGAATTCGCTGAGCGTTTGGCGAACTTCGCGGAATGAGACGCCGTCGATCCAGATTTTGCCGCTGTAGAGGTTCTGGCCGGCAACCTTGGGTTCGACGCCGATCACATAGCAGAGCGCTCCCTCGATCTGCTCAGTGCCGAGCAGCTTGTAGGTGTAGGGCTCGTTGAGCTTCAGCACCAGGGGCTGGGTGAGCACCTTTTCCGGTTCCAATTGCGGGAGCGGAAACTTGTAGTTGCTGCCGAACTTGACACCGTTGACATAGAACTCGGTCTGCGCAAATTCCGTCGCTCCACCGCGGCTGGAAAACTGCTTCATGTTCATGCTGATATCGAATCCGCTTCCGATAGAAACGGTTTCGAAGTGGAGGCTCATAAAGACGCTGGCCTCGTCATTCTCCAGCCGCCGGTCCTGCGCCTCGCGATACTGCTGCCAGCGGGCGACGATCTCCTCGACCTGGAGCGAAATGCCGCCTTTCACTTCCACCTGGTTATAGACCGCGGTCTCCGCAGGGTTCTTGCGATGGAGCGCGATGAGCACATAGGGAGCCGTAATCGCGGAGGCCGTCTGGGTGGTTGCGTCGCCGGATTGCACGGGCTTGCCCGGAGCCAGAGCTGCGCCGGTGGCCGGATCGAACCACGCCGCGTCGTACTGCGCCTTGCCGGACCATTGGAGTTCGGCGGTGCGAAGACGGTCCGGGCTGCCGCCGATGGGAACCAGAACCACGAAGTCCGCCGATTGACCGCTCGAGAGCCACAGCGCATCGGCGGCGGGCGAGCCGTCGACGGTGAGCGACAACGGAACGGCAGAGCGGTCGATCCGCAGCATATTGGCGTGCACGTTTTGAGCCAGGAAGCTGCTCAGGCGGCAGACTCGGCCAGCGAGAGAGGCCTGGTCCGCTTCGCTCCACAGCGTCTCCACCTGGGTTCCCGAAGACTCGATGGCAGCCTCGAGCAATACCGCCTCCGGATTGGCCGAGGCGTCCACCTTCAGCAGCAGCGGCTTATTGAGCGCCTGCTCAGCGATCCACTTGGCCTCGTCGCGCCATGCGGAGGAGAAGGCGACGCCGAGGAGATCGGAGTAGGGCGCGAGGCGCTTGACCAGGTCCTGATGGCTGGCGACGAATCCGGCGGGAAAGGCGAATGCGAGGCGGAGATTGGGATTGAGCGAGCGAGCGCCGATGGCGAGGCGCAAGAGCGCATAGGCAGCCAGGTCCCCAGCCTTGCCGGGGTCGTCCACTTCCACGATCAGTCCGTGAACGCCGTGCGCGGCCAGTGGGGCCTGATTCAGGGCCGCATCCACGCGCGCGGCGAGATCCTGTTCCGATTCATTCCCGGTCAAATTCGCAAGGCCGACGCGGAGATGGAGCCACACTTCCGCGTTTGACGGAAGATTGCCGAGGGCCGAGGCCTGACCGGCGAGCGGCGAGGCGGAAAGGGCGTTTGCGCCCAGGTCGAGAACCGCAGCCGGCATGATCACGGGAGAACCCTGCGCCGCGCAGGAACTGGCTGTGGTCACGTTGGCCGCTAACTCCTCTGCGGTGTGGGATGGGGCGACGGGAGCCGCAAGATGCGGCAGGCCGGACTGCCCTGAAACCGGCAAAATCAGAAGGGCCGAACAAGCCAGCAACGAGGCATATCGCCCAGTTTTGAGCGCTCCGCTTCCTGTAACGACGAACGTACTCATCTTGCTCCTGGAGTTCCTTGCTATCGGAGCCTGCTGAGAGGCCCCGGTTTTCCGCCAACGTAAATTCGTTCTCTTAGGTTTGCGCTTCCCAAGACTCAAAGTTGCAATCTTCCGGCTTCTATCAAGACGAGCCCGCAATCGCATCCGGACCAATCGCCAGAAACCTCGTTCAACCGTCGATGGTCGTGTCCTGAGCGGGCATTGCCGCGGAGGGAACTTGCGCGGGGCCCGAGACCGGCCGGTCTTCAATGCGAACCAACTCTTCCGACTCGCGAAGCCGTGCGCCGGCGTTATAGCTGCAGAAGGGGATCAGCTCTCCGTCCGTGGAGACGTACTGGATGATGCAGCGGTGCAGCCTGCGCAGGTTGTAGCTGTGGGCATCCATAAAGTGCATGCCGGCGACGAAAATGCCATTGAAGCCGCGTTGGTCCCAACCCTCGGATCTGCCGTCATTCTTGTCTTCCCAGGCATCGAGCGAGCGAATCAGGCGCTGGAATGTGAGTCCAGGCGGGGTCTTGTGCTTATCGAGACGGCTCGACAACATGCTGAATTGCCGGATCTTCGAGATCTGCCTCTCGATCAGTCCCTGTTCGGACATGGGCTTCACCTGCGCCATACCGCGCAGGAAGCCGCCCAGATCGAAGAAGCTGTTCAGACAGAAAGGCCGGTTGTTGTCATCGACGTAGAAGAAAGTTCCGACCGAGCAATGCGCATCGCTGAGCGGGGGGTGGGAGCGCTGGTTACGGACGCGGTCGATGGCCCGGCTCAGCAAAGAAAGCGAATTGAGGGGAAACCAGTCGTCGGGGAATCGCGTCAGCCCGGTTTGTTCGCCGAACTCGCGGGCCATGGCGGCAAGATTGAAGGGTTCGGCCCCATCCTCCTCGACGCTGACGCGGCCAACGTGCGCCGCCGGCTGAATGCTGATGCCGGTGACAAAGCGGCTGTGCTCAAGGGCGAAGCGGAAGATGGGCCCAAGCTGATCGACATTGACGCCGGCGATGATGGTTGGCACCAGCACCAGCCGCATGTTGGTCTGCTCGACGCTGCGCACCGCGGCAATCTTTTTGTCGAGCAGGCGCTGCCCGCGCATCTTCACGTAAACTTCGTCGCTCATCCCGTCGAACTGGAGATAGAGCGTGTGCAGTCCCGAATCCTCGCAGAGTTTCGCATAGCCGGGATCGGCAAACTTGCTTCCGTTAGTCGCCACCTGGATGTGCGTGAAGCCCATCTCCCGCGCCATGCGCAGAATCGCGGGAAACTCCGGATGCAAAGTGGGCTCGCCGCCTGAAAACTGCACGCTGCGGCAGGGCACGGGGCGGTCCAGCAAGGCCTGCAGCATCTTCCTTACGGTCGTGAGATCGAGCTGGTAGTGGCTGCCTTCTCCCTTGGCTTCGGCGAAACAGACCGGGCAGCGGAAGTTGCAGCGATTGGTAATATCGATCACCGCCAGACAGGGCTCGTTCCCGCTCTTCATGTCCTGCTGGCAATAACAATTTCCTGGGGGCAAGTCGGCAGTAGGAGCATCCGGGAAAACCAGCCGGTTCCATTCGTCGAGCTTGCGGTAGAGGGCGGTGTCGGAAAAAATCAGATCTTCGACCGGCTCATGACAGGCGCACTGGGAGCGTTGGTAGACCTTTCCCCCGCGATCGAAGATGGTCGCCGTACTCGGTGCTCCACACTTGGGGCAAAGGGAGGCAACCAAATCGATGTTCAAATCCTCCGCAGCAGATCCGGACATACGTCTTTTCAACTCAGTTCTATAATGTGTGGCAAGTATACACCTTGTTCCAGTCTGGGAATAGTGAATGCGATGAGCGGATGCGGGGCGATGGCCGCCGGTAGGGATGCACGGTCTGCGCCGCGCCTCTCGACAGATAAACTGTCCATTTCGCCCTCTTTCTAAGCAAGGTTGGCCAATTCGCGGCAAAATCTCAAGTCTGAAGACAAAGGACTTACAAGTCCGCGGCCACTGCCTTGCCCTTGGCGCTTTCCTTCAGGTGCAGGATGGCAGGAATCAGCCAGAAACCCCCAGCCAGAGTCAGCGCTACGCCCACCGAAGTCACCAGACCCATCTCGGCCAGGGGCCTGAAGGTGGCGGTCATCAAGGCGCCGAAACCCACGATGGTGGTGAGATTCGACTGGATCAGCGCGGCCCCGGAGGCTTTGGCGACGGTGAGAATGCGGTTCCGATCGCTCTCAAGATAGCGGCGCACCAGGTGAATCCCGTTGTCGATGCCGATGCCGACGATGAGAGGCAGCGCGGTGATCGCCATCATGCTGAAACGATGCCCGGCAAGCTCTAAGAGACCGAAGGTGACCACGATGGCAAAAGCGATGGGCATGAGGACGAGCAATGCTGTGGACAGGCGGCGAAAGGTGAAGTACACGATCAGGAAGATCGCCGCCGCCGTCCAAAGGAGGGCGCGGCGGCTGTCGTGAGAGACCCGGCTTTCGAGGTCCCGGTCGATCTTGTTGAACGAGAAGTCGACAAACGGACCGTATCGATCGCGCCACTGTTTCAGGACGGGATCGGGGACGGCCGACGTGGCGTTGGGATCGGCGGCATAGAACGCGATGGCCGCGACGTAGCTGCCGTCCGCGGTCCGGCGGATGCTGTTTTCCATCAGATCGGCAGGCAGATAGGTCTCCGCACCCTCGAGGGTGAGCGGCTGCGCGCCCTGGCTCAACTGGTGAAGGCGCGCGAAATAGGAGGCGTAAGGTTCGAGACGAAAGCCGTTCTCCGCTAGAGACTCCTTGAGGGCGCGCGCCGCGGCGTCCAGATCGATCCCCTTGAGCGAGGCGGCGCGCTGCGCCTGCATCTGGACGGACGGCAGAAGCTGGGTCGGCGAAAACACCGACTTCACCACGCCCTTTCTTTGGTATTCCTCGAGTCCGGAGGTCAGGTTCTCGGCGCGGCTTAGAACTTCCTCTTCGCTGCCGGCGATCAGGAGCACATCCGGGCTGCCTTCGATGCCGTACTTGGACGAAAGCAGGTTTTGCGCCGTCAGTCCGGGCGAGTCCGCGCCGCTCTCCACCACAAAGTTTCCCCCCCAGCGAAGGGAAGGCAGGAGGCACAGCGAGACGAGAAACAGGCCGGCGGCGGCGATCACAACGGCGCGGGCGTGACGGCCGGCAAAATCCACCGTCACCCGCGCCACGGCCGGCAGAAAACGGAAGGTGATGGCCTTGGGAGCAAGCGGCTTGATATAGCGTCCCCACAACTGCATCAGGGCGGGCACCGTCAGCAGCGTGTGCAAGCCCGTCATGAACATGCCCACGGTGAGGATGAAGCCAAACTCCGAGAGCGCCTTGAAGCCGGAGCAGGCCAGCGCGGCCGTCGAAGTGGCCGCGGTCAGAATGCACAGCACGATGCTGGTTCCCGTGGTTTCAAAGGTGCGCAGCATGGCGTCGTTGAAGCTGCCGCCCTTCTCCCACTCCTGCGGCGAGCGGTTGAAGAAGTGCACCACCTGGTCGTCGCCAAGGCCGGCGAGAATGGCGATGAACGACAAGCTGATCAGATTCACTTCGCCGGGATAATAGCTGGCAATTCCCGTCGTCCACAGGATTCCCAGGCCCGTGGGCAAGAGCGACAGGAAGACGATCTGGACGTTGGGATAAACCGCCAGGCAAAGCAGCAGGCTGCCGACGATCGAGACCAGCGAGACGCGGCGGATGTTCTTTTCGATGAACAGATGGTCTTCTTCGGAGTAGACATAGGCCCCGGCGGGAAGAGCGTGAACGCCTGATTCCCGAACCTCCGCGGCGGATGTGGCCTCCGCGACGTGCTGCCGGGCCCACTCCATCACCTGGTGGGCATACTGGTAATCCACGGCCGGTTGGCGCGGTTCGGCAATAATCAGCAGCGCCTTGTGATCCTTGCTGAAGAAACGGTTGCCTTCACCCCAGGTGAGATCGAAGCTGCCAAACTGGCTCAAGCCCTGTGAGTTCCGAGCCGCCGCGGCCGTCAGTCCCAATGGATCGGCGACAAAGTAGTTTGTGCCCAGAGTCGAGAAGGGAGTCACCAGTTCGGTGGCGGCGGCGCGCACGTTGGCATGGATCTGCTTGGGATCGAGCCGGTCGCGAATGGCCTGGCGGTTTTCCGCGTCCGCGAATACCGGGAAATTCCAGGAAAAAAGCCGCACCATGCCCAGCAGTTCCTCTTCCGACAGGCCGGAGCGCGCCGACTTGAAAAGCCCGCTCGCCGACATCTCCTCGGTCAGTCGATCGGCCACCTGCTCCATCTGTTCGCTGCGGTCCTGGCCGCCTTCGGGAGCCAGCACCAGAACGTAGAGCTGATTTCCATAGCCGAGTTCGTTGCCGATCTTGCTTACTGCCTGCCACTGCGGATCCTTGGCTCCGAACATGTCGGTCAGATCGGTGCTGGTGCGCAGAGCGTGTATGTGCGAGAAAAGGACGAGCGTTACGATCAATGCCGCCGCCGCTACCCATCCGGGGAAGCGGATCACCAGATGCGCCAGCGGACGCGTGAATCGGGCGATCATGGCGCACACTCCGGCCGCGGCTTCTCGGCAATGAAGAGAATGTGCGCCAGGGGCAAAAGATTGCGGAAGCGATGCATGCGCACCTGCATCCCTGCCGCTTCGAGCGCCGTCCGGTATTGCTCCGATGAAAGGATCAAGGGCCGGGTGGGCGCGTTTCCGATTTTGAAGATCAGCCTGTCGAAGAGCACGGTGAGCGTCGAACGCAGCCCGTGCTCCCGGTCATGCACGCGAAAGATGAACTTTCCTCCCGGCTCGAGTGCCCGGCAGCAGCGGTCCAGCAACGCCAGTTGCTCCTCGGCGCTCAGGTATTGCAGTACGTCGAGAATCAGGATCAGTCCGGCCTGAGGCAGTTGGTATTGCCGCACGTCGCACACCTCGACCTTGGCGTCGAACGTCGCCAGAGCTTTCTGCGAAACGCCGATGCGCCGCCGGTCGAGGTCGCAGCCTGCCAGCCGCCGTCCCTGCTGGCCGTAAGCGGCAAAGCACAGGGCCATTCCATAGCCGCAGCCAAGATCGACGGCCGTGCCTGATCCCATGCCTTCGGCATCGAGAAGGGAGAAGATTCTGTCCAGCCGCATCTTCCAGCGCACGAATCCGCGATCGAAGCTAGGCGCGGCGGCAAAGACGCCATTCACAAAACCGATCCGCGCGCGCAAGCCAGGACGGGATGGCCGCAGCAATGCGACGGCAATCGTGGTTACGAGCGCTCCTAGAGCGCCTGCAATCGCCCCCAGAACCACGCTGCCCAGCGCCCACGAAAGCAGATCGTTGCGCAGTGCCGCAACCGAATAGCCCGCCAGATGCCATGTGTGGAACGCGCCGGTGCGCAGAAAGCTGCCGCATTCGACCGATCCGATCACGAGAAAAGGCTGGAGGACGGGATTGTTGATGAATGTGGCGGCCACAGTGAGCGGCTTATTTAGGCGAAAGAGGATCGCGAGACCGATGGCGGCCAGAGTCTGCAAGCCATAGATCGGCACAATGCCGATGAAGATTCCCAAGCCGACCGCCATCCCGGCCCGACCCGGTTCCAGGCCCTCCGTCAACAGGCTCGCCGCCATCCTCTTTATGTATGCTTTGCTGGCTTTCATCGTCATGATTGGTCCGGCCCTAAAATAATGCTTCCGTGCCCCATCCATTTCCGCGTTTTCTGCGGAAATGGGTGGGAGATTGCGCCATCGTTTGCGGGCCGGATCGGTATGCCCGTCTCGAACTGCGCGCGATCGCTCTGGCGGTCCTTTTATTGGTATCAGGCGAAGCCACAATCCTCAAGTCACACTAGGTCGCTGACAGCTTGAAGAAGAACCTTCCCGTGCCCCATCCTTTCGCTCGTTCTTTGGGCGAAAGGGTGGGATAGCACGAAACCCAAAGGTACAAATTCATGCGGCCAAAGACCTAGCCCCAGGCTACCGAAAGCTCACCGCTTGCCACCTTTTCTCCATTCATGGTAATCGTGCCCTCGATGTAAGCCATGTTTGCCGCTTGCGTCAGCTTCCGGGTCTCAATGCGCAGGCAATCGCCGGGAACCACCGGCCGCAGAAACTTGAAACGGTTGACGGCCGCGAGCAACACGCGCTCCGCCGGGCCTGTTGCGCCCAGCATCACCCCGGCGGTTTGCGCCACGGCTTCGATCATCAGGACGCCGGGCAAAACCGGCCGGCCGGGAAAATGCCCTGCGAAGATCGGGTTCTCTCGATCGACGTGGAGAACCGCAACGCAGCGCAGGCCGGCTTCCAGTTCCTCCACACGATCGATCCACAGGAACGGCGGCCGGTGAGGAATCAGCTTTTCGATCTCTTCTCGTTCCATCACTGGGATTTTTTCACCTCGAAGATTGCGGCAGGCAACTTTTCGTTGGTCGAGGTAATGTCAATGGCAAAGACGCTGTTGACCCCGCTCCTTCCGTCCACTTCGATTGACCGGGGAAGAAAGGTGCGCTTGTTCAGCTTGACCACGAGAAAATTCAGTCGCTTGCGGAAGGCCTCGGTGCGGGGAACGAACTTCATCTCGTACTCGCGTTCGTTTTCCGTAACCGTGATGGAAAAGTCCTTTTGAAGTCCCGCTATCGAGCCTTCGCGGCTGAATGTGGCCTGGGCGCGGCGCACGCCGCTGCCGATTTCCAGGATTTCGGTCTGGCCATCGCTTCCCGTCGCATTCAGAAGATCCGTATTGAAGCGCACCGTCAACGCGTGGGGAGGAAGATACTCCAGCCAGAAGCGCACCGCGCCCTCGGTGCAGAACTTGCCCTTGAGCACGAGGGGGCGGGCCATTAAGGGCGAGGAACGGGTCTCAACCACGGTGCCGCATGCCGTGGCCGTCTGTGCCTGCGCCTGTTGCACGCCATCCCAGATGCGCGCCAGCAGATGGTCCGGCTGGGCCGAAAGCGCCGCCGGCAGCAAGAACCATGCCACCCAGGCGAACCATTTGAGCCTTGGCATCATCTCAGGCCCCCAAAAACCGAAATGCCAGCGAACAGAAACAGATGCGCACCGTATCGCGAATGGGCTTCATCTTCGAACGCGGTTGATTGCCGTCGTAAATCATTTGAATCGGAGCATGGGCAATCGTCGCCCCGTTGCGGGCCATCTTGATCAGCGCTTCCATCTCGAACTCGTAACGCGTGCTGCGCAAAGCGATGTGGCGAAATCTCTCCAGCCTGTAGACGCGGAAACCGCTCTGGCTGTCATGGATCTTCCGCCCCACCATGGCCGATGCCCAGCGGCTGCCCACGGTGTTCGAGTAATACCGCGCCCGCGGCATCAGCGAGCGGTCGAAAGTGCGCTCGCCAATGACCAGGTCGGCTTCGGTCTCCCTGGCCACGCGGAGCAGCGTGGAAATGTCTTCGGGAAGATGCTGGCCGTCGCCATCGAGAGTCACGGCGTGGGTGAATCCCTCGGCAAGGGCATGTTTCATGCCCATGCGCAGCGCCGAGCCCTTGCCGCGGTTGGCCGCGTTGCGCAGGCAAACCGCGCCCGTCCGGCTAGCCAGTTCAGCCGTATCATCCGTGGAACCATCGTCGACGACGACCACGGAATCCACATGCGCTTTTGCGCCGTTCACCACCTGGGCGATGTGGATGGCCTCGTTGTATGCCGGAATCAATGCGCAGGTTCTCATGCTACCTTTGTTCGCACTCCGCTTCCCCGCGGGATCCGGCAAGAACGAATTCGAAACCGCGCGCTCGCAATTTGTCGATCACGCCGGGCAACGCCTCCAGCATGGCTCGCGCTCCGTCGGGACGGTGGTCGTGCAGCAGGATAATGTCACCACCGTGCGCATTGTTCACGATGCGCTCCGCCAGCCTCTGTGCATTCCGGATGTGCGTATCGCGGCTGCGCAATCGCCATGAAACAAACGTGAGGCCGGCCTGCTCAAGATAGGGGCGGAGAAACGGATGGCGCAATCCGACTGGGGAACGGAAGTAGCGCGGTCTCCGGCCGCACGCGCGCCGGATGCTCTCCGTGCCGCGTTCGATCTCCTGGCGCAGCCGCCATGGCGGCAAAAAGCAGAAGAGCGGTTGATGCGACCAGGTGTGATTGGCGATCAGGTGTCCCTCTTCCCAGGCGCGGCGCACGATCTCAGGATGCTCGTCGGCGCGGCGGCCAACCACAAAAAATGTCGCCTTGATGCCCTTCTGCCGCAACAGGTCCAGCAGCCGCGGCGTGTCCACCGGGTCGGGCCCGTCGTCGAAGGTCAGCGCCACCTCGGTCGCGCTTTCCACATGCGAACGATTCGTCACCAGCCAATCGTTGGTGGGATTGAAGAGCAGATAGAGCATGATTCCCGTTCCCAGGCCGTAGAGGGCCACGAAGATAAGGAATCTGGTCCACGAGAACGGATAGAGCAAGGCCAGCGTGCAGTTGGTCGCCACAAAAAGACCGATAAAGAGATACGGCCGTACCATGGTTCGTTCTTTCCCGCGCAAGCCCATACATGCCGATCGCCAGCTTCGCGGATCCCAGGAAGATTTGCCGGGCGACAAGACGAATGTACAGCATTCCGGCGGCGTTGGCGAAGGACGCCTGGCACAACCCGTTTGAATTGCACGTGAAAAATCGCCGCCAACGCAATTCACTTTACCGTGCCGCACGATTCGGCCTAAGATTGAGCAAGCAATCGCGCACATCGATCTTCGGCCAGCCCAGGCTGAGCGGACAAGGTGGTTTTTCATTGAGGGTTCTGCTCGTCAAGCCGCGTAACACGACTGCCCATTTCGGTCTCGCGCCTTTCTTTCGCACGGAGCCTCTCGGACTGGAATACATCGCCTCGGCGCTTGCCGCCGAAGGGCATCAGGTGCGCATCGTCGATATGTGTTTCGAGCGCCGCTCCATGGCGCACTTCATCCGCTCTTTCCGGCCGCAGTTGGTGGGCATCTCCTGCCTGCACATCCTGGACGCGGCAGCAATGCTAGCCCATGCCGCGGAGATTAAGGCCGCCGACGCATCGGTTTTTGTGGCGGCCGGCGGTCATTCCATCGCATCTTACCCGCAGGCGGTCGATGGCTCGAGGGACATCGACGCCATCTGCGCCGGCGAGGGCGAGAGCATCATGCCTGCCCTGTGCCGCGCACTTGCTACCCGCCAGCCTCTCAACGAGGTTCCCTCGCTGCTGCTGCCCGCCGGCGATGGACGCTTCGTTCCCACCGGCGCCATCCAACCCTGGCTGGAGATGGAGCATGTCCTGCCGCCCGATCGCGCAGCCGTCCAGCGTTATCGCAAACACTATGTCTGTTTGAATTACATGCCCGTCTGGACCATGGAGACGACGCGCGGCTGCCGCCACCGCTGCAAGTTCTGTTCGGTTTGGCAGTTCTATGGGGCAACCTGCCGCTATCATGCGGCGCAGCATGTGCGCCAGGATTTCGCGGCCATCGGCCGCAATGTGTTCATCATCGACGACCTCTTTTGGGCGGATAAGGCGCACAGCGAAGAGCTGGCCAGCGAACTGCTTGCCCATGCGGAGCGCAAGAATTGGATTCTGGTCCAGTCCCGCGCCGATCTGGTAAGCAGCAATGCGGATCTGCTGCGGCGGTGGCGGCCGCTGGCCAAAAACTTCGATATTTTCTTTGGCTTCGAGTCTCCCACGCGCCAGGGGCTCAACTCCCTCCATAAGGGAAGCGATATCTCGAAGACCCTCGATGCCGTGCGCGTGGCGCGCGAGTGCGGCTTCGGCGTTACCGGCAACTTCATCATCGATCCGGATTTCACGGAAGAGGATTTCCATACCCTCTGGGATTTTGTCGAGACGCACAAACTCTTCCGGCTCGGGTTCACCATATTGACTCCCTTACCGGGCACGCAGTTCTTCGCATCGATCCAGGATAAAATCGAGGTCTTCGACTGGAGCCAGTACGATCTGCATCACCTGCTCTGGAAGCCGCGTCTTCCCGTCCAACGCTTTTTCGAGCTTTACTGCGAAACCTGGCGCCGCACCGTGCTGAATTCCGCCGGACGCAAGAAGTGGTGGCAATGGCTGCCGCAGGTGGATCTGCGGCACATCGGCCACCTGGCGCGTATCCTCGCCCGCTCGCAGCAACTGATGAATCCCCATGCCTACATGGCGGAATACAGCGTTCCGGACGGCCCAGAACCCGTCCGTCAGCCCTAGGCCGGCGATGGATTCCACTTGGCTGGACCGAACGCATCGGCGGCTTTGGAGGCTGGCAGGCGAATCGGCTCATCTCTGCGCATTGCAAGACAGCGCGCGGCAACTGGCCGCCGCCGTCCGAGAGCAGCTCGAATCCCTTCGCGCTCGCAACGCCTGTGGCTGGACCGCGGAAAAAGCGCAACTACTCGCCGCATTGGACAAAGCGCAATTTATCTCCACGATGGCTTCGGCCGGACCGCCCGCCACCGTCCCTCTGGGGCTGGTTCTCTTCGAGTTGGCCGCATGGGATGGCGGCCTGGCGGCGTTGTGCCTGTCGCGCTTTCTGGCGCAGATGCCGATCGTGGAGTTCGGCGTCGCGGAACAGAAAGAGCGCTACGCGTCGGGAAAGAACCTCCTGCACGGCGCTCTCTGTCTCACCGAGCCGATCCCCGGCGCCGGAGCGGAAGCGCTTCTGCTCATGGGAAACTATCGCCCGGCGGGCGATGCCAACGCTCTCTCGATCGAGATCGACAAGCGCGGGCGATTCACCAGTCACATGGAGTTTGCGGAGTTCGTCGTCGCCGCCGTCGAAGGCACGGGCGGAGCGCGCGGCAGCGCGCTCGTGATTCTCGAACCGCAGGATGCCGGCACGTTCGACCGCGGAACCCCAGCCAGAAAGATCGGGCATCGCGTCGCGTCGACCACCCATCCGTCCTTTCGCCTGTGCGTGCCCGCGGAGCGGATCGTGGGCGGCTACGCGATGGAAGACGGCGTTCTCCGGCCGCACTTCGATCATCGGCAACTGCTCGAGCCCGCGTTGCGCAGAGCGCGGGCGCTGCTTGGCCTGATGACCGCAGCCAAGGCTCTGACCGTGGCCGCCGATTTTCTTCCCGGCCGCGAATGCGACGGCCCCGAGTTCTGGCTTCCGATGGCGGATCTTTGGGCGGCCGGTGAGGCTGCGGCTTCGCTGGGCTTTTTGGCCGCGCGCCATTGCGACCGACTGAACGCTCGAGACGCCCGCGCACCCGCGGCCGCGGCAGACGCCAATCTCTTCTCTCCTGCCGCCAAGCTCTTCGCAAGCACGCGCATCATTCCCGCGCTGACTCGAGTTGCCGCGGCCGCGGGTGCGCGCGCGGACGGCCTCTACACGTACATCGCCGATGCGCAGGTGGAAGCCGTCTACATGGGGCCGGAAGCCTCGCAACGGCGTCAGATTTCCGCCGCCATGAGCGCGGAGACTTTTGACTTAAGAGTCGCGGAATGGATCGACGAACTCGAAGGCTCCGTAGGAAACTTCTCCGCGCCCGCTCGGAGAAGCCTGGCGGCAGGGTTCAGGCTCTGGTCCAGGACGCTTTGCGCTTTGCGCGACGCAGCCGGTTCCGGTACGGAAGGCGTCTTTCATCCCGCGCGACAGGCCGCGGCCTTCGCCATGGCGGATGCTCTCTCGGCCTTGCTCGCCGCCCGCTCCCTCCTGCTCGATGCCGCGCAACTCGAAACAGCGGCGCCGGATGCAGACGCCGGCATCGTCGAGGATCTTGTCCGGCTGGCATCGGCTAGCGCCGTTTCCAGCGCATTACAAACCAGCATCTGCCTCATCTGCGGCGGCTCGCGAGGTGCTTCGGCTAGCTTGCGACGGGAGTTGAGCGCACTTTGCACCGAAGCTTACGCGGGCTTGTCCGGCTTTCAATACGCGCGCGAGAAGATGGCCCGGTTCCTATCAAACCGCGAACGCGAAACGGAGTCGACCTGAAAGCGATCAGGCGTCACACTTGGTCTCTGACCTCATGAAGAAGAACCCTCCCGTGCCCCATCCTTTCGCCCGTTTCTTGGGCGAAAGGGTGGGATAGCACGAACCCCACAGGCACGAATACTCTTTGTCAGAAACCTAGCACACTGCCGAATCGATCTCTTCGGTCGCCATCGCGCCGGCCCCGAATCTCTCCTGTCGATAACGCTTGAGGAAGTAATCCATGGTCTCGATGCGCAGTTTGATCGAACTCGCGGACCGATTTTCGTCCATGTCCTTGAAACCGAAGTAGGGCGTGCCGGAGCATTGCATGATCTGCTCGACAACGCTGTAGATGGGGGCATCGTGGCCGCATTTGAAGCTGGAGAACTCGACGGCGACGAGATTGGGATGGCGGGCCACGAACTTCGCGGCCCATAGCTTCTGGTTGGAGTTGGCGGAGAAGGCAGTCTTCCACACATCGGAGATCGAGAGGGCGGACGGGATTGTCCCTGCGCGGATCTCCTCGCCGAAGAGCCGTTCCAGAAGGTCGCCGTCCATGGGTAACGTGCTCTGTGACAGGATCGGATAGCCCAGCTTCTGTATCTCCTCCAAAATCCCATGGTTGATGCCGGGATCGTGATGATACGGCCTGCCTAGCAGGACAATGGCCAGCCGGCCTTCCTGCTCCACCTGGTCCAGCACCTCGCGGCCGCGCCGCCGCAGTTCCGCTTCGAATCGCTCCAGTTCCCTGAAGCCCACTTCGACGGCCCGCGCATTCTCGTCCTCGCTCAATCCCAGAACCGGTTCGAGCGCCTCATGGAGCTGGCGGGCCAGGAGTCTGCGATTGGAGAGATTCACCAGCGGGTGAATGTAGCGGATACCGCGCTCGCGAAACAAATCGGTCTCTTTTGTGAAGGCGGCCTCCACCGTCTCCGGCGTGATCGATGCCGTGGGGCAGCCATTGTTGGCGCGCGTGTTCGTGAGCCGCGTGGCCAGAACGTCGAACATCGGGAAGAGGATCAGGTCGAGCGGCGTGCGCGGATGCTGCTTGAAAAGCAGATCATTCACATGGGCGATGGCGATCTTCGAAGGGTAGCAAGGATCGATCGAGCCCCGGCTCGAGCCTGACCGGTACATCTCTCCGGAGGTCACGCTCGAATACACGATGCTCTCCGCCGCCACGCCCAAGCTTTCGAGATAGGCGCTGAACAACGGGGCATATGCATACATGCTGAGCACACGCGGAATGCCGATGCGAACCTGTCCTCGGTTCCTGCGCAACGCAAGTCTCTGCCTGCCCTTCTGGTTCCATGCGCGCCGCGGAACGGGATCGGCGACAAGCTCCGGCCGCCGCGAGCGGAACGCCTCGCGCGCCGCCACTGCAACCAGGTTCGGGTTCGCAGCCTTGACGGCTTCCAGCCTTGCCTGAATCCCGCGCAATTCATCAACGTCCTCGGCCGCCCCTTTTTCGCAATTCGCCAGCACAATGCGCCGCGATTCACCGGGAGCCGCCGCGTTGGTGCCTGCGACGCTCAAAAAAGTGCGCAGGCACGCGTTCGTGCAGTAGCTGCATCGCGTTTGCTCGTCGCACCGGGTTGAATAGCGGATCGTTGCCACCGCGTCCATGCCGATAAAGGTGGTCGCTCTTCCCGCGCGCCGGGTCCGCATCACCTCGATGGCCGCGCCGATGGCTCCGGATTCTCCGCAATGGGGATGAATCCATATCTCGGGCTCGAGGCCGGAATGGCGGAAGGTAGCGCCGAGAAAATCCACCTCCGCTTTCACCGCGGCAAGATTGTTTTGCGTTCCCCCCTGGAGAACGTACCGTGTGCCCAGCGCGGGCAGATTCGGCACCTTGGCCACGTGCAGAAACACGTTGCGCGGAAGCACCGTTGCCAGTCCCGCCAGAATCTCGTGCGCGCGCCATCCCTGGCGCTGAAAGTTCACGATGTCGGATTGCAGGAAAACCGCGCATCCGTAACCAAAAGTCGGCATGGCTCTGGCGCTGAACGCCGCTTCTGCATAGTTCTCCACCGGAATCCCCAGCCCCTCCGCAGTCGATTGCAGGAAGTAGCCGTTCCCGGCCGAGCACTGCGTATTGAGCTTGAAATCCCTCACTGCGCCGTCGCGCAGCAGAATGATTTTGATATCCTGTCCGCCCACGTCGACGATCACATGCGGATCGGCGAAGAAGTGCTTTGCGGATTCGGCATGCGCCACGGTTTCTACCACCGCTACGTCGGCCTGGAGCACCTGGCGAAGCACGTCCTTGGCGTAGCCGGTCGTGCCCACGCCCAAAATAAGGAGATGTGCGCCGTCCTCCTCCACCTGGGTGCGCAACCGCGCCAACACCTCGATTGTGTCCTGGATGGGATTGCCTTTCGACAACTGGTAGGCCTTGGCCAGAAGCTCTCCATGCGTGGAAAGCAGCACTGCCTTGGTCGATGTCGAGCCGCCGTCGATTCCCAGAAAGGCCTCGACCCGCTCGCCTCTCGGAAACGCGGGCGGCTGAAACGCGGGCCGCTGGAATTTGTGCTCGAACGCGCGCCGCTCTTCGTCGGAGGCGCACAATCCGCGGCCGCCGGCGTCTTCAAACCCTTGGCCGCGATGCGCGCCGATCAGGCTTTCCAGGCCGCTGCGCCCGGTATAGAGGCCGCTCGTCTCATCCTCGGCCCTGCCGAACTCGATGGCGCCGAGCGCGCCGTAATACAGCGCATCCTCCGGCACGCGAATCAGATCTTCGGCCGCGGCTCCATCGGGCAGTTGCACTCCACGCTCTTGCCAGAGCTGCGGAATCTTGTGCTGCCAGGCTTCGCGCATTCCGGGAATGAAGGCGTTCGGCCCGCCGAGCAGCAGAACCTCGGGAGACAGCGTATGACCGCGCGTCAGCACCGTCAGATTCTGCAGAACAATTGCGTCGAAGAGCGAAGCCATCAGTTCGCCGGCGGGAACGCCCAGCTTTTGCAGGCTATTGATGTCGGTCTCGGCAAAGACTCCGCACTTGCCGGCCACGGGATGGGTTGTGATTCCCCGGTAGCCCTGACTCTGCAGGCAGTCGGCAGTGATGCCCAGCTTGGCGGCAATCTTGTCGATGACCGCGCCGGTTCCCCCCGCGCATTTGTCGTTCATCGAGGCAAATTTTTTGCGCCGTCCCAGGCCATCCCGCTTAAAAAGCAGGATCTTCGCGTCCTGCCCTCCCAGCTCGATGACCGAATTCACCTCCGGGTGCAGCTTTTCCACGGCCAGCGCGACGGCGTTCACTTCCTGTACGAACCGCGCGCCGATGGGACCGGCGAGCTTGCTTCCGCCCGTGCCGGTGATGAAGACGCGGCTGTTTCCGGCCGCAACGCCGGCTTCGCGCTCCATGCGTCCCAGGAACTCGAGCAGCATCTCTGCCTGCCGCGTATCGTGCCGCCGATAGTCGCGCCACACGATCTCGCCGCTCGCGCTCTCGACGGCCACCGCTTTCACGGTCGTCGAGCCCACGTCGAATCCGACCAGAAAGCGGAGGCGGCCCTGCATTCGGCCCGGCCCGCCGTTCTCCGCGACGTCGCGTTGAGAGTCTCTCTTCAGAGCAGTCCCTTTCACCGTTCACCCGGAAGGCGCGCCATGCGTTCTCTTCCATCCATCAGCCTGCCTGCATGCATCACAAAGTTCGCCGCCGCGCCGGCCACTCCCGGCCGGCGGGGAAACGGATAGAAGGGACTGCGCAAGCGCCGATGCGCGCCGGCAAACTCCCTGATCGCATCCAGAGAGTGGCCCGTAGAGCCGAGCGCCACTTCGAACTCCGTGCGCGCCCTCGCGCGCGCTTCGCCCAGCGCCATCTGCACGCGGCTGTAGGCGTTGATCTCGCCTTCTCCGGCGGTTTCGATGGGCAGAAAAGTCATCTCCGGGAAGCGGTTCACCACCGCCGATTGCACGCCGTCGGATTGCGAAGACGGCATGCAGCCAAAAGGCTTCAGCGCCAGCACCATGTGACAGAGCTTGTTGGTGGTGTAGTAGACGTTCTTGCCCACTTCAAGGTGTCCTTCGCCGCCGCGCGCCAGCGAATGATAGAAGGGATGGGCGAGGCGCGCCAGTTCGCGCTGCCGGACCAGCGGAGGCGTAATCCCACCCAGGTGTTTGGCGGTTCGCGCGTAGAGATACTCCCATGCCCTCTCGCTGCCACGCAACAAGAGCCACTTGCGCCGGTATCCCCACCGGTTGGCGGCGATCCTGCCCAGTTCCCACCAGCGCGCATCGTTGTAGCGGTAATCGAGTCCTTTCCTCGCTTCCATGCCCTTCCGCGACTGGTAGAGGAGATAGTCGATCCATCCCGAGATCGACTCGATGTGCACCTGCGCGCCCTCGCGCTCGAGGAAGGCAAACATATTGAAGTTCCCGTCGCCCTCGGTCAGCTGCGCCCAGAACTCGCCCACAATCTTCACCACCGGCTTGACCCGGGTGTGATCGACTTCGAGCTCGCCCAGCCGCTGCTGTGCGCGGTGCATCTCCTCCACAAATTCGCGGCTGTAAAGGTGATTCAATACTTTTCCCGTGACGTCGAGAAACCCTTTCAGCCCGCGGCTTCGCGCTACCAGGCTTGCGGCCGGCCGGGGCAGCCGCTCGAGAATCTCAAAGCGACGGCGGTGCTCGAGAAAACTCGCGAAGCTGTCCACCACTTCATCGACGGCGCGATTGGTGCTGCCGGGCACGATCTCAAAGGGCCGAATGCGGTAGCTGAGATCGTTCATCATGTCGCCCAGGTAGAGCATGTTCAATGCGCCCAGGTTGAAGTCGACAGTAAACTGGAGCCCCGTGTTTTCCGCGGCCGCCTTGATCGCCTGCTCGGCCTGATAAAGCACCAGGCGGAATCCCGAGTACCCCGCGTTTTCCAGAGCCAGCCGGTACTCGGATTCGTACATGCCGAAGCGGCACGGGCCGCAGGACCCGGCGGTAAAGAAGATGTAGCCCTCCACAATCTCGCGGCGCGACAGGCCCCGCTCCTCGAGAGAGCGAAGAAACTTGATCAGGTTGCCGATGGTGAAATAGGTGGGATTGCACTGGCCGTTGTTGCCGTATTCCTTGCCCAGCGCGAAGGCCGCCAGATCGGGAGTAGGGAGCTGCTGACAGCGGTAGCCGCTGCGCCGGAGTATGGCCGCGATCAAGCGCTCGTGCTTCCAGGTGAACCCGCCGAAAAGCACCGTGACCTTGTGGCGGTCTTCGGCCAGGAAATGACGCGCGAGAGGCGACCGGAAGTGCCGCACGCGCGCCGCGCGCCCGTTCCCCGGCCTCGCGGGGCTACCGCCCGGCGCGTCGCAGTCTTCCGTCGCGTGAGCAGGTTCGGCAGCGGGATTGCAGTCGGTCGCCATCGGTAAGCTGAACGGGGGTCTTCCTGAAGGGGGAGGCGAATCCGAGGCTGCCGCAACCGTCCCCACAACTCACCTGCCCTGTCCGGTCCCTCGGCCTGCCTAGTATAGTGTAGATTCGTTTTGCCCGTCGATCAGAGGCCGTGGCACGGAGGCCGCGCGCTGGCTCCGGTCGCCGCGAATGCCACGCGGTAACGCTGTGCACTCCTACACTTGACGGCTGAGGATGGCGGCAGCAAGGCACGCACATATGCCGGATTTGGGTTGTTGGACGATCGAGAACTACGCCTACCGCGCCTGTCCGGAGCCGCGGCGGGAGTTTCCTTACGCGGTTTCGCTGCATAATCATTCTCTCCATTCCGTCGAGACCATGGGCATCCTCAACGACGTGGTCCGAAAGCCATGGATGCATCCGTTCAGTCACGCGCTCCAGGCCGCATTCGGGTTTGCGAGCGCAAGCGCATTCGATTTCAACCAGATCAGCTACCGCGCTCCACTTACCCCGGAAGAGGTTCTCCTCCAGGAAACCGCCGCCGCTGCCGCTCTTGGGTACGACGAAATCGTCCTCGGCCTCACCGATCACGACGAGGTCGCGGGCAGCATCGAGCTTTGCCGCGCCCATCCCCAATGGGCCCACCGCATTCCCCTGGGAGAAGAGCTCTCCATTCATTTCGACGGCTACCTTTTTCACATCGGTATCACCGGCATGAAGGCGGATGCGGCCGAAGGCCTCCATGCCGCCTTGAACGAGGCCGCGCGCGCCGATCGCCTCGACGACGTTTTTGAGATGCTCCGGGCCAGCGAATGCCTGGTTGTCTTCAACCACCCGCTGGTGCCCTGGGGCAAGAATCGTCAGCACGGGATCCCGGCGCGGGAGCTGCTCGAGCGCTATGGATGGGCGATCCACGCTCTCGAATACAACGGCATGCGCGGCCGCCGCGAGAACGACGCCGTCCTCGAACTGGCGCGTTCGGTTGGCAAGCCCGTGATCGGCGGCGGAGACAGCCACCTGTTGCTGGCGAGTTCCGTGCTCAGCGTCTCCCACTCGGGCAGCTTCGAGGAATTCGCGGCGGAAGTGAAAGCCGGGCGCGGCGTTGCTCTCATCGCGCCGCCTTTCTTTGCGCCTCTGGGATGGAAGCTGTTCCTCCGCGTGCTTTACTTTATCGCGCATTATCGCCGCATCGCGCACTTCCGCGGCCAGCCCGTGGGCGAACTGCTGCGCGAGAGAATCGTGCTTCTCGATCCCGCCGGTTGCGCCGCGCGCGCCTTCCTCGGCGTGGCCGCGGCGCTCGATCTGATCCGGTGAATGCTATACTGAGGGTTAATTTTTCATGGAAAACACGGCGCTACAGTTGAAGCAGATCGTCATTTCAGGTCTGCGCATCAAAGACCGGACCGCGGCCGATCTGCCCGACGACCAGGCACTGCTCGACGGCGACATCGAGCTCGACTCGATCGATGTCCTGCAGCTCATCCTCGAAATCGAAAGGCACTTCGGAATCAAGCTGGTGGAAGGCGAATTCGACCGCAACGCGTGGCGCACCATCGCCACTTTGGCCGCCGCCGTCGATGCGAAGATCGCCGAGAAGATCGCCGCTCAACGCTGAGCCTGCTCCAGGAGCGCATCCCGCCATGCCGACCGGCAACCCAAAACCGCCCCTCCGTCTTTTGCTGGTCGAATGCAACAACATGAACAAATGGGTGGGGACCACGATGCCCTACGAGATGCACGTGCCCCCGATTGGCCTGATGTATCTGGCGGCCAGCGCCCGCCGAGCCCTGCCCCATCTTGAAGTGCGCATTGTGGAGTCTTCGCTCGACTGCCCCAGCGACACGGAACTGGCCCGCATCCTCGATGATTTCAAGCCCGATGTCGTGGGCCTGCGCTCCATCGCCTTCTTTCTCGAGGAGCTGCAACGCGTGGCCGCGGTGGTTCGCCAGTCGAGCGGCGCGCTAATTGTCGCCGGCGGCCCCATCGTGAAGGCCTACCGGCGCCGCCTCTTCGAGGACGTACCCGAACTTGAGGTTGCGGCGAAAGGCGAGGGCGAGGAGACGCTTGTCCGCCTGCTCTCCGGCGAGCCGCTGGCCGCACTGGCCGGAGTTCTTTACCGCCAGGACGGCGAGGTCCTGGAGAATCCGGACCGCGAAGAGATTGCCGACATCGACAGCCTGCCCTTTCCCGACTACGACCTGATCGACCTAGACCGCTACGAGAAGCAGCTGAGCTACGCCTACAACCATCGCCGCCAGGGCGTTTTGCTCACCGGCCGCGGCTGCGTCTACCACTGCACTTACTGCTTCAGCCATTGGAAGAAGATGCGGCTGCGCAGCGCGGAGAATGTCTTCGCCGAACTCGAGATCCTCTATACGCGCCACGGGATTCGCGACTTTTACGTGGTCGACGACATCTTCAATGTCAATGTCAAGCGGGCGTTGCGCTTCTTCGAGATGATCCGGGAGGCAGGGCTCAAACCCAGGTTTTATTTTGTGAATGGGCTGCGCGCCGATATCGCCACGCCGGAGTTCGTCGATCGCGCTATCGAGGCCGGCGCCGTGTGGTTCACCTATGCCGTGGAGTCGGCCGCCGAAGAGATTCAGCGCCTGGTGGACAAGCGCCTCGATCTCGATAAGGCGCGCGAGATCATCGGCTACACGCAGCGCCAGGGCGTCGCGGTCAACATCTCCACCATGTACGGCTTTCCAACCGAGGATCGCGCCATGGCGCAGCGCACGCTGGACTGGCTGGGCGAATTGCCTAAACCGTCCCTGCTTCCCTATCACTTTTGCCTGCGCTTTTTTGAAGGCTGCGAAATCAATCGCCAGGCCCTGGAGGCCGGCTGGAGTTCCGAGCGGATCGGACTCACCAGCCGCTTCTCGTATAACGACATGGCCATGTCCACGCCTACGCTCTCGAAGCACGAGATGAACGAGATTCAGATCGAGTACCATCGCCGCTTCGGCACCAGCAACCCTCCGGCCGTCGCCGCCGCCGTCGGCACCCTGCGCTCCATCGGCTACAACGATACGGACATCGTCCACATGTACTCGGTGCTGATGCGCAAGATGATTCGCAACGTCAACGACCTGACCGCCGTGGGTGCAGCTTGACGCGCTGGTATCATCATCGCTTCCACTCCGTCGGGATTCTCCGCTTCGTTTTTTTCTCGATGCGCGTGGTGCCGCGCTTCGCGCAGCCGCCGTTCGCCGCCGTTACGGCCTTGTGCTTTTATCTGGGGCTGCGGCGCGAGCGAGCCGCGGTCACCCGCAACCTGCGGCGCATCTCGGGTCGCGGCGGCCTGGAGCTGCACTGGAAGGTCTACCGGGTTTTCTATTCCTTCTGCGACCTCATCGTCTCGTATTCTCGCGTTCCCGCGGCCAGCGATGCCCAACTCCTGGCCATGCTCGCCGGCCCCGAGCGCGGAGCTGACACGATCGACAAGTGCCTCGCCGAAGGCCGAGGGCTGATCGTCTGGACCGCGCATCTGGGCAACCCCGAGTTCGCCTCGCGCCTGCTCGAACTGCATGGCCGCCCCGTCAATGTTGCCCGCGTGGTGGAAGACAAGCCCGCCGAGCGCATGTTGCGCGACCTGATGGTGAACGGCCGCCTGCGCATCGTCGATTTGCGCGCCGGCGCATCCGCGTCCATCGAGCTGCTTCAGGCTTTGCGCCGCAACGAGATCGTCGCCATGCAGGGCGACCGGGTCTATCAGCCGCATCACCGCTCTACGGTCCCGTTTTTCGGCGCCGATGCTGAGTTCCCTCGCGGCCCTTTCCTGCTGGCGCGCGCTTCCGGGGCGCCCGTGCTTCCCGGCGTGGTGGTGCGCCAGGGCTGGCTGCGCTACCGCGTCCTGATCGGCGATCCGATTTTTCCCGCCTCCGCAGGCGATCTGCGGCAGGAGGATTTGCCGGAGTTGCGCCAGGCCGTGCGGTTTCTTGAGACGCAAGTAGCGAACTACTATGATCAATGGCTGAACTTTTTCGATTTCTGGCGAGTGGATGATATTGCCTGATCCGGAAAAAACGATTGCTGTCACCGCCATCGGCGTTGTCAGCCCCTACGGCCTGGGCAGTGCCGCGCTGGAGGCAGGACTGCTGGCCGGCAAGAGCTGTCTGGCTCCGGCCGCGGACCTCTTTCCCGGCTTCTCGGGACACGTGGCCCGCGTGGCCTCTCTGCCCGATGTCGAAAACCCGCATCGTTACTCGCGCAGCGACCGTCTGGCCATGGCCGCTGCCGAAGACGCCTGCGCGGGCCTGCCGCGCGAGTTGCTGCGGCAAAGTGGAATTGTCATGGCCACCACGGTCGCCGGACTCACAGAGATCGAACCTGCAATCGCCGTCGATCCGGCAGCATGGTATCGGGAGGCCGGCCTGGCCCGCGCCGCTACCTATCCGATTTCGCGCGTCGCCGCCTCGGTCGGCGAACACCTGGGCATTGAAGGCCCGGCCTGCGCCGTTTCCGTGGCTTGCGCTTCGGGAGCAATCGCCCTGGCTCTGGCCGCGAATATGCTGCTCGACGGCGAGGTTCCGCTGGCGCTCGCAGGAGGCAGCGATGCCTTGTCCGCTTTCACCGCCAGCGGATTCCATTCCCTGCAGGCTCTCGATCCGTCTCCCTGCCGTCCTTTCGATAAGAGCCGCCAGGGGCTCAACCTAGGCGAAGGCGCCGCAGTGCTGGTGCTGGAGACTCTGGCTCATGCCCGGTCCAGGGGAGCCGAGGCTCTCGCCATCCTGCGCGGCTGGGCCATGACCAACGATGCTTACCACTCCACCGCGCCCGACACCGAAGGCAAGGGTCTGGCCTCTGCCATGAGGCTGGCGATGGAGATGGCCGGAACGGGCATCGACGAGATCGGCTACGTCAATGCCCACGGCACCGGCACTCCGCTCAACGATATTGCGGAGACCAGGTGTTACGAGTTGGTCTTCCGCGGCCGCTCGACGCCCATTCCGGTTTCATCCACAAAGTCCTATATCGGCCATTGCCTGGGCGCTGCGGGCGCTCTTGAAGCCGCCATCACGATTCTTGCCATGCGCAGGAGTGCTTTGCTGCCCACGCTGCGGCTTGCCGATCCCATCGAAAGCCAGGACATAGAGTATCTGCGCGGCGCATGGCGGAGCCAGGATATTCCCGCGGCCATGTCGGTTTCAGCCGGCTTCGGCGGCAGCAATGCGGCCCTTGTCTTTGGGAGCGTTGACGCATGAACGCGAACTTGCCTTCGATTACCGGGTTCGGCTCGGTCTCTCCGTTCGGCGCAACGGCCGGCCTCCTTTCCGGCCTTGAGGTCGAGCCGGAACCGATCGCCGCCTGGCCGAACGCCACATTGCGCCGGGCTTACCAGGTGCAGCCTTTCAATCCCGCCAAGCTCGTGCCCGGCGTCAAGACGCGGCGACTGGATCGCCTCTCTTGCTGGGCGCTGGTCGCGGCCTCGCTGGCCCTCCAGGATGCGGGCGTAAACCTCGACACCATCGATCGCTCGCGTGTCGCGGTTCTCTTCGCCAGCGGTTTCGGTTGTGTCGAGCTCACGGAGTCCTTCTATCGCAGCGCCGCTCTCAACGGCTGGACTGGAACCGATCCCATCACCTTCCCGGAGACTCTGGCCAATGCCCCGGCCTGTCACGTTGCGCTCTTCCACGGCTTGCGCGGCCCCAACCTCACTCTCGGCGGCGAAAACTTTGCCGCGGAGATCGCATTGCTGCGCGCCGCATCGCTTCTCAGGCACGGCCAGGCCGACCGCGCCATCGTCATTGCAGGCGATGCGCTCAGCCCGGCGGTTTACCAGTGGTACGAAACGGCCGGATTGCTCTCTCCCGCGTGCTTTGTTTCCGATCCGCCCGCCCGATCCGCGGACTTTGTTCCCAGCGAGGGCGTGGCCGCTCTACTCCTCGAATCCGGTCTCAGCACCGAACGCAGAGGCTACGCGCAATTCGCCGGCGGCCGCTACGCGCGCAGCGGCGATTCCGCCCAGGCCATTCGCCATCTTTTCCCTTCCGTTCCGTCACTGGTTTTCTCGGCCGGCAACGGCGGTCCGTGCTCATGCGATCCGCCCGCCGGCGTTTTTCGTTCTTGTGCCGGCCAGGCGTTTTCGAGCCAGTCTTTTTCGAGAAACGATGCGCGCATCGTCGCTTCGCTGCCCGTTGCCGATGGTCTGGCCAGGAGCGGCGGCCTGTTTCATCTTCTGCTGGCCTTAAGCCGCCGGCCCGGAAGTGGTTCGGCTCTCATGCTGGGAACCGCTGCCGGCGGCGCTTTCGCGGCCCTGCGGTTGGAGGTGCCGTCATCGTGAACGTACGCATCGCCTCCGCCGCTTACGTGCTGCCGGAAAACGAAGAGAGCGTCGCAGCCATTCTCGACGCGGAAGAAGAGCGCGTCCGGGAAGCCCTGGCGCCGCTCTCTCCGCGGGCCAGGCAGTTGGCGGCGGAGAACCTCGGCATCTCCAGCGTGCGTGTCTGCGGTGCGCGGCGGCCCTCGGACCTGGCCCTCGAAGCCGCCCGCGAAGCCATCCGTCTGGCCGGCATTCAGCCTCGCCTGGTCGACTTCATCCTCGACTTCAGCACCTTCCCCGGCGACGGCCCGCAGTCCATCTCACTCGCGCACTGGCTCAGCGCCGAGCTCGGCGCTGAAACCTCGCTTAATCTCGCCTTCCGCGGCGGCGGTTGCGGCGCTCTTCATCTGGCCATCAAGACGGCCCTCGGCTGGATGGCACTGGACTCGAAACTTCGCACAGCGCTGCTGGTCACGGGCGACGGCGCGCCCAAGGCCAATCGGTCTCTCTTGCCCGTCACGATCCAGGGCGATGGCGCCAGCGCGATTCTTCTCTCGCGCGACGCCGCCCAGGGCCCCGTTCTGCTCGGGGTTGAGGCCATGACGCTCGGCCACCTGCACGACGCCATCGCGCTGCGCCAAACTCCCGGCGGGATCGAGATCGTGGCCGACGCCGTGGCCATCGAGCAGAGGGTGATGCCCATTGTTTATCTGCATCTTTACCGGCTCGTCAACAAGGTCCTCGCCGCCCACTCGCTCACGATCCGCGACGTGGACCATTTCGTCTACTCCAACATCAGTCAACGCGATCGCGAGGGCTTTCGCCGCATGTTCGGCCTCGCCGAGGGCGGCCTTCCCGTTACCCGCATGGCCGAAATCGGGCACACGTTCTCGAGCGATCTGATCGTGAACTACGTGGATCTGCTCCGCGAGAACCGCATTCTTCCCGGCCAGCTTATTCTTTTTGCCTCGTCCGGCGTCGGCTTCACGTGGGGAGTCAGCCTTGCCCGCGCCTGAATGCAACCTGCTGCACGAATGGCTTCGTTCGACCGCCGCGGAGCGGCCCCACGCGCCGGCCATCGAAGAAGACGGGCGCATCACCACCTTCGACCAGCTCTACCGCCAGGCCGAGGCCCTCGCCCTCGAGTTCATCGCTCACGGTTTGCGTCCCGGCGATCGCGTCGCCCTCCTTCTGCCCAAAACCACCGGCGCCGTGGTTGCCGTATTCGCATCGCTGCTCGCCGGCGCCGCCTATGTGCCCATTCATCCCCGCTGGCCGAGGGAGCGCGTTCAGGCGGTTCTCCGCGATTGTGCGGCACGGCTGCTGATTGAAGAGGAGAACGGCGCCCGGCGCATCACCGATCTCGAAACCGGCGCGCTACTTCGTGACCCGCGGCCCGGCGGCGATCCAGAAGTTGCTACGGATTGGCCACTTCTCGATTCAGCCGCAACGGCGGTTCTACTCTTCACCTCCGGCTCGACCGGCGCTCCCAAGGGAGTGGTGCTTTCGCACCATGCCGTGGCTGCTTTCGTGCGCTGGACCGCGGACGAATTCCACATCGCTGCGAGCGATCGCATCGCCTGTCCCGCTCCGCTGGGCTTCGACCTCTCCACCTTTGATCTCTTCAACATGGCGCTCACCGGCGCTACCGCCGTTCTTGTTCCGGAGAATATTGCGTGGATGCCGCGCTTTCTCGCCAGTTTCGCGCGCGAAGCGCGCATTTCTTGCTGGTATTCCGTGCCCTCCATCTTGGCCGCCATGCTCGAAGAGGGCCGCTTCGCCGAGTCGGCTTACCCCGATCTGCGCCTGATCCTCTTCGCCGGCGAGGTCTTTGCTCCTCCCGCGCTTGTCCGGCTGATGGCAGCCGTCCCCGATGCCCGGTGCGTCAATCTCTACGGCCCCACGGAGACGAATGTCGTCACCTGGTTCCCGGTGCCTCGCGGTTATAGGCAGGACGACCCGCTGCCCATCGGCCTTCCTTGTCCCTACGCGGAGACGGTCGTCGATCCTGCCCGCGGCGAACTCCTCGCCGGTGGATCTTCGCTCATGGACGGCTACTGGAATCGGCCCGAAGAGACCGCGCGCGCCTTCACTGTAGTTGACGGCCAGCGCTACTACCGTACCGGCGATTGCGTCAGTGTAGCTCCGGACGGAAACTATCTCTTCCATGGGCGCCTGGATCGGCAGATCAAGCGCCGCGGCTTCCGCATCGAACTAGGCGAGATCGAGGCCGCCCTCCTGCGCCATCCCCAGGTGATCGAAGCCGCCGCGGTTGCGGCCAACGATCCCGCTGCTGGAACTAGAATCGTTGCCTTCGTTCGCCTGCGCGCCGGCCAAGATCTTGCTCTCGCCGAGATCCGCGCCCACTGCGCTAGGCTGCTCGCTCCCTACATGTTGCCCGATCGTTTCGTCGTTACCGATATACTGATGAAAGGAAACCGGGGCAAAATCGATTATGCTGCTCTCGCGCGGGCCGCGGAAGGGAATGTGCGTGGAGATTGAGACCGAATTAAAGCAGTTCCTGGCCGCCACCTTTCTGCCCGACGCGCCGGCCGAGTCGATCGCGAGCGATATGCCGCTCATTACCGGCGGCATCGTCGACTCTCTGGGCATGTTGAAACTCGTGGATTTTATCGAGCGCCGCTACGAAATCGAATTCATGCCGCGCGAAATCGACGTATACTCGTTGGACACGGTGGAGCAGATCGCCGCATTGATCCGCCGTAAGCTCGCCATCTCAGCCAAGAACGCGGCATCGCCCAGCCTGCCGTAGCTTTCAAGCAGCGGGATTCGTAGGATCGTTGTGGTTATCTATTCCACTTGATGAGAGATAGAAGAGTACAAGCATGAGATCGCTGCTCATTCAAAGCCCGGCAACCTCCCCATGGGTCCCTCGTCGCCAGTGGGAGCCGCCCAGTGTGGCCATGGCCACCATTGCCGCGCAAATCGACAACCACGATGTCCGCGTCGTCGACACGGTGGTCTGGCGCAAGAAGGCGCTGCCGCGCTTTCTCGAAGTGTTGCGCGAATTTCGGCCTCACGTGGTCGGCTTTACGTCGATGACCTTTCAATACGAGACCACCGTCGGCCTCGCCTACGCCGCCAAACAGTTCGCCCCCTCCATCCTCACCGTCCTCGGCGGCTACCACGCCACGCTCTTCTCCGAGTCGCTCGCCGCCGGCCCGGACGCGCGTTTTTGGGATTTCATCGTGCGCGGCGAAGGCGATTTCTCCTTCGGGGAACTGCTCGATAGCCTCGAAGCCGGCGGCAAAGGCATGGACCGTATCCTCGGACTTTCCTTCAAGCAGGATGGCGTCTTCCAGCACAATCCGCCGCGGCCCCTCGAAGATCTGAGCCGCATCCGCGTCCCCGCCCGCGACAAGCGCCTGGTCAAGGGCTTCCACATGTATTTCCGCAAAGCGGATGCGATCGAAACCTCGCGAGGCTGCCTGCATGGATGCAACTTCTGCAGTATCCGGGAGATGTACGGCCGCTCCTTCCGCGTCTTTCCTATCGACCGCGTGCTGGCCGACATCGAGGATGCCTATAGCCGCGGCGCCCGCCACATCTTCTGCACTGACGACAACATCACGCTCGACATGGACCGCTTCGAGAGCCTCTGCGACGGAGTGATCTCGCTCAAGCTGAAGGATCTGATATTCACCACGCAGGCCAGCCCCATCGGTTTCGCCCATCGCCCGGATGTGGCGCGCAAGATGGTCGAAGCGGGATTCGTCTCCATCTTCCTCGGCATCGAAAACGGCTCCACCAAAAACCTCAAGGCCATGCACAAGCCCAACACTCTCGACACCATTCGCCGCGGTGTGGAGGCTCTGCAAAAGCACAAGATCGTCGTCATTGCCGGCATCATCAACGGTCTTCCGGAAGACGATCCCGAAAGCATCCGCGAAAACTACCAGTTCATCCGCGGCATGGGCATCTCCAGCGTGATGGATCAGATCATGACGCCTTACCCCAAGACGCCCTTGCGCCAGGAGATGATCGACGACCATCGCGTCGCCAACCTCAACGACTTTCGCTGGTACGACGGCTACTTCAGCAACGTGCGCACCCACGAGCTCACTTCGGAGCAGTTGAACTTTCAGCGCTGGAAGATCCGCCGCGAGGTGATCGGCATGTGGCGCGCGACCCCGGGCGACTGGAAGTTCTTCAAGGGGTACACCTACCTTTGGGAGTTCGGGCTCCGCTACATCGTCTGGCTGAATGAGCGCATTCTGGAACTGATCTTCGGTATCGAAGGCCGCTACAAGCTGCAGATGCGTCACTACCTTCAGTTGAACAACTTCGGAATCCGGATTCCCGGCCGCGAAGGACCGGAGTGCTACCACCCGGTCTACGGAGACACGCGCGATCCTTACCGCGACACGCGTTGGAGTCTGCTCCGGTCACGGCTTCCCATCCGCTGACGCGAACCTGAAGCATCTTGCATGAAAAAAGATGCCAGGACGCTCGCCCAATGCCAGGTCAACCTAAATCGGGAACCTGTGCAGAGTCTCACTAACAGGCTGCTGAAAAACTCTCGGTGAGAAGCACGGAGTGTCAGGGCACGACTTCAGTCGTGCCGTAAACCGCAAGAATGAGGAAAGGCTTTAGCCCTCGCGGGTGCTCCGCCCAAGAATTCGCTCGCCGTTCGCCGCCTTTCCGCGGCCTGTCAAGGAAGCTCTCCGGCCAATAGAAACACCAACGGCGCCTGCCAGTTGATGGCAATCTCATTGCTTGCGTAGGAGGCCTGCTCGTCGGCATACACCTTCGCCGGCGGCAGGTCCTTGGGCAGCGCAGCCAGCACCTCATCCTGCCGCCCTACATTGGGCCCTCCAACGACGAGCCCCGGCCAGGGCAGCTTGGTCGACGCGCTTGGCCGATGGTGCGGATGCTGAGCAGCATGTTCTCCAACCTGCGTGACCCACGAAAGAGAAAAAGTGTTGCGGCCCAAGAGATAGTGCAGGTTGTCGCGCGCGGCATCCACAAAATCTGGGTTGGGCGCGATCTGGTTGGCAATCAGCAGTTCCATCCCATAGCCCGCTGCAAATCCATTCGAACCCCATCTGAAATCTGGTCTATTAAGGCTCATACGGTAGGGATGGGCGCGGGTGGTCGCCACGTTTGCGCGCGCTGCGGCCAAAAGCCGTTCCCGGATTGCCGCCTGCGCCTTTGGGTCGGCATCTTTGCGCCGCGACAGAGCGTAACTCTCTAAAGCCATCGGAGACATATCGCTCCAGTTGCTCTCCGGCGGCGTATCGAGGTGGGAAAGATACCGAGCGTATTGGCTCAGGAAGAACTCGTGGTATGCCGATTCTCCCGTCGTGCGCCAAAGCTCGACCGCGGACCATAGCCGCTCGTCTGCGCAATTCGCATCGCCGTATTCACCGGTTGCGACGCCGGGCGGATTCTTGAAGGTCACGTTCGGATATTTTTCCGTCCACTGCCATGCGCGGCGCGCCGCGTCGAGTGCGCGTGCGGCAAACTGCGCGTCGAATGGCCGGTAAACCCGTGCCGCAATGGCGCCCACGGCAGCCAGATCGGCAGTCGCGCAAGTGCTCTTGTAGGGCGCGGACCCGGTCCCGATCACCTCGCTGGGCAGCGTATCCGCATCGGGAGCGACGAAACCGGGGAATTGTTCGCTGGCTTGCTTGTGCCATGCGCCTCCGTCGCTGTCCTGCATCTTCAGCATCCATTCCAGATTCCACCGCGCTTCATTCAGAATGTCGGGCGTGCCGTTTCCGGTTTCCGGAATGTCGAGCTTGATATGTTGGATCTTCGCCCCGAACAACTCCCACGTCCATAGCAGTGTTCCCGTCGTCACGCCGGAGTTCACCATGTAGCGGCCATAGTCGCCCGCGTCGTGCCAGCCTCCAATGTTGTCGCGCTCGCCCGTTGCCCCAGAGCTGGGATGAAACTCGCCATGCAGATGACAGGCCGCGTGGGAGTAACCGGGAAATTCCTTGCCGAGGTCGACCGCTGTCCCGCAGCGCTGTCCATAGAAGGCGCGCATCGCCAGGTAATAGGCGTGCTCAAATACGCTGCCGCCCAAGTGAAAGTCCCAGCTCCGCCCCACGCCGGGAACCTCGATGTAATACTCCCCAGCCTGGTGCAGCTCTGAGAAATCCGCCGCTTCAACCGTATCCCCGGAATCCGGGTCAAGTTGCGCGGGCCCCAACTTCCCTTGAAAAACCACCCGGCCATCGCCGAAGCGCTTTATCTCAAAGGCCTTCGCCGGAACGCTGACTAGAGCCACCTTCGGGCCATCGAGCGGGTACCCCACCTGGTCAACCTTGATGGACAGTACAGGCACTTCCACTCCCTGGGATCGGGCAGCGGGGCAAACCAGAATCCCGGCTGTAAGGATCGGAAACAGCAATGCTCGGCGGGCACAGGAAATCGGTGGGTTCGAGAACAATAAATGCGCCATGACTCAGATCTTGCCTCAGGTAAACGCTGGGACCGGTTGAAAAGATGAGCAAGTCTCTCACAGGAAGTCGAGGCTCGGCAACGCCTCTTTCCTGCGCTCTGCTAGGCTGCAGAAAAGCCCTCCATCTGGGGCACGAAGTGCCAGGGCACGACTTTAGTCGTGCCGTAATCCGCAGAACGAACGGCGGGCTTTAGCCCTTGCGGGTGCTTCGTGCAATGATTCGTTCGCTGCCTTTCCGCAGCTTGCTAGTGCAGAAACGGCTTCGGCTTGCTCGATGTTCTATCCTAGCGAGTACAATGGTTGCGCTGTGCATTCCGAAGTTCCAATTCCAGATGGCGAATCCTTTAGGAGGAGCTTTGTATCTCGCAAACGAGCAGCGCTACCAGGCTATGCAATACCGCCGCTGTGGACAGAGCGGCATCCAGTTGCCGGCCATCTCACTCGGCTTGTGGCACAACTTCGGCGGTGTGGATGTTTTTGAGAACGGCCGCGCCATGGTGCGCCGCGCTTTCGATCTGGGCATTACTCACTTCGATCTGGCCAATAACTACGGCCCGCCGCCCGGCAGCGCGGAAAGTAACTTCGGCGAGATTCTGCGTCTCGACTTGAAGCCTTATCGCGACGAGTTAGTGATCAGCACCAAGGCCGGATATGATATGTGGCCGGGTCCATATGGCGACTGGGGATCGCGTAAGTATCTGCTCGCCAGTTTGGATCAAAGCCTCAAGCGCATGGGCCTGGAATACGTCGATATCTTCTATTCGCACCGCCCCGATCCCTCCACGCCGCTCGAAGAGACCATGTCCGCGCTCGATCGTGCCGTACGCTCCGGTAAGGCGCTTTATGCAGGCATTTCCAACTACAATCCCTCGCAAACCAGAGCGGCAGCCAAAGTTCTCCGCGAATTGGGAACTCCCTGTCTCATTCATCAGCCCAAGTACTCGATGTTCAATCGCACTGCGGAAGAAGGATTGCTTGACGCATTGAGCGAGCACGGCATAGGGGCCATTGCTTTCTGTCCGCTGGCGCAGGGCTTGCTGACGGGCCGCTATCTCGACGGTATTCCTGCCGATTCGCGCGCCTCCAAGCCGCACGGTTTCCTCAAGAAGCAGGACATCGACGATCGCCGCCTGGCCCAGATAAGAGCTCTGAATCAATTAGCCGCAGAGCGCGGACAGAATCTTGCGCAAATGGCATTGGCATGGGTGTTGCGCGATGGCCGGGTAACTTCGGCACTTATAGGCGCCAGCCGCGTCGAGCAGATCGAGCAGAATGTTGCCGCGCTCAACAATCTTGCATTCGCGCCCAACGAGCTTGCCCGTATCGATGCGATTGTGAGCCCGGCCGCATAACTAGTACCGTGACTTCGTAGATTCGCAATCAAGCTTGACACTTTTGCGGGACAGCAGCGAGCGGTATAGCTGAGGCATGGACAAGCGTAAGAGGTTGCATATCGAGCTTTCGCGGCAGGAACGGAAACAGGTCGAGGAGTTGTTGAGCGGCGGAGTGCAGCCGGTTCGGGCGGTGATTCGGGCTTTGGTGTTGCGGCAGATGGACGAAGGCCGGAGCACCGTGGAGGCCGGAGCCGGAGTGGGCATTTCCGCCAAGGCGGCATGGGAGATCGGCAAGCGCTACCAGGAGGGCGGATGGGCAGCGGCCATCTACGATGCGCCTCGCCCGGGCCAGAAGCCGCTGTTGGACGCTGCGCAGGGCCAGCGCCTTATCGCCATGGTCTGCGGCCCGCCGCCGGCAGGCCGGGCGCGTTGGTCGGTGCGGTTGATCGCGCAGGGGGCGGTGAAGCGCAAGCTGGTCGAACATGTGGGTCCGGAGACGGTGCGCATCCTTCTTCAGANNCCACGACCTGAAGCCGTGGCGGGAAAACAATGTGGTGCGTGGCGGAATTGGATGAGGAGTACATCCGGCGCATGGAGGACGTTCTGGCTCTCTATGAAAAGCCGCTCTCGGAGGAGGAGCCGGTGGTTTGCATCGACGAAAAGCCGGTGCTGCTGCACCGGGACATTCGTGCTCCGAAGGCCGCCCGTCCGGGACACGTGGCCCGGCGCGATTACGAGTACAAGCGCTGCGGCACGGCCAACGTCTTCTGCGGCGTGGAGCCCAAAGCGGGGCGGCATTTCCCCAAGCCTGCGGCCACGCGCTCGGCGACGGAGTTTGCCGACTACCTGGTGGAGATCGTCGCCCGCTATCCTGAGGCGCGGACCATCCACTTGGTTATGGATAACCTGAACACGTGCGGCCGCAAGTCGCTGGTTAAGCGGTACGGAGAAAAGCTGGGAGGCTTGCTGTGGAACCGCTTCACGGTGCATTACACACCCAAGCACGGCAGTTGGCTTAACCAGGCCGAGATCGAAGTGAGCCTGCTCAGCCGCCAGTGCCTGGGACAACGCAGAATCGGCGACCTGTCTGCACTGCGCCGTGAAGTTCATGCTTGGGAGCGCCGCATCAACCGCGACCGCACCACCATCGACTGGAAGTTCACGCGTAAACAAGCCCGGAGGAAACTGCATTACTCAATCACACGGGCACGGTACTAGGTCTCTGACTGTTAGATTTTGCGCCAATTCCGTGCCCCATCCTTTCGCCCTTTTTCTGGCGAAAGGGTGGGATTCCACGCAGCGCCTTTCTATGTTAGATGTTAGATCGAAAGCATATATTCGTAATTGACCCGCGCCGCCTCGAGCGGCGTCATATCGGTAAACGGCGGCTCCTGCTCGGATAAGTAGTATTCAACTCCAGAAACTTCCGCTGCGGCAAAGATCGGCATGTAGTCGATATAGCCGCGGCCGAGTTCGGTCCCGGTTGGACGGCCCGGACCGAACAGCGCTGTCGTCGGTCCTTTCACAGGCAGGAAATCCTTCACATGGAGGATGCGATAACGTCCGTGATAAGCGTGTAAGTAATCGGCCGGATTCGCGCCCGCGACTGCCATCCATCCGCAGTCGAGTTCAAGCTTCACCAGTTCCGGATCGGTCTCGTTGAGCACCACCTGATAGCCGGTGCGGCCATCCGCAAACTTCATAAACTCGAAGTTATGGTTGTGGTAGACGTACTGGATGCCGGCTTTCTTCGCCTTGGCGCCAATCGCATTCGCGAGCGCAGCCATCTTCTTGAACACATCCTCGGTAAGATCCGAATGTGCGCCATAATGATCTGGTCCGTCGGCAACAACACTTGTCATGAGCATGGAACTGACGGCATATCTGGCGCCGATGGCGAGAGCCGCGTCGAACTGCGGCGTCGGGTCGGCGCCCGAGTAGTTCCCATGCGTGCTGGGGCATTTCAGTCCGGCGTCGTCGAGAGCCTGGCGGAACTGCGCGGGTGTCTGCCCGCCCAGATCGTACGCTTCAACATATTGATACCCGATCTTCCCGAGCGCGTTGAGTGTTCCCGGCGCGTCGCGCTTCATATCCGCCAATACTGTGTATAACTGGATGCCGAGCGCCCGCTTTGCGGAGCCCGCTTTCAGAAAAGAAGGCGCGGCCAGAAGAGCTGCACCGGCGCTCGATTGCAGCAGAAACGTTCGGCGCGTAAGATTTTCCATCCTCGAATTCCTCTCTTTTATGACCGCGTTCGAGCGCGATCCGTCTCCGATTGTCATTCTGCAGGATCGGAAGCGGTGAACGCAGAGCAGCAGGGCTTTTCCGTAGCATGGAAGTTCATCAGTTCCAGGCGAATGCCATCCGGATCGAAGAGATTGTACTGCCCTTTGCCATCCCTGCCGATCTGCGTATGTGTCATGGCGTCCACGCCGGCCAGAAGACCGCTCGCCTTGAGCTTTGCGAAGGCATCGTCGACAGAAACCTCGCCGATGGAAAGATGGTCAAGCACGCCAAGAGTCCGCTGCGTCATGTCGGGCGGAATGCCCGGGCCGGGACCGTCGACCAGCATATATTCCATCCAGTCGTGACTGTCGGGAACCTGCTGGCTAACCCAGTCGATTTTGTCGTCCTTCATGCCGCCAAACCAGTAAGGACGGAAACCGAGCAGCGCGCGGTAAAACTTGTCTTCCGCCTCGCGGGAGTGAACCATGAACCCGATGTGGATGATGTGATGGCCGATGGCGTTCGGCGCGGCAAGCGGCTTGCCGGGACGCGGGGGCTGCACAAACTGAATTTTGTTGCCTTCCGGGTCGAGGACTTCGAACCAGCGGCTGCCGTCGGAACCCTTTTCAATCTTGCCGGGAGTCTTCCAGTTATTCGCCGCCAGATAGCGGCGGAGCTGCTCGGCATTGTCAGTATTAAAGGCGGCGTGGTCCATGCGGTCGATCCCAACGCCGGCCGGCAAGGGCAACACCTCGATAAACTGCGTGTCGCTGAATGCGTAGCGCACCCCCAGCGGGTTCTCGGGATCGGGCAGCTTCACCGCGCCGATGACCTCGCGGTAGTAGTGATCGGTAGCCGCGGGATTTGAAGTGTACACGGCCAGGTGCGAGATACCAGTGATCTTTGGCCGCGCCGGGGCGGAATTTGCATCCGCCGCGGCAGGAGCCGCATGAGCACTCGTCGCAGCGGCAAGGGCAAGGAAAAACGTGGCAATCAGAGATTTGCAATGCATTTCGCACCTCGAGAAAATTGCGGCGAATTGTCCTGGCGTGCTGTCTGCCGCTCGAAACACGCACTCCCGTTGAGGCTGGGCAATGTTGTTGTAACGGACGCGGAACGATCATGCTGAAACAGAAAATTCCGTGGACGCGGTGGGGATTTGTTTCATCCAAATGAACTCATCTGCAATTCGGCGTTCATGGTAGTACGCGCAATGAGCGTTGTCAAACCAGCCTACAACCGGTCTCATAAATGCCTCTACGGCGCGCTGGGCAAGTGTGGGACCCGCCAACAAGGCGGGTCCCAGGCATTCGGCGAGTCGACGATGCTGATTTATGAGACCGGTTCTCGGAGCAAGGAAGGCAAGCGTCCACGGCCACGCCGGCGGGCCCGCTGAAGGAGCCGTTGGCCAGATTGCGCGGTCCGTAAATATATACGCAGCGCCTACGGAGAATTGAGGCAACCGGATAGCCTGCCGACGCTACACCAACTCGTCGATGCGGATGGTCAGGTTGTTTTCGGCCTCCATCAGGGTGGCCCCGGTGGCCGTGGCGCCGCTGACGTTGGGCACCGAGGCCGTATAGGCGCCATTTTCTTCTTCCACGCTGCCGGCGTACTGGGTGCCATTGACGGTCGTGGCGTAGCTTCCCACCAGCGTTTCCACTTCGGCTGCTGCGGCGGCTGCCGCGTCTCCGCCTCCACCGCCGCTCACGCGCGTGTGGCCGCCGCTGGAACTCGCCGCCGGGCTGCTGGCGCCGGTCGCGCCCGAACTGGTTTGAGACGAGACCGCGGGTGAAGAGGAGCGCGAGGATTTGACTGAAGAAGAGCCGGAAGCTTGACTCCCGGGCTGCGTTCGTAAAACCGGGTTGAGAACGACCGGGTTTGACGATGAGGAAGTTGCAGCAATCAACATGGCTCACCTCCGAGCAAAGGACTCCAACAGGCTTTATCGGCAGCTTCGCGACATACTTTAAGGCCGATGCTCCGAAATCTGCGCAGGCGTTTGGTCTGTCAGTGGTTTGCTGTTTACCGCGTCACCATCCAACCCAGGCCGGTGACGGATAATACCCGATAGGGCTTACAGCTTGGTTTGTGCCCTCGATCCGGACCTATGAACACCCGCGCCATCGCCAACTTCGTTCAAGTGGCCTCGCTGCTTCTGCTGCTCGTGGCCGTGGCGCTGATGGCCGCAATCGTCACCATGCAATTCGCGATTCATGGCGCCGAGGTCGAGGTGCCGGCGCTTAAAGGCATGACCGTGGCCGATGCCCTGAGTGAAACCGCGGGCCTCGGGCTGAACCTCGATGTCGACAACCGCTACTATTCGGGCGATGTCGCCGCGGGTCACATCCTGACACAGTCGCCGGCTCCGGGAACGGTGGTGCGCCGCGAGTGGCACGTGCGCGTGGCCGAAAGCCTGGGACCGCAAAAGGTTGACGTTCCGGACACGGTGGGCGTGGACGAGCGCATGGCCTCGCTGGAGCTGCGCCGCGCCGGTCTTGAGGTTGGAGAAATTGCGCGGCTTCCTTCGAACGCCGCCGAGGGAACGGTACTTGCGCAGGATCCGCCGGCTCATGCACAGGGCATCGAGCAGCCGAACGTGAACCTCCTCGTTGCTGCGCCGGACGAGGAAACGCCGGACGGATATGTGATGCCGGACTTTGCCGGATGGCCGGTCGCGAGCGCCAGCGCAACTCTGGCCAAGGCCGGCATTCGCACCGCATCGCCCAGCGTCGTCAATGTGCCGGTTGCTGCCGTGGGCAGCGACGCCGCGCCGCTTCGTCCGCTGGCCAAGCCGGGCGCGGTGCTGGCGCAGTCGCCCTCCGCCGGCTCGCGCATCGACCAGACCACGATCGTCCAATTCACGGTGGTGAAGTAGGGATCTACAGGAGGCAAAGCAGCATGGGACTGAGTGAGGACTTGGAAAAGATTGCCAGCCAGGAGCGTGAACTGCGCCTGCCGCGCCTCGATGCGCAGGTTGCGTGGGAGCTGGGTTCGCGCATCCGCGCCATGGCGGCGGAGCGCGGCCTGGTTCTGGTTATCGACGTACGGCGTTTCGGGCAGCCGCTCTTCTATGCGGCGCTCGAGGGCACCACGCCCGACAACGTCGAGTGGGTGCGCCGCAAGAGCAACGTGGTGGCTCGTTTCCATCGCAGCTCCTATGCCGTAGGAATGAAGCTCAAGGCAGAAGGGACGACGCTCCTCGAACGCTACGGCCTGGCCGTCGCGGACTACGCAGCCGGTGGCGGCTCGTTTCCGTTGATTGTGGAGAACGCGGGCATCGTGGGCAGTATCACCGTGTCGGGCTTGCCGCAGCGCGACGATCACAACCTGGTGGTGGAAGCCTTGTGTGCGCTCGTGGGGCGCGATTTTGCGGCGTTGCGCCTGGGGCCCGAAGGCGCATAGCGGCGCATAGGCAACAAGAGTAGCTCCGGCCACAAAGGCTCAGGGCGCACAGTTTTCGAAAGAGTTTTAGGCCGATCTTTCGATCAACGCAACAAAGAATCCGTCGCTCGGCACTACGCCGGGCAACAAGTGCAGTGCGCCTTCGCGCGTGAGGCATTCTCGCAGCCGTTTTGCGCCTTCGGGCTGAAGAATTCCGGTGCGCTCGAGAGTCTCAAGATCCGCCGCGAGCGAAATCTGCCGCACCTTCGGATTCTCGGCAAGCACTGTCGCTACCACCTGCTCGTTTTCCTCGGGCTCGAGCGAACAGGTTGAGTAAACCACGCGCCCGCCGGCGCGAACGGCGCACAACGAAGCACCAAGAATCGCGTGCTGGCGCTCGGCAAGGCGCGGCAGATCCTCCAGGCGCAGGCGATGACGAATCTCGGGATTGCGGCCCAGCGTCCCGGTGCCGCTGCAAGGCACGTCGACGAGTGCGAGATCGAATGCCGAGTCTTCTTCGAGATCGGCCGCATCGGCAAGCCGGCACTCCACGCGATCCGCGTAGGCGGCAAGCCGCTTGCGCAAATCGGCAAGCCGTCGCGGGCTCGATTCGCAGGCGACGATTTGCGCTGTAGGATTGCGCTCGGCGAGGATGAGCGTCTTGCCGCCCGGCGCCGCGCACGCATCGAGAATTTTTTCCTGGATTTGGACTTTTTCCTGGTTTTGGACGAGAGTCGCGCAAGAGGCCAATTCGCCTATCAACTGCGAGCCCTCATCCTGCACGCGCGCGCGGCCTTCGCGAAAGGCCGCCGTTGCCGTCACGTCGCCGGAGACCACTGCGCGCGCGGCGGTGAGCAGTTCGCCGCACTCAAGCTCGATTCCCGCCTTGCGCAATTCCTCTTGAACGGCCGCATCTTGGAACCGCACCGTCATTCGTGGTTGGCTCTGTCCGTGGCGGCAGATCGCCTGCATCGTCTCCGGGCCATAAGCTGAAGTCCAGCGCTCAACCAGCCACGCGGGATGCGCTTGAACTGCCGCTGACTCACCAGAGCCCTCATCCAAAAGTCTGCTCTGCGCAGCAGCGCCGTGCGCAGCACCAGCGGTGCGGAGAACCGCATTGACCATTCCGGCCGCGAAACGATGGCCCGCCTGTTTTGTCAGCTCCACACTCTCATCGATGGCGGCGTGCGCGGGAATACGGTCGAGGAATTGCAATTGAAAAACGCCGAGGCGGAGAGCTGCGATGACTTCGGGATCGAGTTTGGCATTGGGACGTTTCAATAGCGGGCGGATTTGGGCGTCCAGCCAGATCTGCCAGCGAAGCACGCCCAGCACCAGCGCCGTCGCGAGATTGCGGTCCGCGACGCCGAGCGCACTGACCTCATCCGCACGCAACAGATCGTCGCAGTGGGCGTTGCCGCGCCCGACGGCGAGAAGAATGCGGAAGGCGGCTTGGCGCGCGGGAGAGATTCGAGGCATGGCGCTCAACCCAGGCGCGCATCCGGCGCGAGCGGGTTTCCGCGCAGAAACTCCGCGGCATCGAGGCGCTTTTTGCCTTCGAGCTGCACTTCCTTGAGTTCCAGCCACGAATTGCCGGCGCAGGCAACGAAGAGGCGATGGTTCTCGACGCGAACCGAGCCCGGCGCGGCGATGCCCAGCCACTCGGTTTCGCTCTCGTGCATTGCGCTCATGCGATGCACAATCAGTTTCTTGCCATGAAGAGCGGTGAATGCGCCGGGCCAGGGTTGAAAACCGCGCCAACGGTTGTGGAGCTCCGTTGCCGAGCGCGCGGCAAAATCCATGCGGCCGTCTTCGCGGTTGAGCAGCGGCGCATAGGTGGCGCCTTCGTGATTCTGCGGCTGCGGCTGGATGGTTCCATCGGCCAGGCCAGCCAGCGTCTCGATGACTAGCGGCGCGCCCTCGCGCGCCAGCAGGGTAAACAGGTCGGCTGCGGTTTGATTTGGTCCGATCTCAAGCGTCCGTTGCAGCAGAATCGGACCAGTGTCGAGGCCCTCTTCGAGAAGCATCGTGGTATTGCCGGTCAGTGCGTCGCCCATGGCGATGGCCCATTGAATCGGCGCGGCGCCCCGATGCTTTGGCAAGAGCGATGCGTGGAGATTGATGCAGCCGAGCCGGGGCAGCGCCAGCATCCACGGCGGAACGATGCGGCCGTAGGCCACCACGACAATTGCGTCCGGCGCGATGGCTTCAAGCTGGGCGCGAAACTCCTGGTTGTTGCGGATCTTCTCCGGCTGCACGACCGGAATTCCGGCAGCCTGTGCCATCTGCTTCACGGGCGGCGCGGTCAATTGCTGGTCGCGGCCCACGGGACGGTCGGGCTGCGAAACCACGAGAGCGATCTGGTGTCCCGCGGCGACGAGCGCGTCAAAAGTTGGACGGGCGAACTGCGGCGTCCCGCAGAAAACCAGCTTGAGGGATCGCGCCGCAGTTGTCATGGCTGGATTACCACGTGCCTTCGCTCTGCATCTTGCGAATCTTGCGCAGATTGAGGCTGCGCTTGAGCGCGCTCATGCGGAAGAGGAACAGAACGCCGTCGAGGTGGTCGATCTCGTGCTGGAAGGCGCGCGCCAGCAGCTCTTCGCCGTCCATCTCGAACCACTTGCCCGTTTCGTCCTGCGCGCGGATGCGGACCCTCGCGGCGCGCACCACCTTCTCGCGAATCTCGGGAAAGCTCAGGCAGCCCTCCTCTTCGTATTGCTTGCCCTCGCTCACGATGATTTCGGGATTGATGAGCGCAAGTTTTTGCTCAGGGTCCTTGCCCTGGCTCAGGTCGATCACGGTGACGCGTTTCGAGACGCCCACCTGCGGCGCGGCCAGTCCGATGCCCTGCGAGGCGTAGGTCGTCTCGAAGAGATCGGCAACCAACTTGCGCAGTTCCTCGTTGAACTCCGTGACCGGTTCGCCGGGCTGCGCGAGCACCGGCTCGGGATATTTCACAATCTTCAAAATCATCTGCGAACTCTGAATCCCCCATTGATTTGCTAACTTCTTGGGCATCTCATTCCGGTCGCCCTCTCGCCAGCCACGCTGGAACTAGCTCCGCCAACTCCGCTAACTCCGCAAACTCCGCAAACTCCGCTAACCCCGCTAACCCCGCTAACCCCGCTAAAATCTCCGTATCTGTTCGATGTAACCTTCGAAATTTCGCTTCAATTCCACGAGCGAATCGCCGCCGAACTTCTCGTGGGCCAGGCTGGCCAGAACCAGGGCCACCATAGCCTCGGCCGCCACGCCCGCGGCGGGAACCACGCAAATATCGCTACGCTCGTAACTTGCGGTGGTGGGCTCGCGGGTATCGAAGCGCACCGACTCGAGCGGCTGGCGCAAGGTCGAGATCGGCTTCAGATAGCCGCGCACCACAATGTCCTCGCCGTTCGAGACGCCGCCCTCCACGCCCCCAGCGTTATTGTGCGGGCGCGTAAAGCGCGTGGGCCGGCCGGGAGGATTTTCGGCCGCGTATTGAATCGGATCGTGCACCCTCGAGCCGAAATTCGCCGCAGCGTCCACGCCGCGCCCGATCTCTACAGCCTTCACGGCCTGCAGGCTCATCACCGCCCAGGCCAACTGGCCGTCCAGCCGTTCGTCCCAATTGGTGTAGGACCCCAGACCTGCGGGAACGCCGTGCGCGACCACTTCAAAGATGCCGTTCACGGTATCGTCGGCGCGCGTCGCCGCTTCCACTTCCTCTTTCATGCGCGCTTCGGTGGCGGCGTCCACGCAGGCCAGCACCACTTCCTCTTTGCCGGCAAGCGCGGCAATCTCTTCCCAGGTTGCGCCGCGGTTGAGATCCACGCGGCCCACGCGAATCACGTGACTCGCGACCTCGATGCCGAGTTGGCGCAGCATGAGCTTGGCGAAGGCGCCGGCGGCCACGCGTGCCGCGGACTCGCGCGCCGAGGCGCGTTCCAGCACGTAGCGCGCGTCGGGAAAGTTGTATTTGAGCGCGCCCGCCAGGTCGGCGTGGCCGGGCCGCG
>PLSB01000110.1:0-150 GCA_003165005.1 Acidobacteriaceae bacterium | reverse complement strand
GATCATATAGATTCCATTGTAAATGCGGGTGGCGTCGAGCGGCGCGGAAACGGCTTTCGCTCAATGGAGCGCACCACGCCTCAATTTCGCATTTCAGCGCCGCCGGCGCGCACTACCGTCTCTGTCATGCGCTATCCTGTGCTGGGAAGC
>PLSB01000249.1 GCA_003165005.1 Acidobacteriaceae bacterium | reverse complement strand
ACCACTCGGGATGAATGCCCATTGGCGCCGGCGCCAGCGTGTCGTATTGCTTGCCCAGCGCCCAGGGAAACACCGAAGCCAGAAGCGCCAGGACGTTCAGCGAGATGATCCACATGGCGATGTCCTTGCGCAGAAAGTTGGGCATGAAGGGCATCGACTTGCGCTCCGCGGCGGGCTTGGCCTCTTCGCTCTCCGGCACGGCATTGCCGTGGCGCTGCACCAGCCAAAGGTGAAACGCAAGCAGGGGAATGAACAGTGCAGGGAGCACCACCACATGCAGCGCGAAGAATCGCTGCACGGTAAACTCCGACACGTCCGGGCCGCCGCGCATCATATTGGCGACCGCCGGCCCGATCCAGGGAATCGCCGCCGGAATCTGCAAGCCAACCTTGGTGGCGAAGTAGCTCAGTTCGTCCATGGGCAGCAGGTAACCGGAAAAGCCGAAGCACGCGGCCAGCCCAAGCAGCACCATGCCCGAAAGCCAGCCAAACTCGCGCGGCTTGCGGTAGGCCTTCATAAAGAAGACCGAGAACATGTGGACGAGGATGGCGAAGATCATCAGATTGGCTGCCCACGCGTGCGCCGAGCGGATCAACCATCCAAAGTGCATCACGAACGTGATCTGCCGAACCGATTCGTAAGCATCCACGCCCGGGCGGTAGTACACCAGCAGCAACACGCCCGTGAAACACTGCACCATGAAGAGGAAGAGCGTGATGCCGCCCCAGTAGTACCAGAAAGATTGCGCGTGGACCGGGACGGTCTTCTTGCGCGCGAAGGCGGCCAGCTCGGAAAGGCCCAGCCGCTCATCCATCCAGTCATACACATTGCTTGCAATCGATTTCGCCGTCATCGGTTCTCACCCTCGCGTGGTCGGCTCGTGGATCGTGAATCACGTTCTTGACACCTCGACTCCCGTGTCATTTACGGCGACCTTGAAAAGCTTGAGGGGCTTGGGCGGCGGCCCGCTAACATTGGCGCCGGTGTAGGGGTTATAAACGCCGCCGTGGCATGCGCAATGAATGCGGTCGGCCTCTGGCTCGTACTGCACCGTGCAGCCCAGATGCGTGCAAACCGCAGTCAGCGCGACCCAGCTATTGTCCGTGTGGTGAATCAGCATGGCTGGCGAAGGGCCGAACTTGAACATCAGCACCGCACCCTTGGGCAGCTTCTGCGCGTCTTTGAGCGTCGCCTCGGTTACGGCCGCCGCGCTCAGCGCCATCTCGCTCGGGCTTGCCAGGTAACGGTACACGGGATAGGCCAGCGCGGCAGCGTAACCGATGCCCGCCACGCCCGCGGCAGCAAGAAAGATTCGGCGCGTCCAGGTATCGCCGTTCTCTGCGTGCTCCGGAACGATATTTGGTGAAATCGCAGTCTCACTCATTGCTATCTCTCTGCGGTCAGGCCGCACCCTCCATGGTTTTTTGTGCGCGCGCCGCAACGGATACTAGCCAGCCAATCACGCCCAGGCCGGCCACAAAGAGCACGAGGAACAATCCCACCACGCCCCAGTTCGTCGCCACGGCCCGGTCCCACACGTCGTATCCCTTCGACAAGAGCGTCACGTCGCGCACGCCGTCGCGGTACACCGTCAGCATGATTTCAACCAGTACGGCGGTGAGAACGCCGGCCCAACCCAGCCAACCGGCGGCAATCTTGCCGAAGCCGGCGATTGCCCCCACCAGTACGGCTACCACCACCAGAGCGATCCAGCCATAGCCGGCAAAGCCCTCGTAGCGATAAAGCGCGTGGTTGGCAACACCGTGCGTAAGCCCGATCTTCACGGCCTCCGGCTGCACGTGCGCCGCCCACAGTCCGGCGGCCAGATAGACAAGCCCGAAGCCGGCAGCCACCTTGCCGCCCAGCCCCGCAACGAATCTCTTCTCTTCCGCGGTGAACGTGCTGCGCCCGGCCAGATACACCAGCCACAACCCGCCAATCAACAATCCGCCGGCGAGCATCATGAGCCAGCGGGGTTCGAGCGTGCGATCGCCCGTGGGCAAATACGCACCCATGGCCGATGCGGCGTACATGTTGCGCCACGCTTCGGGCCGCAGCATCAGCGTCATATTGGTAGAGAGCACTCGCGCCACGCCCCCGGCGAGCAGCCATGCGATCAGTCCCACCCACCACGCCGATTGGCCCCGCTCCAGCCGCGCCGAGAATTTATAGAGCAGCCAGTAAACCAAGATCAATGTGGGGATGAGCGCGATCCAGTACACCCCGATCAGCACACTGCTGGTATAGAGCGCGCGCCCGTAGAGTACTTGCGCAAACAAGAGCGGCGGCACGGCCAGGTTGATCACAAAGGTCATCACGATGGTGAGCCGCCGCGCCAAAGCTCGTGCGGTGGTGTGGGCGTTTGCCGAGGAGCCAAGCAGGCTGAGCAGAATCGCCAGCAGCAACCCGCCCAGCAGCATCTCCACAGCCACAAAATGCAGCGACAGCGTGACCAAGTGCAGAAGCTTCATCAGCCACACGGGAGCCGGCAAAGGAATGGGATCCACTGCGGGATACGGATTCATGACGATCTGAAGGTTCCTTTCACTTTCTCGCCGGAGGCGGAAACGGCGCCGCGCGCTCCAGCAAACTCACGCCTCGACGCCTGCTCCGTACTTTCCTGCCCGAAGGCAATTCCAGAATGGTACAAGCAGGCAATTGCGGCCCATTCTGGACAGAGCCGCTCCAATTTTGATTGGAACGAGGTCACGCTATCGTTCGCGGCAACCAGCGGTCTGTGACGAATGGCACATCAGACTGTGACGAATTCAATTAGGCTCCCGATTGTGAGTATCGATGATCCCCAAGCTCCCCATGCGCAACCGCCTCTCGCCTCGAGGGGCATTTGAGCTCTCAATGAGATCCATTCGGCAGGACCTGGCGATGAAGAAACCTAATTCGTCGATGCAACTGACGCGCGCCGCCGATTACGGCGTGCGCGTGATGATTCAACTTGCCTCCCTCTCAGCTAATGGCCGGGTTTCTCTTCCCGACCTGGCGCGAGCCACCGCCGCGCCGCAAAGTTTTCTTTCGAAAGTTCTGCAAGCGCTGGCGCGGGCCGGGCTCATCACCTCGCAGCGCGGGCAATCCGGCGGCTTTCACATTACGCCGCGCGGCGCCGCGGCTTCGATGCGCGAGGTGATCGAAGTCATCGACGGCACGATTTACCTGAATGTCTGCCTCTCCCCCGGCCGGTCCTGCATTCGCAAGCCGCGATGCCCTGCGCACCCGGTTTGGGCTTTGGCGCAGCGCGCCATGATGGAGGTTCTCTCCAGCGTCAGCATCGCTTCGCTGGCCGCCCCGTCCGCGCCCACCGCCTCCCGCACCGCCCAGGTTCCGTTAAAGCCTGCCGCGCGATAACCACTCGGCCGGCGCGCGCCTCATTTGCATTCCTCCCGCCCGCAGTGTTTCAATTGGGTTATTGAAACAGGGGTGCTCCGCGGCATTGCGGGGCTGAGAAATACCCTCGAACCCGATCCGGATAATACCGGCGTGGGAAGCTTTCGAAGCCGAGCAGCAGCTCTTCCTTCCATCGCAGCTCAAGCTCCTTTGTTTCAGGCAAAACGAAGCAAAGGAAACCCATGTCATCCGCCACTCGCATCCCTCGCGATCGCCAAACCCTCCTCCGCATTGTCCCCATCTCGTTCGCCAGGGCTTTCCTGTTGTTCCTCTGCCTTGCCGCGCCCCTGATCACCCCACTGACCGCGCAGACCGCCCAGCAAAACCCCGCCCCCGCGCCGTCGGCCACGCCGAATTCCTCGCCGGCGCAGAATCCCGCACCCGCACAGCAGAAACCGGCACCCGTCACCACCACCGTCGTGGTGCACGGTGAAATCGAAGACAACTATCTTCCCCAAGCCGTTACCGTGGGCACGCTCGATGGAGCGCCGCTCAGGGAGACGCCGCTTTCGGCCACTGTCGTCACCCGCGACCTGCTCAGCGACCAGGACGCGCGCCTGCTTTCCGACGTGGTGAAGAACGATGCCTCGGTCGGCGACGACTATGTGCCGGTGGGCTACTACGGCGACTACCAGATTCGCGGCTTTCCGCTCGATCTCGCCACCGGTTTTGAAGTCAACGGCATGACCATCGCCGGAGAGCAGGATGTGCCGCTCGAAAACAAGGAGCAGGTCGAGTTCCTCAAAGGGATTGCCGCGGTCGAAAGCGGTGTGGCCAACGCGGGCGGCCTCATCGACTTTGTCACCAAGCGCCCCGCCAACATCAAAGCCGTCGATCTCGCCACCGATCATCGCGGCTCGGCGTACGGCGCCGTCGATCTGGGCCATCTGTTCGGCAGCCGCAAGCAGGTAGGCGCGCGTGTGAATCTTGCCGCGGAGCGCATCGTTCCCTACATGAACGACACCAACGGCTGGCGTGCCGTGGGCGCAGGCGCGGCCGACTGGAAGATCGACACGGCCACCACGCTCAAAGGCGACTTCGAGTACCAGCACAAGACCGAGCGCGACGGCAGCGGCTACCAGTTGCTCGGCGGCACAACGCTGCCCAATATCAACCAGATCTATCGCTCCACCATGCTCGGCGATCAGTCCTGGGATCCGCCCGACACCTACGACACCTTCAACACTGACGCGCGCCTCGAGCACACTTTTTCGCCGGCGTGGGTCGCCTTTGCCGCCGCCGGCTATAGCCACTCGCTCATTCAGGACAACGTCATCTACGCCTACGGCTGCTACAACGAGACCGAGTGCAACACCGGCTCCGCTCCGTATCCCTGGTTCTTCGCCCCCGACGGCACCTACGACATCTCCGACTACCGCGACCCCGGCGAGCTCCGCATCGACGCCCAGGCCGAAGCCATGCTCACGGGCCACTTCAAGACCGGATTCGCCACGCACGACCTCACCCTCGGCGGCGCGGCCTTCCTGCGCAGCGTCCAGCAGCCCGGCTACTATCAACTCAACCAGACCTCGACGGACACGATTGCCGACGGTGCGGTCTACGTCTACATCGGTTCGGATAATATCTACCAGACCATCGCGCCGCTCCCTCCTCCAGGCTCCGCCACCTCTCTCGAAGATCCATCCCAAACCGCCGGTCCGCGCCGTCTCTGGGAAGACAGTCATCAATCCTCTGCCATCATCCAGGACCGCATCCATCTTCCCGGCCGCATTCAACTCATCGCGGCCACGCGCTACGATTCTCTCCGCGATCACAACTATTCGCTGGTCGCGACCACCCCCTGCGTGCCCAATGTGCCGAGCAGCACGCCTGGGCCCGCAGGCGATCCATGCGCGACAACGTACGATGCGTCAGACAATCCAATCTATAACGTTCTCAATACGCCAACCTTCTCCGACAAGCCCCTCTGGCTCCCGCAATTCGCCGTCACCTGGAACCCCGTCCAAAGCCTTACTCTTTATTCCAACTACGGCGTCATGCTGTCGCTCGGCCCGCAGGCGCCCTTCTGGACCGACAACGGCAGCCAGTTTCTCGCGCCCTATTTCACGCGCCAGGCCGAGGTCGGCGCAAAGTACGAGCCCAGCGGCCGCATCCTCCTCAGCGCCGCCTTCTTCCACATGCGCGCGCCCTTCTTCTATCCAAAGTTCATTACTCAGCACGACAATATCTGCGGCACGGACGTATTCAATCCCAGCGTGGACAATCTCTGCTTTGAGCAGGAGGGCCGCGAAACCCACAACGGCTTCGAGTTCAACGCCGAAGGCAAAGCCGCCAACTGGCTGCGCCTCAATGCCTCCATCGCCGCCATGAATGCAACCTCCACCAACACCGGCACGCCCGCCTTCGACTCAAAGCAAGTCATCAACGTCCCGCACGTGCAGGCCGACCTCTTCGCCGACATCGCTCTGCCTCACGCTCGCGGCCTGCACATCATGCCCGGCTCGAACTTCGCCTCGCGCAAAGACGCCACGCGCGACGACATCGTCAGCGTGCCCAGCTACAATCTCTTCAATCTGGGTGCGCGCTACACGCCCGGCGGCGAACAGGGCCGCGTCACCTTCCGCATCTTTGCCGATAACATCACCAATAAGCGGTACTGGTCCGACACCGGCGCGAGTTACGGCGACACGTTCGTGTGGCTCGGCGCGCCTGCAACCGTTCGCCTCTCCGCGCACTACACGTTTTAACCTGCTAGCTGCTAGCCTCTAGCTACTAGCCTCAAGCTTCGGCGGCAACCGGTTGAACCGACAATGAGCGCACAAGCACGACGGAGCTAGGAGCTAGTAGCTAGAAGCTTAGGAAGAGATGACCTCAACGGTAAAAGCTCACGGCATGGACGGCTCGCTCGTTCCCCCCGACTGGCCTCCGCTTACGCAGGACGAAGTACACACCCTCCTCAGCCGATTTCCCGCGCTGGGCGAGCCCGCGCGCATCCTCACTGTGAGCCCGCGCCCGTTCTCCGCAGCCGGCGTTGTGGCCACGCCCAGCGGTCCTGTTTTCATCAAGCGGCATCATCGCGCCGTGCGCGATTGCGAAGGATTGCTCGAAGAACACCGTTTCCTCGCGCATTTGCTGGCTCGCGGCGCTTCGGTTCCGCGCGTTATTGCCGACGCCGCGGGCGAAACCGCCATCGAAATCGGCGATTCACTCTACGAGGTACACGAAACGCCCCCGGGGATCGACCTTTACGAAGAAGCAATTTCCTGGACGCCCTTTCGCACCGCGGCACACGCGTATTCCGCCGGACAGGCGCTCGCCCGGCTCCATCTTGCCGCGCAGGATTTCGCTCAGCCGCTGCGCAAGCCCCGTCCACTGGTAGCAAGTTTCACGATCTTCGCCGCGCGGGATCCTATCGCGGCCATGGCGCGCTATCTTGCCCGCTGCCCATCGCTCTACGGCCATAAAGGCATTCGCGTTTGCGCCGCGCAAGCCATCGATCTCCTTACTCCTTTTCACGCGGAGCTTGCGCCGCTCCTGCCCGCGCTCGGCTCTCTTTGGACGCACAACGACCTGCACGCCTCCAATCTCTTCTGGAGCGATCCAACCGGCGATGCGCGCGCCACGGCGATCATCGACTTCGGCCTTGCCGACCGCACCAACGCCGTGCATGACCTGGCCCACGCCATCGAGCGCAACATCGTCGAGTGGCTAGCCCTTGACCAAGACGCAAAACAGCCCCCGGCTGTCCATCTCGACCATCTGGCGGCGCTTCTTGACGGCTACGAATCCGTCCGTCCGCTCACGGAGGAAGAGGCCGCCGCGCTGGCGCCGATGACTGCTCTCTGTCACGCCGAGTTCGCGCTTTCCGAAGCCGACTATTTCCTCGGCGTTTTGCACTCTGAAGAAAAGGCCGTGATGGCCTACGACGGCTGGCTCGTCGGTCACGCTAAATGGTTCCTGAACGCCGCCGGCCGCGAGCTGCTCGACTCTCTGCATCGCCGCGCCAAGGGGCGCGCGCGGCGCGCGCACGCGGAGGCAGTGCAGTGAGCGTAGCGTCCATCACTGCATACTTTGCCGCGCACGGCCTCGAAGCCGCCGGCATGTTGGCCACGGTGATCGGCATCTGGCTCACCACCAAGCGCCTGCTCATCTGCTGGCCGGTGGTGCTCGCCGCCGATCTTCTTTATCTGGTGGTCTTTTATCGGTCCGAGCTCTATTCAGATGCGTTGCTCCAGCTTTTCTTTGTTGCCTTCACGCTTTACGGCTGGTGGCACTGGTGGCGCGGTGTACGCCAGGAAGGCGAGGTGCGCGTGGTCCCGCTGCCCCGCGCCAGCATGATCGTCGCGATCGCAGCGGGCGCAGTGGGCAGTATTCTGCTGGGCGTGCTTGCCGTCCGCCTGCACGCGGCGCTGCCCCATCTCGACGCCGCGCTCACCAGCTTTTCGCTCGTCGCCAGTTGGTGGGGCGCGCGCAAGCACATTGCCAACTGGTGGCTCTGGATTGTGGTGGATCTCGTCTACATCGGCGAGTATATCTACAAGGATCTTTGGCTCACGGCGTTGCTCTATGCGGGTCTCGTGGGTCTGGCCATTCTCGGCCTGCGCGACTGGCGCCGCGCCGCCGCTGCAGCTTGAAGAAGCCGCGCCCTTTCACAAAGCCTGCGCAATCTCCAATGCAAAGGCCGGAGCACTTGCTCCGGCCCTTGTCTAACTCCGCTAGCTCCGCCAACCCCGCTACCCCTGGATATCGAACTGCTCGGGATGCAGCGCCGCATCGCTCTTGAGCAGGAGGTTGCGCCCGATCAGCTCCTCGAATTCAGCCAGCCAGCGGGCGTTGTTGCTTTTGAGCACCTTCACCGTCTCGGGATGCACGCGCAGCATGACGTCGGCGTTTTCAAAGTGCTTCCTCATCTTCCGCATCTCGATGTAAATCTCGTTGCAGACGGTCGTGGAGCTCTTCACCATGCCAGTGGCCTGGCAGGTTGGGCAGGGCACACTCAACGTACGCTCCAATGACTGCTTGACGCGCTTGCGCGTGATCGCCACCAGACCAAAATCGTTGAACTGCAGCACCTTGGTCGGGGCGCGATCGCTCTTCAAGGCTTCTTCGAGCGCGGCCATCACCTTGAAACGGTTCTTGCGCTCGTCCATGTCGATAAAATCAATCACGATAATCCCGCCCAGGTCGCGCAACCGGATCTGGCGCACAATCTCCGGCACCGCGTCGAGGTTGGTCTTGAGAATTGTGTCCTCGAGCCGTGCCGACTTGCCCACGTATTTGCCAGTGTTGATGTCGATCGCCACCAGCGCCTCTGTCTGGTTGATGACGATGGAGCCGCCGGACTTCAGCCACACCTTCGAGCGCAACGCCTTGGAGATTTCGTCCTCGATGCCGAAGTGCTCGAAGAGCGGCGTCTCCTTGGTGTAGAGCTTGACGCGCCGCACCAGCGTGGGCGAGAAGTGGTTGAGGAATTTTACGATGCGCTCGTAGTTGGCTTCCGTGTCCACCCAGATGCTCGAAAAGTTGGCGCTCACCTGGTCGCGCAGGATACGCTCGATGAGCGACAAATCGTGATAAATCAGGGCCGGCGACTTGGACGCTTCGGAGCGTTGCTTGATGTCGTTCCAAAGATTCATCAGGAAGCGCAGGTCGGCGCGCAGCTCTTCTTCCGACGCGCCCTCGGCTGCGGTCCTCACAATCAATCCGCCCGGAGCCTCGCCGCGCTCGTGCAGCAGAATCCGCTTCAAGCGATGGCGCTCCTCGTCGGAGGCAATCTTGCGGCTCACGCCCACGTGGCTCACGGTCGGCATAAAGACCAGAAACCTTCCGGGCAGTGCGATGTGGCTGGTGATGCGCGCGCCCTTCTTGGCGAT
>PLSB01000056.1:9545-22258 GCA_003165005.1 Acidobacteriaceae bacterium | reverse complement strand
ACTCCAACACCTGCGCCGTGATCTCCACCATCAACAAGCAGTCGGGCGACATCGCCCAGGGCGTTGACACCGGCGGCGCCGGCGACCAGGGCATGATGTTCGGCTACGCCTCCAACGACACTCCCGAGTTGATGCCCGCGCCCATCTCGCTCGCGCACAAGCTCTGCCGCCAGCTCACCCAAGTGCGCAAGAGCGGCAAGCTGCCCTACCTGCGCCCCGACGGCAAGAGCCAGGTCACGGTCGAGTACGGCGAGAACGGCAAGCCCGCGCGCATCGATGCTGTCGTCATCTCCAGCCAGCACTCCGAGGCCATCAGCAACGAAGATCTGCACGCCGACATCCTCAAGCATGTCATCCAAGCCGTGCTGCCCGCCCAGTGGCTCGACGAGCACACCAAGTNNATGGGCCGGCACGGCGGCGGCGCCTTCAGTGGCAAAGACCCGACCAAGGTCGACCGCTCGGCGGCCTACATGGCCCGCCACATCGCCAAGAACATCGTGGCCGCCGGACTGGCGGAAAAGGCCGAGGTCCAGCTGGCTTATGCGATTGGTGTGGCCGAGCCGGTTTCGGTTCTTGTTGAGACCTTCGGCACCGGCAAGCTGAGCGAGGCCAAGCTCACCGAGCTGGTGCGCAAGAACTTCTCGCTCACGCCCAAGGCCATCATCGAGAGCCTGAACCTGCGCCGGCCCATCTACCAGAAGACCGCAGCCTATGGCCACTTCGGCCGCACCGAGCCGGAGTTCACCTGGGAGTCGACCGGCAAGGCAGCCAAGCTCGCCGAGCAAGCCGGCGTGGCCGTGACCGCAAAGTAGGGATGCTCTCGTCTCAAGCGGGGCGGCTGCTCAGGCAGCCGCCCTCTTCATTTCATTGCGCTTCGGCAATCGTGTTCTCTTCGCCGATCCAGATTTCGACGCGGCGGTTCTTTTCCCGGCCTTCGGGCGTGTCGTTGGAGGCCACCGGCATCGCAGAGCCAAAGCCCCCGACAATAGCCGGCGTGAATCCACGGCGGGACAACTCGTCGGCCACGGCGCGTGCGCGCGTCAGCGAGAGGACTTGGTTGTCCAGCGGGCTGCCCGAGGAGTCGGAAAAGCCGAAAAGCAGAACCCGGACGTTCGCATTGCCCGCCTTCGCCAGTTGCGCAACCACCCGGTCCAGATCGGCGAAGGCGCGGCGGTCCAGCTCTGTTCCGTCGGCAAGGAAGCGGAAATCGATCAGCATCCGCTCGGCGTTGGCCGTCAGGCTGCGGTACTCGGGCGGCGCGTCCGGAGGCGCCTTCTGCGCCACCTGCTGGACCGTCTGCGCGACAAAGCCGTTGGCAGCCACCACCTGCTGGCCGGCCCGCGACGTAGCGAACTCGACGAAGTCGCGTACCCGCTGGTTGTCGGAGTTGGCAGGCGTGTAAAGATACAGCCGGCGCGAAAGTGCGTAGTCTTCCGTGGCCACGGTCAGCGGGGTCGGCAGCAGCGGCGCGATTCCTGTATCCGAGACAGCCAGCGCCTTGGCATTGCGAATATACGGCAGTCCGATAAAGCCGATGCCGTTGGGATCGTTGGCCACGGCATCGGAGAGCGCACTCGAGTCCTCGAAGCGCTTGGCGGTTTTGGCCAGCGGCTTGCTTGCAAGCACCAGGCTCTTGAAAGTGTCGTAAGTGCCCGACCTGTCGTCGCCCGCATAGACGTTGATAACGGCCCCGCTCTTCCACCGATCGTCCTGGCCTGCAAAGATGCGCTGCAACTTGTCTTTGGATATTTCGTTAAGCGGATTGTGCGGGTTCACGATGATGGCGATGCCATCCAGCCCCAGAATGTGTTCGTTAGCCGCGTCGGTCATCGTCCCCAGCGCGGCAAGTTTGGCCGCTTCGTCGGACTTGACGCGGCGCGACGCCATCCCGATGTCGCAGCTGCCGTCGCCCAGCGAAGTAAAGGCCGTCGCCGATCCATGCGCGGCAATGTCGATCTCCACCGGATCGGAGCTGCCCGGCAGGACGCCGAAGACCGCCTTGACATCGGGCCCATTTCCGTCCTTGACATAAACGTCCGTCGCTCCGTGCACCCGCAGGTAGGCCTCGGCCAGCTGCGGCCCCAGGTTCTCGCCGATCGTGTTGGAGCCCGCGAGCCGCAGCAGCACCTTAACGTGCGCTTCAGCTACGTCTACGCCGCCAAATCCAGGCAGCAGCTTGCCCGGGAAGTGGAAATCGCTGAGGACAAACACAATCACTGCCAGCGCTACCAGCGAAAACGCAACCATCACCCATATGGGTCCGGCTTGCTTCTGCCGGGAGACTTTTTGCAGTTGCACTTCTTTGAGCGCCGACCTGCATACCGGGCAAATAAACGGATCGCCGGCATCAACGGTGATGACTTCCTCCCGGCTCGACAGCGGGCAGATTTCGCAGTTGAGGCAAATTCCCTTTACCGTCTTCATGGCATTCCCTTCCGATCAGTGTTTTTTGTGAATTGCCGCGCCGCGAACACCGCGTGCGGCTTTCGCCCGGGCGCGGATCGAGACACAGGGCGGCAATCCGATTGGCTTCTCAGCCTCTAGAGGTAGCCTATTTTGCCCACTTTTGTGTTACTGCGTTACAACTATTGTTGACCGAACATTACTAAAGTACTATTGCAGTTTTGCGAAATTACGCTTCTCGGACCATAGCAAGAAAACCGGCTGTTCGGAACCAGCGGGTGTATCAGCTTGCATCATAAGAACTTCGTTGTCCTTTTGAGGGCCAGTCGTCGCGAATCCGCTCCTCCCTTTTTGTTTCTCCCTTTTGCCGGGAACTACCCTCGACCGGCGCACAATGTTGGTATGAACAGCGTGGAAAGGGCCGATTCACCTCATCAAAGGGGCCTGGGAATCGAAATAAAAGAGAAAAAATCATACCCCAGCGGGGTATATTTTTGATGTTAACCAATTTGTTTTCAACGAAAACTCCCTAAAAATGGGGACAAATGCGGTCGGGAACGGTTCAATTTTGTACTCTCAAGCCGGGTGCCCCGTCCAAGCTTTGCTTGGGCGGGGTTTGCTCATCCTTTGGCGGCTGCCCCGTCCAGGGATTTCAATGCCTGCCCTTGCAGGAGTAGGCTGGACCTCAGCAAGGCAAGAACAGGAGGTCTTCCCCATGCCTGCAGTCAAGCCTATTCCCGACGGACACCACTCCGTCACACCCTACCTGGTCGTAGACAACGGCCGGGCGAGCGAGGCGATCGACTTCTATGCCCGCGCTTTCAACGCCAAAGAAACGCTGCGCCTGCCGGGGCCGGACGGCGGCATCGCTCATGCCGAAATGCAACTTGGCGATTCCGTCATCATGCTCGCCGACGCGTCACCAAAGATGGAAGCCTACGGTCCCAGCCATTACGGAGGCTCGCCCATCTCCCTGCACGTCTACGTGCCCGATGTAGACGCCACCACGAAACAGGCTGAAGCTTGCGGCGCCACGGTGATTCGGCCGCTGGCCGACCAGTTCTACGGCGACCGCACCTCCGGCCTTCGGGACCCCTTCGGGTATCGCTGGTATCTGGCCACGCACGTCCGCGATGTCTCCCCCGAAGAGCTGCATCAGCAGATGAGCGCCATGGCTGCCAAGTAAGCCAAATCGCCTCAAATTGCGACAAGGATGGAACCCTTCCCGGGTTCCATCTTCTCTTTTAAACACAAGGGGATGGCTTTGTTTCTGCCCTTCAATCTCTACAGGCGCCAGCCTTTGCCACGGAGTCTCCTGACTTACTTTTCTAAGTACCGTTTTGAGCCGGGCCGTGCCTTATTGGAACCAGCAGGACTCCTTGCCCCTATTTCCCGCGATGAGTTGAGGGACTACGCCGACATGAATTCCAAGGAAGCATTCATCGATCCGGCAGCACGTAAGATTCCGGGATTGCCGCACGAGAAACCATGGACCGGGGAGGAACCATGAAGGGGAAAATTCTGATTGTCGAAGATGAGCCCATTGTCGCGTTGGATCTGCATCAGGAGATCACGCAAATGGGCTGCGAGGTGGTGGGAGTAGCCGAGAGCGCCGATGAAGCCCTGCTGGCCATCCGCACTTGCCGGCCCGACCTGGCGCTGATGGATATACGCATCGTGGGCAACATCGATGGCATTCAGACCGCCCGGCTGCTCAGCAGCCTGTATGGGACTCCGTCGATCTTTCTGACCTCCTATAGCGACGAAACCACGATTGCGCGGGCCGCGCGCACCATGCCCTATGGGTATCTGACCAAGCCATTCCAGAGCGGCGAGTTGAAGGCCACGCTGCAAGTGGCGCTGCACAAAGCCAAATTGGACGCGCGGCAGAACGCGGCGCACCATAAGATGGCGCGAACCATGGACGGGATGCGTGAGGGGGTTCTGCTGCTCTCCCCAGATGGCCGCGTCCTTTTGATGAACCCAGCCGCCGAAGTGCTTTCGGGCTGGACGCTGCTCCAGGCCAAAGGCAAGCTGATGACGGAGATATTGGATCTGAGCGTCGGCAACCAGCGCGCTCCGATGCTGCCGGAGCACCGGAATGACGGCCCTCCGCTGGAGGAGTTTGGCTGGACGCTCAGCCAGCCAGGCGGCGGTTCGACGCTGGTGGATATCAGCTTGACGCAGTTGGCTAATTATGAGGGCAAACGAGACGGGTTTGTGGTCACCATCCGCGATGCCGCGCAGCGTGTGCGCACCCAGGCCATCGAGGAGACGCTCGATGAGACGCACTCCTTCGAGCAGACGCCCACAGCGATGGTGCAGTTGGATGAAAACGGCCGCATCGCGCGCGTGAACGATGCGCTGTTGCACGAGACCGGATTGAAGGCGGAAAGCCTGCTCGGCCGCACACTGACCGGGCTCAGCATGGACCCGGACCCGCGCATCGCGAAGGATTTGATGCATAAAATGCTGCAATCGGGCACATTCGTGGCCGTACGGCGGCCGCACTCGGTGAATTAAAGCATTTTCACTATTCCTATAGGGCGGGTTTCGTGGTTTCCCATCCTCTTCACAGAGAACGTGAAAAGGATGGGGCACGGAGTTTCCTTGCACCATCAGTGAAAATGCCGTAAGGTTGCGGCTTTGAAAGGGCGAGGCTTGAACAGCGATCCTTCAAAGCCGTGTATTCCAGGATGAAAACAACTTCCCTTAACTTGCGCTCTCCGCCGGGGAATGCCACTTCAGGAAATGCGCCCTCGCCATTCCTGATTTTGGACGACTTCTGGCATCCCCATTGCAAGTGTATAAATGTGCACATTTGTAAATTTCCATAGAGCATACCTTTGTCGCATCTCGGTCGGAATGCCTTGCCAGGAGATCGCCTATGAAGCCATCGGCATCCCCGAATCAAAGGACACTGGAGGGAACCATGTCCACCACAAAAAATCCTCTACCCGTTCAGCCCGCAGCCCCAGGGTGGCTTCCGGGGACGCATTGGTCTGCCAGCCAGAACCAGCGAGAGGCTGTCCAGGACACCCGAAAGTTCACCCCGTCCATAAGGGAGTCCAGCGACACGCGAATGGCTGACCAGGATGTGCCGCACTCCGGCAAGGATGCCCGCAAGGCCAGCCATTTCCTGCAACGGCCTGGCCAAAAGACGCAAAATCCTGACCAGGACTTGCGGAACTCCAGCCTGGACACGCAACAGGCCGAGCAGAATCCGCAACCGGCCATTTTGGGCTTGCGGGAGTCGAAGCAGGACTTGCGGGAGACGGAGCAGAACCTGCGGGAGACTGAGCAGAACTTGCGGGAGACTGCGCAGAACCTGCGGGAGAACAGCCTGGCGCTTCAGGAGGGCGAAGAGTGGTTCCGGCTGTTGGTCGAGGGCGTGACCGAATACGCCATCTACATGCTCGATACCCAGGGCCGGATCGTCACCTGGAACGTGGGGGCGGAACAGAGCAAGGGTTACAAAGCCGAGGAGATTCTGGGGCGAAACTACTCCACCTTCTTTCTGCCCGAGGATGCGGAAGCGGGTGTGCCGGCGCGGGAGCTGGCGGAGGCGGCGCGCGAGGGCCGCTACGGGACCGAGGCATGGCGCCTGCGCAAGGATGGAACAAAATCCTGGACGCTGATGACCTTAACCGCCGTCCGCGACAAGAGCGGCGAGCTGCGCGGTTTTGCCATTGTGTCGTTGGACATGACCGAGCGCAAGGCCGCCGAGGAGGAGTTGCGCAGCCGCAATGCCCAACTGGAACACTTCCGCATCATCGTGGAAAACGTTACCGAATACGAGATCTTCACGCTGGATGTGGAAGGGCGGATCAACAGTTGGAGCCCAGGCGCGCGCATCATTCTCGGATACGAGGCCGAAGAGGTGATGGGCCGGGAGTATGCCATCGAGTTTACGCCGCAGGAGGCCGATGCCGGAATGCCGCTTCTGGAGATGGACGAGGCGGCGCGCGACGGATCTTGCGCGACCGACAGTTGGCGAGTGCGCCGCGACAGGTCGAAATTCTGGGCCAGCGGCTCTCTCACTGCCGTCAGGGATGAAGAAAAAAACCTCACCGGCTTCATTCGCGTGGCCCGCGACATGACCCGGCAAAAGCAGGTAGAAGACGCGCAGGCGCATTTCACGGCCGGGCTGGAAGTTCGCGTTCGAGAACGGACCTTGCAACTGGAGGGCAGCATGGAGGATTTGCGCCGCAAGAATGCCGAGGTAGAAGCCGGCGCACAAATCGTCGCCCGCCAGCTCCAGGAAAAGGAGGTTCTCTTCCGCGAGATTCATCATCGCGTGAAGAACAACCTGCAGGTGGTGCAAAGCCTTCTCAAAATGCAGGTCCGGGCGCTTCCTCCAAGCCAAGCGCGCGCCGCCATCGAATCCATGGTTCTCCGCGTCAAGGCCATGGCCATCGTGCATGAGCGGCTGTACCAGATGCCCAACTTGGCCGGTTTGCCGCTCGCCGGCTATCTGCGCGATATCTTCGAGGGAGCGATCGCGTCCCATTCGATGCATCCTGGCCAGATCGAGTTTCATCTGGACGCCGAGGAGATTCAACTCAATTTCGAACACGCGATTCCCTTTGGGCTGCTGGCCAACGAATTGCTCTCCAACTGCGTCAAGCACGGCTTTCCCGAAGGCAGGAAAGGTACGATCTCCGTTTCCGCTCACCGCGCGGGAAAGGCGGTACGCGTGGTCATTCAGGACAACGGCATTGGACTTCCCGCGGATTTCGATGTTGCATCCTTGAAGTCGATGGGACTGAAGCTTGCCCAGAGCCTTGCCCATCAACTGGGCGGAACCCTGCAGTTCACCTCCAGGCGAGGCTGCCACGTCGATCTATTGCTTAGGCGGCTTTAAGGACCTGTCGAAAAACTCTGGTTCGGAGCATCGCGCGCCAAAGGGCGCCGCTCCAGGCGCCGCGTGAGCGCAACCGCTACCGCTCGCAGCGAACCACGATCTTCGTCCCGGGCGGGACCTTCGTTCCCGCCGCGGGCGCCTGTTCGCGCGCCGTGCCGCTGCCGGTGATCTCGACTTCAAGCCCGGCGCTTCCCGCCGCTTCAATCACCTGGCGAACCGACATGCCCAGAAGCAATGGCACCGTAAGTTCACCGCCGTCGTTGATGACCACTTTGTCGCCAGCCGGATGCGGAGCCGGTTGTGTTTCTTGCGCCGGCGGCTGCGCTGTCTGCGTAGCGCCGTTGCCGGGAAGCGAGCCGGAACTCGGGCTGGCCGCGACGTTGCTTGCCGGAGCAGGCGCGGCTTGCGCGGTTTGTGCGGCTGGCGCATTCGCCGCGGGTGCGGCTGGCGCATTCGCCGCGGGGTGCAGCGGATCGTCGCTGGGCAGGTCGTTCGCGGCATCGTAGAGCGCCTGGATGTTCTCGCCCTGCGCCGCGGCATCGTCTTCGGCCACGGGCGGCTGTTTTTTCCCGGCGCTCGTCGTGGGGCGCAGATCGATGTCGTGCGGCACGCCGAGGTATTCGAGAACCTGCTGCGCCACATCGGCGAAGACCGGCGCAGCCACATCGGCGCCGTAGTAGGCGCCCTTCGGCGAATCCAGGATTACGGCCACGGCGATGACCGGACTGTTGACCGGCGCAAAGCCCGCGAACGAGCCGATGTGCATGGTCTTCGAATAGGTGTGCGTGACGGGATCGATCTTTTGCGCGGTGCCCGTCTTTCCACCAGACGAGTAGCCGTTGAGCTGCGCCTGTTTGCCGGTGCCGAACAGCACCACGCCCTCCATCATCTTGCGCATCTCGGCCGAGGCCAGCGTAGAGATGACGCGGTGCGCGCCCGAGGGAAGCGGGTCCGGCAAATCTTCGCCGAGCTTCACCGGTGCCGCGGTCAACTGCGGCTGCGGCGCCTGCGGCGCGGCCACCTGCGGTGGGGCAGCCTTTTGGTTTAGAGTCGCGGAACCCGATTGCTCCGGCATCAGCACGTGCGGCGGCAGATACACGCCGCCGTTGGCGATGGTCGAAACCATCGCCACCAGTTGCACGGGCGTGACGGCGATCTCCTGGCCGATGGCGACCGAGCCGATCGAGGAAGCCTGCCAGCGGCTGACGGGACGGAGCAGGCCGCGCGTTTCGCCGGGCAGCTCCACGCCGGAGCGCGCGCCGAAGCCGAAGTCGCGAATATATTGATAGAACTTGCCGGAGCCGATCTTCATGGCCAGCTTGACGGCGGCCACGTCGCTCGATTCTTCCAGCGCCTTGTGCACCGGAATCACGCCGAAGTGTTCGCCCTGGTTGTCGTGAATGGTGCGGCCAAAGATGGTGATCTTGCCGCCCTGGCAGTCGATCGTGTCGTCGGGCGTGGCCACCTTCTGGTCCATCGCCGCGGAGTAAGTGACCAGCTTGAAGGTCGAGCCCGGCTCGTAGACGTCGCTCACCGCGTGGTCGCGCAGCAGCTCAGGCGTGGTGTGGCGAAACTGATTGGGATTGAACGTGGGCCGGATGGCGAGCGCCAGAATCTGGCCGGTGTGCACGTCCTCCACCACCACCGTGCCGTTGAGCGCCTGTGTCCTTTCCATGGCGCGATCGAGGGCGCGCTCGGCCATGAACTGGATGTTTTCGTCGATGGTGAGCACCAGGTTGCGGCCGGGCTCGGGATCGCGCTCGCTAGAGCCCAGCACTTTGCGGCGAGCGTCCATGGCCATGTACATCAGGCCCGGCCGGCCGTGCAGGTCGCTATCGAACTTTTCTTCCAGGCCCCCCAGTCCGTTGTCGTCCACGCCCACGTAGCCCAGCACCTGCGCGGCAATCTCGTTGTCGGGATAGAAGCGCTCGAACTCCTTCTGGAAGTAGATGCCCTTCATGTTGAGGGCCTTCACGGCAGCGGCGGCCTGCGGCGAAACCCGGCGCGCGATCCAGGCAAAGTTGCGCCCGGCATTGAGCCGCGCGGCGATCTGGTCCTCGGTCGTCTGCTGGTCCGCGGGATCGGTGTGCACCACGGCGGCGAGCGTGTGCGCGGCGGCGCGCTTGTCGGCAATCTCGGTGGGATCGGCGTAGATGGAGTCGGCGAGCTCCGTCATGGCCAGCTCGCGGAGATTGCGATCGTAAAGCACGCCGCGCCGCGGAGCGACCTCGAAGGTGCGCTGCTGCTGCCTGGCCGCGCGCTCCAGGTATTGCGGGTGATCGACGATTTGCAGCCAGAAGAGCCGGCCCGCGATGGCGCAGGCCCACAGAAAAAAGAACAGGCAAACGATCCAGAAGCGCGACCGCTTGAGAGGCACCGCCCGTGTGGTTGGAGCGCGTCCGCGGATAGGTTGAACGGGTGCCGGCATATTGAATGCAGCTCTCAGCTATTAGCTATCAGCTCTCAGCTTCATCGTGCCGCCTCATCGCTCCTCGCAAATCAGCAGCATCGGGTTTGTACGCGCCCATCCATTATCCGCTTCCCCGCACTGAAAGCTGAGAGCTGATGGCTGAAAGCTGTTTCTCACTGCGCCGCAGGCGCAGGAGAGGCCACTTGCGCCAGCGCAGGAGCGCCGGAATCGGGACGGCTGCTGGGATACACCACCTGCCCCGGCTGCGGCTGGGCGAGCCCGAGCTGCCGCGCCATCTGGTCGATGCGCCCCGGCTGCGTGAGTTCGGCTTCGCTCAAGTGAAGCTGGCGGTTTTCCTCGCGTAGCTGCTCGAGCGTCTGCTTCTCGCTCTCCACGCGGTAGCTGCCCTCAATGGCGGAGAAGTGCTGCAGGCCGTAAATCATGATGAGCGAGAAGAGCACGGCAACGGCGGCGCAGAACACGCGCATCTCGCGCACCCGCGCCGGATCGGAGGTTTTGACCAGGCGCGTGTTGTCGAAATGCCGGGCGACGAAGAACTCCGGCGTGCGCACGCGGCGGCGGCGCTGCGCTTGCTGCGCCATCAGCTCCGCGTTACGCTCGGCAATGCGCGCGCCCCAGCCGCGGCCCGTCTCGAAATAAGTTGTTGCACATGCCGCCATGTTGGTTCTCCTTCGTCGAACAGGGACTAGGGACTAGGGACAAAGGGACTGGAAAAGCACCGGAACCCAATTGCAAAACCGACTTGAAAAACTCGCGTATGCTCCGTCTAACTCTTTGCGCCGATTCTCGCAGTTCTGCTAGTACTGGCGCTCCTACGTCCCTAGTCCCTACGTCCCTGTCTTTTTGTTCTTTCCGCCGCTCTCAGCTTGGCGCTGCGCGAGCGCGGATTGCGGTCCATTTCCTCTTCGCCGGCAGTCACGGGCTTTCTGGTCAGGATCTTCCAGATTCCCTGCTGCGCGCCTTCCCGGATACTGTCTTTCGCAATGCGATCTTCAAGAGAATGAAAGCTGATAACAACGAGCCGTCCTGAGGGCTTAAGCAACTTCGGTGCGGCCTCGAACAATGCCCGGATTTCGTCTAATTCCTGATTGACGAAGATACGCAGCGCCTGAAACGTTCGCGTTGCCGGGTGAATGTGTTTCATTGGCGGGACGGCCGATGCTACGATCCGTGCAAGTTGCCCCGTAGTAGCGATCGGCCGGCCCCGCACAATGGCTCTGGCGACTGTCCGCGACCTCCTTTCCTCACCGTATTCGTAAATGAGATTGGCGAGCTCGCGCTCGTTCATCTCATTCACCACTTGTCCGGCGGTCGGCCCGGAGCGCGTATCCATGCGCATGTCCAACGGCCCGTCCGCCTGAAAACTAAATCCTCTGCGCGCTTCGTCGAAGTGCAAACTGCTTACGCCGAAGTCGGCCAGCAAGCCATCCACCGATGCCGGCTCCAGGTGCTCGCCGATGCGGCTGAAAGCCTCGCCCACAAACTCGATCCGCGGCGCCTGGCTGCCCATCTCTTCCGCGGCCTTCTTGAGCCGCGCCTTCGCCAGTTCCAGCATCTCGGGATCGCGATCGAAACCGATCAGCCGTCCCTCGGGTCCCAGCCGCCGCAAAATCCCTTCGGCATGTCCCGCCAGGCCCAGCGTGCAGTCCACGTAGGTCCCAACGGGGCTCACGCGGAGGAAATCCAACGCTTCATCCCAAAGAACCGGCACATGGCGTGCGTTTGGCTGCGTCATGCGGCCCCCCTGAGGGGCTTAATCTTCGCTCTCCGCGGAGAGGATGGCATCGACCTCTTTGAGATCGTCCTCCGTGGGAACCTTGGCCGGGAGTGCCTGTTCAAACAGCACCTTGCTGACCACCTCGAGATGCGTGATCCTGCCTATCACCGCCAGGTCGCCCTCCAGGTTCGTCCTGTTACGCAGGATCTGCGACAGCACAAACCGCCCCTGGGCGTCCATCTTCACTTCCTGGCCGTGATAGCCCGTCATATCGAGGTAATTCTTGACCGCACGGTTCCCGACGCTGTGCTTCTTCAGCCGCGCTTCAATCTTTTTCCACTCGTCAAGCGGCCAAATCTGGGCGCGCTCGCCGTCCTCGGTCGTCACGTAAAGGTCGGTAATGTTCGCGGCGTCCAGCAACTGCTTGAACGGGACCGGCACCTTAAGCCGCCCGCTCTCCTCGACCTTTGCTGGATGGTTGCCACGAAACATTTGCTTCCCTCACTGCCTCGGGGAGTCCCTTTTCCCTAGTCCCTGAGTCCCTTGCTTCTCCTGGTTCCCCAGCCGCTCTTGCTTCCGGAATCCGATTCCCTGGGCCCCAACGGGAGTAAACTTGCTGTGGTAAATCAGTTGATCGGAGCCAAAATCAAGTCAGTTGTTCAGTTCCAATAACTTCCAATCAACTCCAAAAATTACCAACTCCTGTCGATAGTACCCCTCTTCTCTGCTTCCGCCAAGCAAAAAATCGGTGGAAAGTCGAGGAAAACCGGGCAGTCGGCAGCGAGTCCGCCTAATAGGCGAGAAATCTCCAGACACCACAAGATATAGGGTTTACTGCTGAGATTCCCCCACTGGACAGGTCATCCGGCTTGTGGTAGGAGAATAAAAAGCGAAGATGGGATCGATCGCGACGAAGGGAGCGCGGTGCTTCAGCCCCACGGGCTCCAAATCACCAATTTCCAGAGAAATTGAGCGCGCGGTATAGCCGTCTCCCTGTTCTCTGATCTCTGATCTCTGATCTCTGATCCCTGATCCCTGTTCCCTGATCCCTGATCCCTGTTCCCTGATCCCTGTCTCTTGGGAACTGGGCCGTTCGTTCCCCCGTATCATTCCCACAAGGAGTCCTACGCCCATGTTCCGCTTCGTTCAGCGACATATCGGTTTGTTCGCAGCCCTTCTCGTCTTCCAGTGCGGCCTGTGTCTTCACGCGCAGGCTCCCATCGTGGAAGAACCCAACTACACGCCCACGCTGACCTTTGACGTTGCCACCATTCGCCCTGCACCGCCGCCGGATGCCA
>PLSB01000056.1:0-9522 GCA_003165005.1 Acidobacteriaceae bacterium | reverse complement strand
AGGCTCGCCGGGCTCACCGCGAACGAGGTCCGGCTTGAAAAGCGCAACGCGATTCGCGTGCTGCTGGCAGAGCGCTTCGGCCTCAAGACGCACCTTGAAACGCGCAATACCTCCATCTACAACCTTGTCGTGGACAAAGGCGGCGTGAAGATGCAGGCTGTGCCTCCGCCTCCTGATAATGGAGGGGCGCCGCCACCGCCGCCGCCCGCCGACGTCAAGGCGCATGGATCGCAGCATGGCCTCGAGTTCGACGGATCGAATGCCTCCATGCGGGCCATCGCCGCCGCCCTGAGTTCGATGGTAGAAGCGCCCGTCGTCGATAAGACCGGCCTCACCGGCACCTGCAATTACACGCTTCAGTTTGGCCGCGACTGGTCCGAGCGCGATCCGGATAGCTGGCCCTCGATTTTCACCGCGGTGCAAGAACAGCTAGGGCTCAAGCTCGAAGCTGTGCACGAATCCGTGCCCAACCTCGTGGTCGACCACATCACCAAGCCAACGGAAAACTGATTCATGGAATGAAGGCTGCGCCGTGCCCGTGTAGCGCCGGTCTCCTGACCGGGGTCCCCGGCAAGCCTGCTTCTGGTTTGCTGGGGTGGCTGACCGGGGTCCCCGGCAAGCCTGCTTCTGGCTTGCTGGGGTGGCTGACCGGCTGTAGTGCGGGCCTCCCGGCCCGCGCATCGCTGCTTGGCCACCGCACCGCCAGGGACGGCATCGGAAAGTCACGGCACAGCCGCCCCGAAACGGCTACTGAAATCTGCTAAAGTGGAGACTCGAATTCTGCTGTTTCGGGGGCGATATGATCCGTAACCTACTTCCGCTGCTGGGCGCGCTGGCCCTGGCATCCTGCGGACCGTCCGCGCCGAATCCGGCGGCGGCGCCATTGAGCCCACCGGCCCAGCTTCCATCGCATCCGCCGCAGCCCCAGGCGCAGTCGTCTCAGGCCCTGGTCGGCACCTGGTCTGCGACGGTGAACTGGAACCTGCCGGGCGGGATAATGATCACCACCAGCTTGACGGCCAACGGTCGCATCCAGTCAACGACCCAGAATCGCATGGGAATGAGCTTCATGCTCACGGGTGTCTACCAGTTCAACCCCGCGCAGGGCACGCTGAGCTACAAGTGGCAGGATTTCTCGCCGAAACAGATCTGCGTCGGGGGCAACTGCACACCAGCCCCGCCGCCGGCGCCGATGGGCGTGGTGACCACCAGCAGCATCCGGTTCCTGAACCCTAACCAGTTCGTCGCCACCTCGAACGATGGTTCGATGACCTACGTCCGCACCAACGGGGCGGGTTTCCCCACGCCTTGAACACGCTTGCGGGCTGCTGCGTCATCCTGTCAGGGCTGGCCGGACATCGGGTTTCTGAAACCTGACACCTGGCACCTAGCGCGGCGTCGCAGCAGGCGCGGCGTTCCACCAACCTCCGCCAAGCGCCTGAAAGAGTGTTGCGGAGTCAGAGAAACGCGCCGCCGTGGCCGTGGTGCGGTCGAGTTCCGTTTGCAGTTGCTGGCGTTGCGCTTCAAGCAGCGCCAACTCGCTGATGCCTCCGGCCTGAGAACGCCCTTGGGCAATCTGGTAGCTCACATCGGCTTCGGACGCGGCATCGCTGCGCGCCTTGAGGGTCTGGGCGTCGTGCTCGATTGAGGTGAGCGTGTCGGCCACTTGTCCGAAGGCCTGCAACACGGTTTGCCGGTAGACGCTGTTCGCTTCCTCATAAGCCGCTTCGGCCTTGCGCTTTTCCGCGCGCAGCGCGCCGCCGTTATAGATAGGTTGCGCGAGCGACGACGCTACGTTCCAGATGTCGCCGCCCGCGACGAAACTGGTGCCGATGCCGCCGCCGTTCGCCGAGAGCACAATCTGCGGATAGAGATTGGCCGTGGCCACGCCGACGTTGGCGCTCGCCTGGTGCAGCAGCGCCTCGGCGGCGCGAATGTCGGGCCGCTGCCGCACCAGAGCCGAAGGAAGGCTCACGGGCAAATCTTCGGGCAGGTGCAGCGCGTCGAGCGAGAGCGCCGGAATCTCGGCTTCGGCGGGAGACTTGCCCATCAGCACGGCGAGTTGATGATTGACTTGGTCGAGCTGGGCTTCGAGCGGAGGGATCGCGGCTTCGGTTTCGGCCACGGTGGACTTGCGGCTCTCGACCTCCGCATCAGACGCGCCTCCGGCCCGGTTGCGCGCTTTTGTGATCGCCAGTTCGCGCTCGTCGATGGCCAGCAACTGCTTTGTCAATTCGATCTGCTTGCCGAACTCCGCCTGGCGGATGGCCGCCGCGGCCACGTTGCCGGCCAGCATGAGCCGCGCTCCTTCGAACTGCCAGCTCTGGTAGTCGCGCTCGGCCTTGAGCCCTTCAATCGCGCGCCGGTTGGCGCCGAAGACGTCGAGCGCATACGAGACGGCAACCGATCCGTTGAGTAGCGTGAAGGGCGAGGGATTGGGAAAGGGAATTCCGTACGCAGCGAGATTCTCCTGCTCCCTCTCGACCGAGGCGTTGCCGGTGACGGTGGGATATTTTGTTGCCCCGGTGCGCGCATTCACTTCCTCCTCGGCTTCGCGCAGCCGCGCCGCCGCTTGCGCCAAAGTGGGACTATCGGCCAAGGCCTGCTCGGTCATTCTGTCGAGCTCGGGCGAGTGGAAGAGCGTCCACCACGCGGCGGGAATCGTGGCGGAGGCATCGAATTGCTGCGCCGCGCCCGCAGGTCCGGCGCTCGCGGCTGTCTGGGCCGGTTGCGGCTGCGGCGTGTAGGTGGTGATGGCAGGCGCGGTCGGCGGCTGATACTTCGGGCCCATGTTGCAGCCGGCGAGAATTGGGAGCGCAAGCGATGCGATCGCTGCTCGAGTGAGAGCAACAGAGTTGATTCCGCGAAAGGGCACGACTTTAGTCGTGCCGAAATCGGCAGATAGAATCGGGGGCTTTAGCCCCTGAATGTGCCCTCGCGTCCAATTTGAATTCTTCGCCAAACACATAGCTTTGCCTCTCAATCCAGAGTCTTGCGATAGGTGATGGACGCGACGAACATCAGCAACACCGTGAAGACCATCATGGGCCACACGTTCGGCCACGAATCGGCCCAGCCGTTGCCCTTGAGCAAAATACCGCGAATGAGCCGGAGGAAATAGGTCAGCGGCAGCAGGTTTCCAATGGCCTGCGCCCACCCAGGCATGCCCTTGAACGGAAACATGAAACCCGAGAGCATGATGTTGGGAAGAAAGAAAAAGATACCCAGTTGCACGGCCTGCAACTGGTTCCGCGCCAGCGACGAGAACGTGATGCCCACGGTGAGATTGGCCGCGATAAACAAGAGCGCCGAAAGATACACGGCGCCGATGTTGCCGAAGAAGGGCACCTGAAAGACGTAGCGCGCGGCAAGAAGAATGATGGTGGCCTGAATGAGGCCGATGCCGATGTAGGGAATCAATTTTCCGGTCATCACTTCGAGCGGCGTCACCGGCATGGCCAACAGATTCTCCATAGTCCCGCGCTCGCGCTCGCGCGTGATGGCGAGGCCCGTCATCAAAACCATCGTGAGCGTGAGCACCATGCCCGTCAGTCCCGGCACCACAAAGTACTGCGTGATGTTGTCGGGGTTGTAGAGCTGATGAATCCTGACGTCGAATGGCGGAGGGCTGCTGGCGAGCGAGGCGAGCGGCCCGGTGATCTCTCTTTGAACCACCGATTGCGCAATTCCGCTGACCGCGGCCAGCGCGCTGCCGGTGGCCGTGGGGTCGGTGGCGTCGGCCTCGATCAGCAGCGAGGGCCGCTCGTGGCGCAGAAGCTGCCGCGTGAATCCCGCGGGAATGTTGATGACAAACAGCACCTTGCCCTGCGCCAGCGCCTCGCGGCCAGCGGCTTCGCTGGGCAGCGTGGCAACAACTTTGAAGTACGAGGAGTTTTGCAATGCCGCGATGAAGCTGCGCGTGATGCCGGTGTCGTCGGCGCTGACGATGGCCGTATCGAGATGCTTGGGATTGGTATTGATCGCGTAGCCGAAGAGCGCCGTCTGCATGATCGGGATGCCCACGATCATGGCGAAGGTGAGCCGGTCGCGCTTGAGCTGCGTGAACTCCTTGAGCACGATGCTCCACCAGCGCACCCGCGAGAATCCGCCTATCCACTTCATGCTGCGCCTCCGCCGTTGTCCTGCGTCTTTCCCATCAAATAAATAAAGACATCTTCGAGGCCCGTCTCGACCGGCTCGGCGCGGCGGCCGCTGGAGCTTGCCGCTGTCGCCACGGTGCGTCCCAGTAGTGCCGCATCGGTTCCGCTCACGTGCAGCACGTCGCCAAACGTCACCGTCTGCTCCACGCCGGGCTTGCGGCGCAACTCGTCCTGCAGCTCCGAGAGATGGCCGCCGTAAATCGCCCACGTCGTCAGGTGCTGGCTCGCAACCACCTCCGCAGCCGTTCCCTGCGCCAGCAGCTTTCCGTAAGCGATGTAAGCCAGCTTGTGACAGCGCACCGCTTCATCCATATAATGCGTGCTGACCAGAACCGAGATGCCCTGTGCCGCCAGGCTCTGCAGCTCGTCCCAGAAGTCGCGCCGCGCGCGTGGATCGACGCCGGCCGTGGGTTCGTCGAGCAGGAGCAGGCTGGGCTCGTGCAACATGCAGGCCGCAAGCGCCATGCGTTGCTTCCACCCGCCGGAGAGCGAGCCCGCAAGCTGGCGGCCGCGCGACGCGAGGCCGAGCGTTTCGAGTGCCCGGCGCACGGCCGCCTTGCGATCGCGGATCTCGTACATGCGCGCCACGAAATCGAGGTTCTCGATAATCGAAAGATCGTCCCAGTAGGAGAATCTCTGCGTCATGTAGCCGACATTGCGCTTGATCTCGGCGCGCTCGCGCACAATGTCGTAGCCCAGGCAGGTACCGCTGCCGGAGTCGGGCTTGAGCAGGCCGCAGACCATGCGGATGGTGGTGGTTTTGCCGCTGCCGTTCGGTCCCAGAAAGCCGAAGATCTCGCCGCGGCGCACGCGCAACGAAACATCGCGCACCACGTGCTTCTCGCCGTAGTGCTTGTTCAGCCCGCGCACGTCGATCGCGAATTCCGCGTTGGCAGGCGCAGTCATTCGACCGTCACCTCTACGGGCTGGCCAGGATGCAGCAGCATTGCCTTCTCGCCGGGCGGCTTGGCGACGATCATGAAGACGAGCTTCGACCGGTTCTCGTTGCTGTAGATCACCGGGGGCGTGTACTCGCACTGCGGCGAGATGAAGGTGATGGCGGCAGGCACTTGAGCCGCGCAGCCGTCGCAATGCACCTGGACGTTCTCTCCGACCTTCAACTTGCCGACGATGGTCTCGGGAACAAAGAAGCGGACTTCCATGTTTTCGGGCGGCAACAGTTGCACCACGGGATTTCCGGCCGCGACCCACTCGCCCTCGCGATAGAGCGTGTCGAAGACCAGGCCCTGACGCGGTGAGGCGATGCTCTTTTGATCGAGCCGCCACTCTGTTTCGGAGAGTGACGCGCGATCGGCCGCGACCTGGTTCTGCTGCGCCTTGATCTGCTGGTCGCGCGCGGGCAGCGCATCGACGGCGAGATCGGCTTCAAGCTCCTTCACGCGGGCCGCGCTCGCGTCCGCCGCCTCCTGCGCGGTGATGAGGTCAGTCTGCGCAATGCCGCCCGCCGCGTACTGCTTCTTGTCGCTGGCCAGGATTTCGCCGGCCTGCTTCTTTTGGGCGAGCGCCTGCATCAACTGCGCCCGCGTCACGTCGATCTCCGGCGGACGCTTGCCGGTCTCGAGATCGTTCAACCGCGACTGCGAACTCTCCAGCAGGCGTTGCGCGTTGCGCACCGCCGAGGCCTCCGGTTCGCGATCGAAGGCGAAAAGCGGCTTGCCCGCGGTAACGGTTTCACCGCGTGCCACGGCGAGACGATCGAGCCGGCCGCTCTGGGGCGACGCCACGTAGACGAACTTGCCTTCGATGTAGCCCTGATACGTGTTTGCGGGCGCATGTGAGCATCCCGCGAGCATCGTTACAACTCCGAAGGCCGGTCCTAGGAGGACGAGGAGCCTGCATGGGAGTCTCGTAGGCCCCGTTGCGCCAATGGAACCGTGAAAGGGCACGACGTTAGTCGTGCCGGAAGAGTCGCAGGAATCTCCGGGCTTTAGCCCCTGCAGCGCGTCTTTCGACCGGCTGAGACGATGCATCCAATCAACTCCAGGCACAATTTCCTCCCATCTCATCTCCTCTTACGAGGCTTTCTGACCGAGGGTTTCAGCCCGTCGAGCAACAGGGCGGTAATGTGGCGGCCGATGGCCTGCGGGCTCGGCTCTTTGCGATGAAAGGCCTGGGCGAAAAAGGGCGCCGTGGCCAGGTGCAGCATCACCAGGCCGAGCATGGAGAAGACGATGAGCACGGGATCGACGCCGGCCTGAATTTCACCCTTGATCTGCGCGCGCGCCACGGCCCAGCTTAGGATGCGCACTCTCTCGAAAGGCAATCTGCGCAGCACGCGGCCGCGCAGCAGGCCTCCTTCGTTCAGCACCTCGCGCATCCATGTCGAGGGAATCCACGGGTTGTGCTCGATCCCAGCAACCAGGCGCTCGACGATGCCGCGAATCAGCTCTTCGGGCGTCGCGCCGCGCTCGACGGGACTCCACACCGAAGCGATGAGCGGCGCAATCTTCTCTTCCACCACGCAATCGAGCAGATGCTCGCGGTCTTTGAAGTAGTAGTGCATCATGGCCGGCGTCAGGCCCGCACGTTTGGCGATGGCGGCGAAGCTGGTCGCGGCCACGCCCTGCGCGGCGAAGAGTTCCGTGGCCGCATTGAGCAAAAGCGCGCGCGCGTCGCCGTCGATGCCGGCGGGACGTCCGGGGCTGCGTTTCGGCTTGTGCGCCGTGCGTTGCAACAGTTCGGTTCCGTCCGTAATTAACTAACGATATAATTAATATCGACGGATGGAGATTTGTCAACTGTCATTTTCGCCGGGGTCTGTCATTGCCACCGGGATCCCCGTTTTTCCCTTCGGCCTCGCCCTCTCGAAAATCAGGTGGAAGAGTTCGGGCGGCCCTCCGGGGCGCGGTCGATTGCGCACTGCTCTCCCAGGACAGCGCCCGCTGATCCCACCCCAGCGAGCACAAATCGTTCGTAGGGGGCCCCGGTCGCGCGGGCTTGTCCTACGGCATTTTCGGAAGATGAATATCAATCTTGCTCAGGCGAACGGCGTGTGCCTGACCAGGTGGCAGATGTGGGCGCTCAAGCAATTGGCAAGGGCTAAAGCCCTCGTTGATATTGGGGCACTTTGCGGCACGACTAAAGTCGTGCCCTGTTACAAGGCCAACCCATGCCGTCGCTTTTCGGGGAAGGCCGGAGCTAGGGCCTGTTCACACTACCCTTCCCGAGGACTCGACCTGCCTTTCTGGAGGGAGCAGGGGTCTTCAGACCCCTAAAAATCGGTCTCAATTGGAGGGGCTTTAGCCACGGGCCTTTCATTTGTCCGGCCGAAACAGGCCATGTCGGCCAAGAAGCCCCGAAATACCCCCTCCAGGGCTGAAGCCCTCTGTAAACTTGCTTCCATTCAGGGGTCTAAAGACCCCTGCTCCCTCCGTTACGAGCGGATAACTGGTGGCCAACACAAGTGTGAACAGGCCCTAGCTTGAAATTCATCTTCCGAAAATGCTATAGGCTATTCTCGGTCGCCCCTCTGGGGCGAATCCGAGGCCGGACTGAGACGACTTTCATCCCCTTCAGTGGGCCGAGGGCCCATGAACACTCAGGGGCAGCTTGAGGACTCGAAAGGAACTCCTCCAAGAGTTGAGAGGCCGGAGGCCCGGTTGCCGACCGGATCGAGAGTGTAGCTCGGAGTGCCTTCGGGCGTCGCTTTCGTGAAAACGGACCGATGGGGTTCGTGGTCTCCCACCCTTTCCACGATGAGGCTGTGGAAAGGATGGGGCACCCTCACTGTATCGCTAACTCAAGAGTGCGCCACCCGCCAATGCACAGGATGGGGTTCAGATACCGCTCACGAAATATCAGATAACGTCCCGTCTGTCCCGGGTTTCCTGCCAGGGTTCAAGGTTTGAAATACACATTGTTGGTGACCTGCTCAAAAGGAGCTTTGATTGAGGACAGGTCGGAACCCGTTCGGAAAAACAGGATGTATTGATAGTGAAAATGTTGACCAAACCGAAGTCGCATGTGACTTGGCACACCGATTTCATTAGGGTCAATCGGCATAATATCCCAAAGTGGGTCGACGCTCAGGGCATTGCCAATTCGAGCCAGGCCCGGTGTCGTTGAAAAGTCCGCGTCATCAAGAGGCTTCCAATCCTTGTCACCAAACCGGACGAATAGGCTGTCAACCTCTGCTTGGATTTCCGGTTCGCTCGAACATTTCTCCAACGTTTGCCGCACATCGGCCGTTTTCATTGGAAGCAACTTGCGACTGGATATATACGATCTGTAAGCCCCATACCAATTCGAAACGGCACGCAACGACAAACCGACCAATACCAGACAGGAAGCTAAGCCGACCAATGCCAAATAGGAAAATGTCTTTGATTTCATGCTCGGTTTTCTCGACTTAGTGTCCGCCTCCCGATGATCCCGATGAGCCGCCACTTGAACCACTGCTCATGTTCGGGTGGGCATTGTAGCCTATTCCCAACCAAATCCAAGTGCGGGTGCGCCACCCGCCGCTGCCTGAGGACCAACAATCCGCTGGAGCGGCTGATGCGGGAGATCCGGCGACGAACGAGAGTAGTGGGCGCGTTCCCCGATGGCCAATCGGCNNTTTGCTTCTGGCCCCCATGGGGGCCAGAAGCAAAACAACCACAACCCAACAACCTTCCAACAGAATGACAAAGAACGAAAGTGCGAAAAACTCTGGACACTACCCGTTCCACTCCGAAACCCGCTGCCCCGCCCGCTCATCGCGAACAAAACAACGCGATGAACGGGGCACAGCTTTTTAAGGCTTTCTGCAGTTCTCATGACGGGCCATCTGCCTCAGATTACCCATGTTTCATACATTGGAAACCTAAGTTCTCGACTGCCCAGACCTGCCCAATCGACTCAGTTAGACGTTTTCTTGTGCAGAAAGGCCAAAACCTGTTCAAAGTTCCCGTCGCTCTTCAGAAGGTGAATTGTTGTGCCCTTTCCCATAATATCTTCGCCAATAATCGTAATGGATTGACCTCGATCCTCCGACACAATTAAATTGGAATACTCGAGACCATGCCAGACCCCCAACATCGTAGTGTATTCAATGCGATCATCCGTAAATACCGCGCGAAAAACATATGTTCTAAGAGCTTGTCGAAGGGTGACGCCTGCAACCACCGCAGCGGCAATTTCCGCTAGCCTAAACGAAATGAAGCCAACGAGAATGAATGTGGAACATGTGGCGACAAAAAGCAACAGTAAATATCGCCGGTTTGACCTTGATCGAGCCACGCAAAGAGGATATGCTCTCTCGCTGATCTCATTAGTCACAATTAGCCTCCTTTTCATAGCATGACTAAAACCAATTTTGTTAAGAACTGCCTCCTGTCGGAGGATGTCCCACCCATAGTTG